>CAYNFM010000173.1:0-4817 GCA_964396415.1 uncultured Treponemataceae bacterium | reverse complement strand
CCGGCTCTCCGTCCGGAACGGACCGAGGGGCGCCGAGTTCAGGATCGAGGTATGACGGTCGATGGGAAAAGCCTGGGATGAGACCGGCAGCCGGAGAATCCGCTAGAACTCCGTTTCAGGCGTTTTCAATCGAGAGCCGCCCGCCTGCGCGTAGTATCCGAGAATGGAGGCGCTATGGAAGACGCGAAGGATATCAGGTTCGAGATCGTAAAAAAAATCGGCGTACTCTCCGAGAGCGGCAGGGCTTGGCGCAAAGAGCTCAATATCGTGGCCTGGAACGACCGTGAGCCCAAGCTCGATTTGCGCGAATGGGCCGAGGATCATTTGCGCATGGGGAAGGGCGTCACCATGACTCGCGAAGAGGCGGGGAATCTCTACGAACTGCTTGGCGTCTATCTCAAGTCCTGAGGCAGCGTACTGGCGCTATGTGCGTTCCAGCAGAACGGCGCGGCTAAAGGCGACTTTCGGGTACTCGACGGGCTTCATCCCTATTCCCTCGAAGTGCCGAGGGATCTCCTCGAAGGCCGTTTTCAGGACATGAATCCAGGGTTCGACGATCAGGATCTTGGAAGCCTTTCCGAGCACGCCGCCGATTTCCCGAACGAAGCTCTCTTTGTTCCTCACTTCGTGGAACATCCAGAAGAGCAGCACGAAATCGAAGCGGGCCTCCAGGCCGAAGGCCCCGCCGTCGTATAGCTTGAGTTCGATGTTGTCGCGTTTTTTTGCGTTTACCTTCTTTTGAAGGCGCGCGAGCATTTGCCCTTGAATATCGAGCCCATAGACCTTGCCGGCCTGGCCGACCAAGTCCGAGAGGGGAAAGGAGAAATACCCCATGCCAGGACCGACATCCAAGACAGTATGGCCCGGCTGGACATAGGGAGAGAGGATCTTCGCGGGATTCTGAAACAAGGCCCGAAGGGGATTGTCGAAAACGGGACAGAGCCACCAGGGACAGGTCCCTTCGCGATAAAAAAGTTTGTCGCCGAATTTCGACATAAGGACCTCCCAGCGGATCTGTTATGCGCATTGCCCGATAAAAAGGCATCCGACGATAGGGAATAAGCGAAAACTAGAAAGAATAAAGAGGTGCCGTCGTAACGACGCCGTTGACTTTTGCGCTCCAAGGGCTATTCGCCCAACTCGAGCCGCCGTCCTTGGATACTTCGAGTCCGGTAGCCGTTCCCGCATAGATAGTACCTGCTCCGTCGACGTACACGCAATAGACCGGCGTAGCCCCTAGGATTTTGCCCTGACTCTTGCTGGTCGCTTCGTATAAGCCGGAATCGCTCGCCGCGTAGAGATTGTTGGCGGCATCGAGATAAAGGCCATGCACGGCCGTGCCGCTCAGGATTTGATTATTGGCGGTAAAGGCGAAAGGGGTCGCGTTGCTGTACAGGACATTCAAGCCCTTGTCGGTGGCCGCGATGATATCCTGGGAGGAGTCGACTATGATCGCGCTGATCGTAGTGCTCGATGGGACGATACTGCTCGGCGTAAAGGTGAAGAGGGGCGCCGTGCTCGTTCCGTTGTAGACGAAAAGGCCGGCGCTCGAACCGACGTAGGTGTAAGTGCCATAGGGGTAGACGCAGGTCACCGGAGACCCTCCCGCAACCGTGCCATCGTTCGTCCAGGGCTTGGCGGCGGAATAATTGCTGTAGTTTCGGATCGACAGGCCTCCCGACGTCGCGGCGTACAGGTTGGCCGAGCCGAGGAAAAGATCGCTTACCGCGTTGCCCCCGAGTCCGTCGGTCCCCACCGTCCACGTCTGCCAGGTCGAGCCGTCGAACATGGAAATGCCGCTATCGGCCGTAGCGGCGAAAACCGCGGCGCCCGAACCGGAACCGGATACGACTACGCTCGAGACATCGTCGCTCGCGAGACCGCCGCCCGTATTCGCATAAGTATAATTCTTCCATGACGAGCCGTTGAAGACGTAGAGCCCGGAGTTCGTCGCGGCGTAGACGGGCGTGATCGTCGAGCCGTAGCTGGCCGGCGTCGGGCAGCCCGCGAGGGAAAAGGCGAGCAGGAGGGCCGTGCCCAAGACGCCCAAAAGCGCGATCGCGCGTCGCATCGTTTCCTCCTATCCTTAGAATACGAGTCTGAAGACGAGGCTCACGTCGAGCATCGAGATGGATGCGCCCGAATCGTTCGCCCCCGTCGTGGAGGAATCGGGGCCGGCGTAATAGTCGTAACCCGACTCCGTCGACGTCGTGCCTTGGTCCACCTGGGTAATGTCCCCTTTGAGATTGAAGAGGCTTCGGAACGCGAGGGCGAGCTTGAGCGAAGCGCCCGGCTTGATCGCGTACTCGGCGCTTATATCCGGCTCCACCATGATCCCGCCCTTGAGCGTCGAGTAGAAATCGATCGTCCTGAGCTCGTGATTGTCTTCCGTGTAGCAGAAGGCGAGAGGCGCCACGGAGCACGAGCCGGCGAGGGTCAGCGCGTCGAGAATCCGATAGGAGGCCCTGACGCCCAGGGACCCGATCAGGTAGGCCTGCTCGTAGAGTATGCCCGTGCCGTAAATGGGCGTCTTGGTCTCGCCCGCGGACCAGGGCGTATAGGGCTTGGGATCCTGGACTACGCCGCTGGAATCGATGTAATAGCCCGAGCCGCTCGTCGGATACTGATAGTAGCCGTCGCGCGCGGACCATTTGAAATCCATGTAGGAAAAGCCCACGAAGCCCCCGAGCCTCAATCTAGGCACGAGCGGAGCCTCGTAGCCGACCTTGAGGTCGAGGAGGATAGCGCGCTCCGTGTAGCAGTCGCTTTCGGAATAGTTGGTCTTGACCCCGTCGCCGTTCAGGAAGTCGGAATCGGTCATGGTGCCCGTCCTTCCGTCCAGGCCCTCTCGCAGGTCCAGGCTCGCGAATATCCCGAGCCTGGACCTGAAGTCGAGGCCGGCGCCCGCGTAGAACAAGGGCTGGAAAGGCCACCAGAGCTCGCTGTTCTTGTAGTCGGTCGCGACCGACTGATTGTATAGCTCCTCGAAGGCCGAGCCGTAGAGCATGCCCATGCTCGCGCTGGTCGAGAGGGTGTAAGCGGGACTCGATCCCTGGCCCTGGGTCGCGGCCGGAACGAGGAAAAGCACCACCAAGGCCAGCACCCGAATCAGGGGGAGCGCTATTGTAGAAATCAATTTCATATGAGGTATTTTTTACATTCAATCCGTGAATAGCACAAGGTCCCGCGTCCCGCCGGATATGTGGGGGAGGAATGGGGCAAAATTTGCATAGTCGGCGGCCGTCAGGGAGGAGCCCCAGGAAATAATGGCTTTTTGCGTATAGGCGAAGGCCTCCGTCGTGGTTACGACACCATCTCCGTTGCTGTCGCCCTTGCTCGCTGCCTGCAGGAGGAAATAGGTGAAGACCCCATGCTGCATCGCCGTCGTGCCGTCGTATGACGATTCCTCCGATCCGGCCGCCGAGATCACGATGGGCGCTTTCTGCCCGCTCGCCGATGCGTTGGCCGATAGGAGGCTGCCGAAGTTGGCGACCGCCGTCGAGAAGGCCGAAAAGGAAGGCATCGATGAATAATCCTGGGGAGACGCGTCGATCGCGCTGCCGGGAGAGACGAAGCCACCGGAATAGCATGTGTCGAAAATGACAATGAGGTTTTTCGTAGGCAATTGCGACAACATCCCGTTTAAGTCCGACGGTGATACGCATGCGGAAAGGTCGATACTGTAATTTACGGCATCGGTAACGCCTTCATAGGGGACGATATAAGGAGTACCGCCGTTAGTGGTTCCATGGCCCGAGAAATACAAGATCACGGTCGCATCCGAACTGATCGACGCCAATCGACTGATGTCGGCCAGCATTTGAGCTTTAGTCGGTTTATTCGGGGTGGAATCCTGAGCGGGGTCATTCGAGATCACATCCCCTTTTATTCGACTGTAAACGGTACAGCCCTCGCCTTGCATTAGGGCGGCGATGGAATTGGCGTCGTCATCTGAATAAGACAAATTAATTAACTTCGAAGGAGCCGGTGTCGATGTATAAGGATAGTATTGATCGGACTCGAGATACATGCTTTGGTATGTCGAAACCCCATATACGAGCGCATAACGCAGGGCGGTTATCTCTACCTTCTGCGCGCATGATGCGAAGACGAGGGCGAGCGCGCCGGCGATGAATCCTAAGTATAAAACCCGGCACCATCGATTCAAGCTCATCGTATCGCCCCCAATCGGTATCGCCAGCCCAGGCTCAGGCCCGGAACGAGGCTATAGGCGCCGGCACGAAACATCAGCTCGCAGGGGATGGCCATCCAGGGGCCCTGCACCGATGCGGAACCTCCATGACCGGGAATGCGCAGGAGGAGGCGCGGCTCGAGGATCCATGAAGGATAGGCGTAGGCCAAGGCTGTATCGAGATAGTCTGCCGCGGTCAGGGCTCCTCCGACTAAAACGCTCGCGTCGAGGCGGCCAAGCTTCCCGACCGGAACGGGGGCAAACGCGTAGCCACCAAAGAAGGCTATGCGAAGGCCCTCCCAGCCCCGATAAAGCTCGCCGTCTGACGAGATGTACGAGGCCGAGACGCGGAGGTATCCACCTTCCACGCGGAACTGCAGGGAGATGGGCGAGTCGTACTCGAATCCGAAGAGGGCATCGAAGCCCAAATGGGCGAGGGTCGGGCTGTCCGCCGCCCAGCTTACGGGAACGAGTCCGGAAGCCGAAATGTCCGCATCGAACTCGTTGGTCGCGTCTTGCGCTTTCGCGCCCGCGAGGATGCCTGAAAGGAATATGGCTAGGAGGAAGGATCGCCGCATACTTTCAAAATGCCCCAGCTCCGGTGTAAAATCAACAGGATGCGAGG
>CAYNFM010000172.1:0-4842 GCA_964396415.1 uncultured Treponemataceae bacterium | reverse complement strand
CTTTGCGGCTAATGATTTCAAGAACACAGCCCTCAAGCACGCCTTTGAGCATTTCCGTCAAATTTTCCAGCACAAGCTCTCCTTGCAATTCTGTATGACTGATATGCAGTGATACTTACTACAACTATACAGTAACACTGAATAGCTGGCGGGTCAATGGTGTTTGTTCTATAAATCGAGGCTTTTGCAAAAGTCAGACGACTTTTGCAAAAGCAACCAAAACCTTGCTCGCGTTTCGCAGCGCTTCATCCAGTCAATGGTCGTCTCGAAAACTGTTCGCTCTTGCTCTCATTCTCCCCGACTCGGAACTCTATGATTTTGCGAATGAGTCCTTGCGGCAATGGCTCGCCATGCTGAAACTGAACCGTCCCATGGCCGCTCTGTACGTAACCTGATAGCTCTTCCCGGAAAGCCGTAAAAACGGTCATGCTCGCCGGATAGAATCCGATGTGATTCTTGAAGGCGCAGAAATAGACCGGCCGTCCCTTGTGAAAATATGCCGGCATATTGTAGCTGATCCGCTCTTTGGCAGTCGGAACGATCTCACGAATAATGTTCATAATAGCGAGCAATCGAAACCGGACATCTTCCGGGCAATCCTTCAGATATTCCTTGAAGTCGGCGTATTTCTTCGAAGCTTTCAAGAACCACGACCTTGGTGCGTTCCTCTGACAATCATTGGGAATTCTCGATTGAGTTTCAATGAACGGCAACGATGACGAGGCCGCAGATATCAGCCAAGGGCATCACGGGGACCAGGGTCGGGGATAACGCTTTAATCGTGCCCGCAAAGATGAAGATGCCTTCGACGATAAATGGGGCCAGCGCCGCGTACATCCTGTACTACCGCCAGTCATTGCCGATGTTCCGGTTGCTGGCGAGCCTCGCCTGATTCAGGCGAGGCGGCGGGAGGCCGGACCGGTCCCTCCCGCTCAGCGCTTCAAGGGGACATTGAGATATCCCACCATGCCGGTGCTCGCATCGTGGATGAGGAGGAGGACGGACTTCGACTTCGTCGCATCGGCGATCCTTTCCCTGAAGTCGTTCGGGTTCGTCACCGATGCGTTCCCCACCATGAAGATGACGTCGCCGACGTTGATGTTGGCCTGATCGGCGGGGCTGCCGGGGACCACTTCGGTGACGATTACGCCCGTGGGGCTGGATAGCCCGAGATTCTTGGCCGCGTCGGCGTCCAGAGTCTGCACGATCAGCCCGAGGATCTTATAGGCGGGCCGAGCCGCGACGCGCTTAAGAAGCGCGAACTGGTCCTCGACCGTCGCGCTTACCTGGGAAGGCTTGCCGTCGCGAACGATGTCGAGGCGAATGCTGTCTCCCGGCTTCGACGCCGCTATGGCCTTTTTCAGATAGATGGAGGAGGAGACTGCGGCGCCGTCATAGTGCAGGATGACATCGCCTTGCTTAAGGCCCGCGGAGTCGGCGGGACCTTCGGGTATGACCTCCACGATCGCCACCCCGAGGGTGTTAGGGGGCAGCTTGAGGGCTTCGCCGATCGTCGGGGTCAGGTCCTGGAATTTCATACCCAGATCGCCTCGGATCACCTTCCCGATTCGAATCAGACTGTCCGCGATTTTCCTCACGAGAGACACCGGAATGGCGAAGCCGAGCCCCTCCGATCCGTTGCTCTCCGATACGATGACCGTATTGACGCCGATCACCTCTCCATCCAGGTTTAGGAGAGGCCCTCCCGAATTGCCTCGGTTGATGGGCGCATCGGTCTGGATATAATCTTCCAATCCGGTGGATTCCTCTCCGCCGACGTCCCTGCGGTGCTTGGCGCTGATGATTCCAGCCGTCACCGTCCAATCGAGACCCTCCGGAGAGCCGATCGCCACGACCCAATCCCCGACGCGCATGGCGTCCGAGTCGCCTAATCGCGCGATCGGGACATTGACGGGTCCCTCGACTTGCACTATCGCGAGATCGGCGTAGGGATCGGAACCGACCAGCTTCGCCGACTTCGTGGTACCGTCGAAAAACCGTACTGAAATGGCATCGGCGTTTTCTACTACGTGATTATTGGTGAGAATGTGACCGTCTCGATCGAGAAGAATGCCGCTTCCGAGGCCGCTTACGGGGACAATAGCAGAAGTATCCTGCGGCGCATGGTAGCCGAAAGGCCCCTTTATAGGGAGCTGTTGGAGCATAGTGCCTGTCGTATCGATATGGACGACACTCTGTTCCGCGGTCTCCGCGACGTCGGCTATGGTATTCGCAAAGAATTCCCTGTCATCCGCTATAGGCTTATCGATTGGAATCGCGATATTTTGCGCCGACCCTGGCGAGGCAGATACTGCTCCCGCGAGTAATACCAGCTCAATTACCCGTTGCAGAGTCTTTGCATTCATGACCATTCTCTCGTCCGAGGGTCATCAGGCGCATCCTGTCCATATGTCTAAATTCGTGATCGGAATAGGCTCCGTCAAGGGGAAACGTCGAGCATATCCTACCGCGTCAGAGGATCCCCCGAGCGGGCCATCGTGCCCGTCGCCAAGAGCTCGTGGATCTTGTAGGTTCCGTACTTGCGGGCCTTGAGGAAGCCGCTCCACGCGGCCTCGGCGAAGCGTCCCTGCACCAGGAGCTCGAAGAGCCACTCGTTCGCGTAGCGCGGATCGGACTGCGGAATCCCCGCCTGGATCTCCTCGAGCCAATTCCGGTTGAAGGTCTCCTGAGCCCCGATGGTGGGAGCCACGATGAGGGGAATGCCCAGGCCGACGTAAAAGGACATCTCCGACGGCTTCGTCCAGAGGATGTCCGTATCGCGCAGGCTGGCATTGAAGGAATCGAAGTACTCTTCGTCGCCTCGGCCGCCGATTATCCTCACGTCCGCGCAGTCTTCGAGGCCCTGGGCCTTCACGAACGCCTCGTAGTAGGCGCGCACTTCCGAGCGGACGCCGCAGACGAGGTTCATCGCGAGCTCGCCCCCCAGGATCTTGGCTTTGAGGCTCGCGAGGGCCTCGGCCCCGATCTCCTTCTGCGCCCCGGCGCCGCCGACGGCGAAGGCGAGAGTCAACTTGCGCTTCCGTCGGGCCTTGCAGTTCTCCCGGCCGAGGAAATGCGCGACGCTCTGCTCGTGGAGCGGCCAAAAACGGTCCTGCGGATCTAGGTAGCGCAGCCTCTGGCCCAGGTCGGCCTTGAGGAGGCCGAGTTCCGGGCCGCCGAGGAGTTCCTTGGGCAGGGGGAAGCCGGTCATGAAGAGGCGCTCGTCCGGCACCCCGTATTGCTTGAGCCGGCGCAGCACGGAGCCGCAGGGCACGAGGTATTCGATCCTCGACGCGCGGGGATCCGAGGCGACCCAGACGCGGTTTATATCCGCGTCGCAGATTATGCAATAGACGCGTCCGTAGCCGGCCATGTCGGCGGCGATCGCCGCCGCGTAGTAGGAGGTTATGAAGGGAAGGGGCTTCGACTCGATCCGCTCGATCATGCCCTCGCAAAGTCCCTTCCTGACCATTCCCTCGGTCCACTTGGTCTGTATCGAAGGCTTTGACAGGTCGACTCGGGGATAGGGGGGCTGGATCTGCTGGAAATAGTCCATTATCCCGAAGAGGGCGTTTCCGATGAGCGGGATGCGCTTGGCGCGCGAGAGTCGCTCGTAGACCGAAAGGAGCTGCTCCCAAACCTTGAGCTCGTCGGGACCGGCGACCGACGGATCGTTGACGACTATGAGTCCCCCCTCCGCGATGTCCCACAGGGGCCGGATCGCCCTCTTGTGCCCCAAGCCCATGTTCGCCGCCGCCACCCAGGCGCGGACCTCTCCGCGCTGGTCCTTCTCCAGCTCTGCCATCGCCGTTCCTCCGTTTCCGCGGCGCGCGTCGCAACGGCCGCTCAATCAGTATGGGCTCGGATCGCCATCCTGTCAAAACTCCTTGTTGTACTGCCCATGTTGGTGCATACTTCGAAAAGAGGGACCATGAAAGATCAGCTCATCGTCAAGAACCTTCCCTTCATCAAGATATTGCCGGCATGGGCGCAGGAACTCTCGTACAAGTATTGCTCCAAGACGGCCAACCTCTACATCGTCCACGGCAACATCCGGGACTTCCTCCCCCACAAGATGAACGAGGGCGAGTTCCTATTCGTGAAGATACAGGAATATATATCCGAGGTGCTCTTCGGCAACAAGGACGTCATAGCCTTCTTCGACCGCTCGAGCGGCGTGAGCTTCTGCGAGAGGCAGATGGAGCGCGACTATCTCGCCGCGATGCGCGGCCGCCATCCCGACTCGGGCGACGAGGACTTCCTGGCCAAGGATCCGAGCGGGGTCTTCCCCTACCTGGAGGAGTACTTCCTCACGCAGATCCCGCTGAAGCGCCGCATCGTCCTCATCGTCGACTACGCGGAGACCGTGGCCCCGGCGAGCGACGTCGCCAGGCTCTCCGAGGAGGACCGCTACTGCTTCGTGACCCTCAATCGCTGGTCCCACGAGCCCGTGTTCACCCGGGGCGACGTCTCGGTCATCCTCCTCACCGAGAACCTCGCCGACCTCAATCCCCGCATCTCCGCGAGCCCGAGCACGGTCAAGGTGGAGATCCCGATACCCGACGAGACGGTGAGGGCCCAGTTCATGGGCTTCCTCGAGGCCCAGGGCCAGCTCCTCCTCGACAAGGGGCTCGGGAGCGCCCAAGTCGCCGCCCTCGCCTCCGGCCTCAACCTGATGAACCTGAACCGCCTCGCGGCCGAGAGCTGGCAGGAGGACAGGCCCATCTCCCTCGAGTACATGCGGCAGAAGAAGAAGGAGATCATAGAGTCCGAGGCCGCCGGCCTCCTCGAATTCCTCGAGACCGAGCACGACCTCTCCTTCGTCTCGGGCCACGAGTTCGT
>CAYNFM010000171.1:0-4990 GCA_964396415.1 uncultured Treponemataceae bacterium | reverse complement strand
GCAAGCTCGGCGACTACGGCGACGAGATCGAGACGGTGCGGGGCGTGGGCTACCGCATTCGGGATTGACGATGAACGATATTTTAATAATTCGATGGGAACTTTTAATATAAACCGAATGGAACATTAATTCGCGACTGCCATCATTCGCGCGAACCGCATTATCCGGAACCCAGTCTAGGAGGAACAGATGAAGCTTTCCCGCTCGCGCGGGCTCGCGACGCCGCGGCGCCCATTATCGCACAGGAGAAAAGGAGACAACATGAGAAAGACCCTCGTATTATCGATGCTCGTCGCGATGACGGGCCTCGCCTTCGCGCAAACCGCGGCTCCCGCCCCCGCTCCGCAAAACCAGCTCGACCTGGGCGCGGGCGTTTACGACACGGACCCGACCGGGGTCTACGCCAATTTTCAAAACGCCACCACGAACGGGCAGAGCGCTAAGTACTCGCCCTCGGCCAACTGGAACGGCAAGTATACCTTTACGCTCCCCTTGGACGGCTCCAACACCCTGAAGTTCGCCCTGGGCGACGACGGCTGGTACGGCTTCTATACCGGCAACGTATCCAACAACGCCGTGGAGTCGGGCCAGAACGTCGGCCTGATCACCCCCCTCGCCGAGTATCTCGGCTACGGCGCCGACATCACCCTCGCGGTCCCCATGTACTATTACAACCCGGCCGACGCGGGCGGCTACAGCGAATTGAAGTACGCTTATAAGGAATCCGGCTATCTGCCCGTCGGTCCCAAGACCAGCTCGAAGAACTATCCCCTCGACGGCGCCGACAGCTTCATTCCCACGATCAACCTCAAGGCTTTCTATAAGTACAGCTTCGACAAGACCACCTGGGTCCAAGCCGGAGTCGGCGTATTGTACGCAGTGAGCCCCACGCCCTGGCTGACCGACCTCCTGCCCAAGGTATCGGCCGGCGCCTACGGCACCCAGCTGGACGTTCAGCTCGATTACTACAACGCCTACAACGACAATAGCCAGTACTACGACATGTACCTCGAGCCCAAGCTGACCTACGACCTGGGCTTCATGAAGCTCGTCCCCGGCCTCAAGCCCTACGTCCAGGCACGGATCTCGTTGGCCACGACCAACCCCTCATACACCGTCGCCGGCTCGAGCCAGCCCTTCGATGACACCTACATCCAGCCGGGTCTCAATTACAGCATCTCCATACCCAAGGTCGGCGCCTTCGTCGTCGATGCCGGCTGGCGCTTCAACAAGGTCGGCCAAACCACTTCGTTCTCCGGTCTCAACAACGGAAAGTACGCTCCCAACACCGGCTATAATAACGACGTAGTCCCCTATTCCGATCTCCGGATCGGCGTCACCTATACCTACAAGTTCTAGGCTCATCGCCATCGGCGACGGCTCGTCCGGGAAAACCCGGACAGGCCGCCGGCATGCGGCGGCCCGTCTCGATAAGACATCGAGTGCATCCCTAGGTTCAGTCTCCGGATCGAGCTGAGTCGGCGGAAACGCCGGCTTTTTTATACGGTCACGCTCATGGTTACGACGGTCTCGTCCTTGCGCTCGTCGAGGATGACGCTCGATGAGAATATCACCGCCTCCTTCGCGCAGGCCTTCGCGAGGTTGGTATGGTAGACGAGGCCGAGCTTCGCCCCGCCGTCGTTTCCCGCCGCTATGGTGAGCAGGGCGGCGAGGTCCATGGTCCTGACCTCCTTGGATTTGCTGTTCACGAAGTCGTAGCGCGAGCCGTACCCGATGAGGCCCCGCGTCCTGGTGGATATGTCCAAACGATTCCCTCCTCCGGAGCCGAGCCGGGGAGAGGAGAATTCGATCCTGAGGAGCATGGACTCGCCGCGGCTCGCGGCGATCTCCATGAGCTTCTCGCGGAAGCTCGGGCTCGCGAGGAGGCGCTGGAGCTCCTGCGGATGGGTCCGAACGTATCTATCCCTCTCAGCGAGGTTATGGAGATAGGATTTTTCCGCCAGCTGGACGAATTCCACCAGCATGGGCGAGAGGTACTCGGCGACGCCCATACGCCCGGCATAGGCGAGGACGATCCCCGCTACCCCGTCGATGGGAGTCTTCCCCGCGAGGGCGAGCGCAAGAAGGGTATCCTTGTCGATCGCGCGGATCAATTGCAGACAGCGCGCCTCGAGCTCCCCTCCCTCCTCGATCGGGGGGCGAAGGGCGGCCTCGGCCGCGCATGCGGAGCGGATCGCCGATCGGAGCGGATCGATCCAGTCGCCTTTCTCGAACCTGGACGAAGTCGCGCGCCTGAGCCGCTCATCCTCGAGCATCGCCGTCCTGAGCGCGGATATGGACGGCTCCAGAAAGACGCGTCCCTTCAGGTCGGACCTGAAGCGGGAGACGAGGAATCCCGACAGCACGACGTCCGCCAGCCTGACGAGGGGCTCGCGCGCGGAAGCGAATTCGGGACGCATCGCCTCGATGGCCGAAAGGAAGCCCCCGGACACGAGCCTCGAGAGCGTCTCGACCCCGCACTTCCGCCATTCGAAGCCGCTCGCGCGGCTCATGTCGCGGCCGTGCAAATCGCGGACGGGGATCCTATTCCTTACGCAATAGTCTACTCCCTCGGCGTTCAGGAAGTACTTTGCCTCGATATCGATCGTGTCGGACTTCGGCGTCGTCTTGACCATGGGTAGACTCCAAAGTCATTATCCCCTGCTTGTCCCGATCCGAAGGTTAGAGGACCTTTAGTATTTCGTGACCAATTTCGATAGCCTAGGCATCGGCCTTCGCGGTCAGGGGAGCCTGTCCCCCCGAGCGAGCCCGGCCTTCGGATCCTGGGTCGAGCTCCGGGTAGATAAACAGTACCAACAGGCTCGCGTCGCGATCATGACTATTAACGGGATCATCCTCGGATCCATTCGCTGCGGCCAAACAGGCCAGGTCAGAATCGGCAGCGCGCAAAGCGCGGCTACGACGGCAAAATACCACGAAATTGCCTTTGGGACCGGCCCGCGCCAAATGAAAAAGGCTGCGACCAAGTTGGTAGGAAGCAGCCAGACTATGCTGAGATTCCCTTTAGCCGCCGAGTGTACCGAAAAGACAGCGAGGTAAAAGACGAGGCAACCCAAGAGACCAACGATAAAAAAGAGAAAAGCATCGAGGAAACGGAAAATGGCGCGGCGCGGCGGAATTGTTCCATCCTTCCTTAAAATAGAGAAATTGCGGATCGTGAAAAAAAGGGCGAGCACTGCACAGGGCCAAATAACATACTCCGGATCAGCCCATTTGATACCCCGACCAATCGTCACTGCCGGAGTATAGAGGGGCCTGGAAGACCGAACCAGAGGCTCTTCTTTCCCATTATCGACAATCGTCGACACCTCGAAAACTTTCATCATGTAGAGCGGAAGGAACTGGGATTCGAATGAAGTAACCTGCTTGTCGGAAGCCATCCCGAGAACGGGGTAGAACATGAAATGATAGAATGGCCTATCGATGACGAACTCGTCGATCATTTGACGGTAGCTCTTCCGAGGCGATCGGGCATCGTGGGGATCGAAACTGAGCGCCGGCCCCAGCACCTTGAGCAGCGCGTCCCGGATTCTGGTGGCGCAATTATCCTTTATGAAGTCATAGCGATAGTATCTTTTCTCGGGACGGGCGTTATCCATGAGGAAATCGTACAAAGCATTCGCCTGGGATGCATTGAGATCCAGGATCTGCTCGTACCAGGCTCGATTCTCGGTCTTTTTATCGAAGGCGAAATCCTCGCCAAACGGGTAATAGTCCAGGTAGTAGTTTAAGTCGCCTTTCACGAATTTCGGAACGAACAGCGGGTCCTCGAGGTCAAACGTACCATAATTAAATACAACGTCGATATTTCTCCTGGGATCCCTGATCCGTAGGGCCGAATGACCGAAAGCCAGATAGATTTCATTTCCGGGCCATAATGTTAGGAGAGAGACTGTCGCGTCATCGGAAAGCGCCGTGGCGCTTTCCGCCGGAGCCGAAGCCGCCACGAACGCGAGCACAGATAGGCCGAGCGCCAGCCTTCGCAATCTCGCATTTGGATTCATTCGTGCCTCGCGTTTCCTGTCGATAGAAGTGGATCATGGCTTAGTTCGGGCATATATCCAAGAGCCTTCGACGTAAGAAATTAAATGGGAAATTGCACGAAGCGGAAACAGAAATCCTGCCATAAATGAGGCCTGCATCAGTCAAAAAGGGAATCGGGACCACTGGAAAATGAGGCAATGATCACTGAATCTTGGACGTTATCTCGCTAGATACAGGGCATATCTAGCTAGATATCGATGTTATCTAGCTAGATTTTGCCCATATCTAGCCAGATACGAATCGTCTCCAGCTAGATAATGTGAGAAAATTAGACTTTCTGAGGCCTGGGAACAGTGAAAATGCCAACCTTGACCAGTGGGCGAGACATACGACGTAAAACAATGAGCATCCTTTCCTAAGGCATTTCATTTTGAAAGGACCTCCCCTTGAGAGCGAAAACCGAAGATACGGATTGACAGCCCGCAATGGCGGCAATAATCTGCTTTTCGACCCATTTATCGATACCAAAACACGAGGAGCTCGCCGTCATGGTCGTCTCCATTGCTCGCCATTCCGAAGAGTTCCTTGTCGTCCGCTTTCCCTTCGACCCAAAAGTCGTCGAATCGATGCGTACAGTCCCCGGCCGAAGATGGTCAGCTGGCGACCAAGCCTGGCTCATTCCGAACGGCAGGGCGGAGGGAGAAAGGCTGCTCGATGCCCTTTATGATACGGGCATGTTCAGTCTTTTTGATTCACGCGACGCCAGCCCAGCCGGTTTTTTCGACGAGACGCTACGAGCCCTCGAGCGAGCCCTCGAATCCCGCCATTACAGCCCCCGTACGATTCAGGCATACGCCCAATGGGTCAGACGCTTCCTCGAGGGGCACAAGGGGCACGCCCTCGCTTCCCTCGGCGAAAAGGAAATAAACGCCTTCCTTACCCGTCTTGCAGTCGACGGGAACGTCAGTTCCTCCACCCAGAACCA
>CAYNFM010000170.1:0-5104 GCA_964396415.1 uncultured Treponemataceae bacterium | reverse complement strand
CGGCCCGCCGCGCGGGCCCGAAACGGCAATCCCATGGAGGAATGGAATGAAAAGAAACACGATCGCCGCCCTCGCGCTCGTCGCGACGGCGGCGGCTTCCGCCCTCGGAGGGCGCATCGTCGCCCAGGGCGCGAACGCCGCGTCGCTCACGGCGGCCAAAGTCGCCATCGCCGACCTGACGCCTCCGAACCCGGGCACGACTCCCGCTCCGCCCGCGGCGATCGGCGGACTCAAGGGTCAGACTCTCTCGATCGACGGCTCGTCCGCGCTCCAGCCCTTTTTCCTGAACGCGGCCAAGTACTTCGACCAGGGGATGGGAAGCAGCACGACCGCGATCGCGAACGGCTCCGGCAACGGCCTTAAGGACGTCGAGGCGGGGAGCGTGAAGATCGGCATGTCGGACTTCTTCGCGCAGGAGAGCTCGACGCCGGCCTCGTTCAAGGACCTCGTGGACCATCGCGTGGCCGTCGTCGCCTTTACGCTGGTGGTCAGCAAGGACATCAGCGACAAGGTCACGAACCTCACGACGCAGCAGGTCATCGACATCTACACGGGGAAGGTGGGCAACTGGGCGGAGATCGGCGGGCCGAACGAGGCGATCACGGTCGTCAACCGGCCGCTCGCGTCGGGGACCCGCGCGACCTTCAAGAAGTACGTGCTGGGCGGGGCGAGCGAGAGCGCGGGCATGACGCTGCAGCAGGACAGCACCGGGGCCGTGGCCACGGCGATCAACTCCGGGCAGGGCGCCATCGGCTACATCGCCACGGGCTTCGTGCTCAATCCGGCGTTCTCCGACATCTTCCCGATCTGCATCGACGGCTACGGGGCCACCGCCGCGAACATCAATACGGGCAAGTACAAGTTCTGGAGCTTCGAGCACGCCTATACGAAGGGGAAACCCAAGGGGAACAGCGTGGAGCAGGCCTTCCTCGACTACTCGGTCAAGGCGGATGTCCAGGGTACCCTGCTTCCCGCCCTCGGCTATCTGCAGGTGAGCCAGCTTTCCAAGGAAGCCCTGGCGACCCATCCGCTTCCCATGAGCAAGTAGATCGGAAGGGCGCGCGCGCGAATGAATACGACCAGCATCCCTGCCAAGCGTCCTCGCCTGAGGCGCGGTACGATCGCCGACGCCTCGGGGCGGATCGTGTTCGTCGCGAGCGCGCTGATCATCATCCTCGCCATGGCGATGGTGTACTACTTCGTCGGCTCGCAGGCCTACCAGACCTTTACGCAGAGCCGCCTGAGCGCCGGGGCCTTCTTCCTCTCGCATACGTGGGACGCGGAGGAAAACTTCGGCATCCTGTACTTCATCATCGGGTCCTTCGCCCTCGTGCTCGTGAGCCTGCTCTTCGCCGTTCCGCTCTCGCTGGGCGTCGCCATCTTCCTCTCGGAAGCGGCGCCGGCCCGCATCCGATCGCCGATGCGCAAGGCGATCGAGCTGTTCCTGGGGATTCCCTCGGTCATCTTCGGCCTGATCGGCCTGATCGTGGTCGTGCCCCTCCTGCGCCGCCTCATGAACTTCCTCGCGGGGGGCATCTTCTTCAACGGCTTCGGCCTCCTGCCGGCCGCGATCGTCGTCACCTTCATGATCCTGCCGACCATCGCGACGATCTCCTACGACGCGATGCAGGCGGTGCCCCGCGAGCTGCGGGAGGGGAGCCTGGCGATGGGAGCGACGAGGTGGCAGACGATCCGCGGGATCGTCCTTCCCGCCGCCACGCCGGGCATCATGACGGGGGTGATCCTGGGCATCGCGCGGGCCCTGGGCGAGACGGTGGCGGTGGCCTTCGTCATCGGGAACTCGCAGCGGCTTCCCATCGGGCTGACGCATTTCTATCCCTACCTGTACCTCGGGCCCACGAGCGTCCTCACGACGCAGCTGCTGTTCAACTTCAAGGAAGCCACCCAAGGGTCGACGCTCTACAATGCCCTGTGGACGATCTGCTTCGTGCTGGTCGTCATCTCGGGCGTCCTGGTGGCCGTAAGCCGCTTCTTCGCGGGCAGGAGGGTGTACAAATGACGGCGACGGCCGATCGGGGCCCCTCGGCCGCGAGGCAGCATCTGCGCGAGCGCCGGCGCGACGCGAGGAACACGGTCGCCCTCTGGGTCATCGCCGGCTTCGTCGTGGCGGTGCTGCTGTACATCATCGGCTACACGCTCGTGCGGGGCCTGGGGAACGTCACCTGGAAATTCCTGACGAGCGGGGACTTCGCGTCCGGCATCGCCCCGCAGCTCTTCAATACCGTCTACATACTGATCCTCTCGATGATACCGATGCTCCTGATCGGGATCTCCGCGGCGATCTACACGGTCGAGTACGCCCGGCAGGGCGCGCTGCTCAGGGTGCTGCGCTTCGCGACCGAGACGCTGACGAGCATGCCGTCGATCGTCATCGGCCTCCTGGGCTTCCTGCTGTTCGTGACCAATTTCGGGACGGGGGCGCGCTGGGAGTTCTCGCGCCTCGCGGGGGCGCTCACGCTCGCCATCCTCAACCTCCCCTGGATGATGCGGACCGCGGAGGACGCGCTGCGCGCGGTGCCCTACTCCATCCGCGAGGCGAGCTTCGCCCTGGGGGCGACGAAGCTGCAGACGGTGCTGCGGTCGGTACTGCCCGCGTCCCTGCCCGGCCTGGTCACGGGGACGCTCATCGTGTCCGGCCGCGTCATCGGGGAGACCGCGGCGCTCATCTACACGTCGGGGGTGGCGGGCGCGTCGAGCGGCTGGTTCAACCTGAGCCTGACGCACGTACCGGGCGACACCCTCGCCGTGCATATCTACACGCTGTTCGCGGACAATCCCACGCCCGCGGCGCAGCAGGGCCAGACGGCGACCGCCGTGGTCCTGATCGTGCTGATCCTGGGGCTGAACCTGCTGGCGCGATTCTTCGAGCGGCGGCTCGGCCGCAGATTCTCCGGCACCTGAAAACAAGGAGTGACGCGATGGCCGCGACAGCGCCCAAGTTCCACGTCGAGGACCTCGATCTCTGGTACGGGCAGACCCAAGCCCTGAAGAAGGTGTCCATAGCCGTGGACCCCAAAGCCATCACCGCCCTCATCGGGCCCTCCGGCTGCGGCAAGTCGACCTTCCTCCGGGTCCTCGACCGGATGAACGACCTCATAGACGGGGTGCGGACCGAGGGAACGGTCCTCTACGACGGGATGGACATCTTCGGGGCCGCCGACGTCATCGAGCTGCGAAAGCGCATCGGTATGGTCTTCCAGAAGCCCAATCCCTTTCCCATGAGCGTCTACGACAACGTCGCCTACGGGCCGCGGGTCCACGGCGTCCGCGCCCGGACTCCGGCGGAAAGGCGGCGCCTCGACGAGCTGGTGGAGCGGAGCCTGGTCAACGCGGCCCTCTTCGACGAGGTCAAGGACCGGCTCCGCAAGTCGGCCCTCGGCCTCTCGGGCGGCCAGCAGCAGCGGCTCTGCATAGCGCGCGTCCTCGCGGTCGAGCCCGACGTCCTCCTCATGGACGAGCCCACGAGCGCCCTCGACCCGATCTCCACGGCCAAGATCGAGGCCCTCCTCGACGAGCTCAAGACGCGCTATACCATCGTCATCGTCACGCACAACATGCAGCAGGCGGGGCGCGTGTCGGACAGCACGGGCTTCTTCCTGAACGGCGAGCTCGTCGAGTACGCGCCGACCAAGGAGATATTCTTCAATCCCAAGGACAAGCGCACCGAGAACTACATCTCCGGCCGCTTCGGCTGAGAGGGACACGACGGGAATCGAGGGGACCACATGCAGACGCGCATACATTTCATCGACGAGCTCTCGCGGCTCAATCACGACGTGCTGGCCATGGGCACGCGGGTGGAGGAGAGCCTCCGCAAGGCCCTCGAGGCGCTCAAGGGCCAGAACGTCGACCTGGCGCAGGAGGTCAAGGCCTCCGACGAGATCGTCAACGCGCTCCAGCTGAAGATCGAGGACCAGGCGGCCGTCCTCATCGCGACGCAGCAGCCCGTGGCGCGGGACCTCCGCGAGCTCGTGACCGTGCTCAAGGTCACCGACAACCTCGAGAGGGCGGGCGACCACGCCGTCCACCTGGCCAAGGCGGCCATCAGGCTCTCGGGCGAGCCCCCCTTCCGCCAGATCGACCGGCTCTGCAGGATGGCGGAGGTCGGCTGCGAGATGATCCGCGGCGCGGTCGACGCCTACCTCAACCAGGACGCCGAGGCCGCGAAGAAGGTGGCGGCCCGCGACGACGAGGTCGACGACGAGCGCAGGCAGACGGTCCAGGAGATCCTGGAGCTGATGCACGAGAGGCCCGACCAGGTCGAGCGCGCGTCCCGGATCCTCCTCTCCGCGGGCTTCCTCGAGCGCCTGGGCGACCACATGACCAACATCTGCGAGGCTGTCGTCTTCCTCGTCGAAGGGCGCCACGTGGAGCTCAACGATTGACGCGCGGATGAGGAAATGGCGAAGGCGTCGATCCTGGTCATAGAGGACGATCCCGATATCCGGGAGCTCCTCTCCTTCTCCCTGGCCAAGGAAGGCTGGGCGGCGATCATGGCATCGGACGGGGAGGAGGGGCTCGCGGCCCTGCCCTCGGCCAATCCCGACTGCGTCGTGTTGGACATCATGCTCCCGGGGATCGACGGCCTGGAGGTGCTGAGGGTCCTGAAGTCCGATCCCGCGCGCAAGAGGCTGCCGGTCATCATGACGACGGCGAAGGGCGAGGAGGCGGACATCGTGACGGGGCTCGAGCTCGGGGCCGAGGACTACGTCGTCAAGCCCTACAGCCCCAAGGTCCTGGTCGCGCGCATCCGGGCCGCCCTGCGCAGGAGCGCCGATCTGCGGCGCCAACCCCTTCGCGCCGAGACATCCCTCGCCAGGGGAAGCATATGCCTCGACTCGGCCCGCCACGAGGTCCGCGTCGACGAGGCGAAGGTCGATCTGTCGGCCACCGAGTTCGCCATCCTGGAGTTCCTCCTGAGAAGCCCCGGCTGGGTCTTCTCGCGGAGCCAGATCATCGACGCGGTCAAGGGGAGGGACTATCCCGTGACCGACCGCGCGGTCGACGTGCAGATCCTCTCGCTCAGGCGCAAGCTCGGCGACTACGGCGACGAGATCGAGACGGTGCGGGGCGTGGGCTACCG
>CAYNFM010000169.1:0-5250 GCA_964396415.1 uncultured Treponemataceae bacterium | reverse complement strand
TATACACTCATTTACCCCTAAAGATGACAGACTCGATTGTCCCAGTATAGTTGCGCCTGAATGCAAGGATAGTATAGAGGTCAATTGCGATTCACGGAAAAAAGGGATAGCGCGCCGTCGGAGGCGAGGGCGAGGATCTTCCCGTCGGGCGAAAAGGCGAGGGCGCCGGGCTTGCTCGGCACGGCCATCCCCGCGGCCGGAAGGATAGTGCCGAGATAGTCGAGCCTGGCCGCTCCGTTCGTATCGAAGAGCGAGAGGCCGTCCTCGGCCCCGCTGCCTACGACCGCCAAAAGCTTACCGTCCGGCGAAAGGCCCAGGCGCTTGGGGCTGGCGAAACCCGTGACGCCGGCGAGGCCCGAGCGCGCCCCCTTGGCTACCGCGAAGAGGCCGCTGCCGGGATCGTGGTCGAGCCGAATCAGGGCTTTGCCATAGTAGGAGAGCACGTAGAGGCTGGCAGAATCGGGCGAGAAGGCGAGGGAGCAGGGGTCCGAAAGCGGGGCATCCAGGGGGAAGGCGGCCTTGTCCACGCGCGATCCGAAGGCGAGGGTCCTGGTCGAGGCATCCAAGGCGAAGAAATAGATCGCATCGTCTCCCGTCGTCCCCACGGCGAGGAGCTTCCCATCCGGGCCGAGGGCGATGCATGCGGGCTTCGAGAAGGCGGAGAGGCCGGCCGCGCCCTTGGAGGCCGCCGCGCGGGCGGAGAGGGGCCTGCCGCCCGAGTCCAAGACGAGCAAGGCAACCGTATCCGCGCTCGAGGCGGCCGCGAAGGCATAGGACCCGTCCGGGGCGAGGGCAACATCCTTCACCCCCGCCAGACAGGGATCGACCAAGGCG
Organism: uncultured Treponemataceae bacterium; assembly: GCA_964396415.1. Classification (GTDB taxonomy): domain Bacteria; phylum Spirochaetota; class Spirochaetia; order Treponematales; family Rectinemataceae; genus UBA1306. The sequence continues at coordinate 4,416 of CAYNFM010000169.1, read as the reverse complement.
GCGGAGAAGGTCATGGCATTGGCGGGAGCCGTAGCGGCGAAGGCGATCGCGTACGCGGCCCCCTCGGATTCCGAGAAAGCGAGGAGGGAGCCGCCGGGGAGGAAGCGGAGGATGGATGGCGAGAGGAGACGGGGCTCGGCGGCTCCTCCCAGGCCGCAGGCCGCGAAGGCGGCTCCCGGCGCGCGCGCCTCGAAGAGCGAGAGAAAGTTCGAGCCCTTGCCCGCGGCCCCGAGAAAGGCGCCGTCGGGCGACCAGACGAGGTCCCGGCAATCTCCCAGGCCCCGCATCGCTTCCTGAGCCGCAGCGCTCCCCTCGGCCTTGGAGACGATTTCGCCCCAGACGAGGGGCCCCAGGGCTTGAGACTCGTATACCTTCGCCGTGGCGCTGCCGGAGCGGGGGAGCGAAGAAAGGCCCTGAACGCAGTCTATACGCTGAGATCGAGCGGCGCCCGCGGGCGCATAGCTAAGCCGGGGCCCGGATTCCGGCAAGATAGCTCCCTCGGCATACCAGGATAGACCGCCCGAAACGGGAGAGCGGAAGACCATGTCGGTACCTCGAGAGGCGAGCCGCGCGCTCGGCTCGACCTGGAAGGAAAGGGCCGAAAAATCCGGCATGACGAAGCCCAGGGAGAGGAAGGCCTCGGGCGGCTTGAAGGTCACCGTTACCTTGGTCTCCATGCCTGCCGCCACGAGAACGGCGTCGGCGAGGCCGCAGAGGGCTGCGCCGTCCCGCAGAAGCCGCAGCTCGAGCTTCCAGCTGCCGCTCTGCAGGCCGTCGAAGCGCAGGGGATTCCCGCCGGAGGGCGAGAAGGGCGAAGCGATGGGAAGAGCCTGCCCGACCGAGCTCTTCAGCGAGCCCTCGACGCTCAGAGAACCTTCTACGCTACCCGAGAGGGTCCAGGACAGCGAAATGGAACCCTCTCCCGCCATCGGCGAGAGCACTAGCTCCTTGGTTTGGCTTTCCGAGGGACCGAGACTCAGCTCGAGAAAGCCCGAGGCCACCTCGGCGCCGGCAGCGCTCAAGCCCTTGGCCGTAATCATCCACGAGCCGGGCGCCAGATCGAGCTCGACTGGCGAGCAGTCGATCGAATTCGCCAGAACCTTGGCCCCCCCAGGCCCCAAAGCCTCTATATTTATGGAAGAGATCGACATGTCCCCCGGGACGAAGGCCTTGGCCGAGCCCCCTTTTCCCCCAAATCCCAGGATCAATTTGGCGGTGGCCGGAGTCTCGTGCCGGCACGCGGCCATGGCGAGTACGAGGACGATGAAAATGCAACGAGAGAAGAGCTTTCCCATGAATACCTCCGCCTTTCGAACGCGCGGGGGAAGCTCTGGCGATTGACGAAAGGGTTTCGCAGGAGCATGTACAGCTCGAAGTCAGACGACTCTTGCAAAGGTAAGCAAAATCTTGCGCACGTTTCGTTGCGCTTCATCCAAACATCAAGAAGCGCGAGAAACTGCAAGATCCTCAAATCAGAGCAATTTCCTCAGGAGAAATTCTTCAGTGGTCGAGTCGGCCGGGACCACTGATAAAATCGGACTGGACCACTGAAGACTACTGTCCTCGACCAGTGGTAAATTCGGACTGGACCACTGAAGAAATCCTCCTCGACCAGTGGTCGCGAGAATTTTGCCTAGAATTATTATGGCAATTCCAAAAATCGGTCATCTTTGAAATTGGCTTCGCATTTGCTCCAGTTTCTTCGAAATTATAAGAAAATGCCGCAATTTGGGGCAGTTCAGTAAGGTAATCCGTTTTATCGGGGCGGCATATTGGCGGAAAGAGATATCGACGGTCGAACCGGACATGGCACCCTCCTGACCGTCGATATACAAACTTTGTATTGGCAGGGCAAGACGGTGGATCCTTTGGGCCCAGATAGGAACGCAACAATGTAGATCCGAGCTTCGTTAATATCATACCGAAGCCCGTACCAAGCCCTCGGCAAGGCCGCCAGGCTTCTCCGTTACCCGGTTTCCCAACCTTCTCCATGCACGTCGGGCCCACTCCAGGTATATACCATTGATCTATCACATGAAAAGGACTATATTTTGTAGGAGCCGATAGGGGAGGGTGCCACATGAGTCATGTAGCTAAGATTTTCACGAATGGGCGAAGCCAGGCAGTACGCCTACCATCAGCCTATCGCTTCGATGCAAAGGAAGTCTACATCCGCAGAGATCCGGAAACAGATGATGTAATCCTCTCGCGGAGGCCGGAGAATTGGGATGATTTTTTTGCGTTGCTTAATGGCGCCAAGGTCCCGAGCACGTTCCTAGACGAAGACGAACGAGCCCAGGGGACGCACACGCGCGATCCTTTCTCGGGGTGGGATGAGTGACCCGTTACATGCTCGACACCAATATGGTGAGCTATCTGATCAAGGGACATCCGACCGTTGTGCGACATGTTGTGGCTACCCCCATGAGCTCATTGCATATTTCGGTCATAACGCACTGCGAGGTACTATTGGGTCTAGCAAAGAGGCCAGACACCAAACGTCTCCACCTTGCAGTCAAGGAGTTTTTGCGACGTGTCGAAGTATTACCTCTGGATAGTGCCGTTGCGGAGCAGTATGGCATTTTGCGAGCTGCGATGGAAAGAAAAGGGGAAATGCTTGCCCCGCTCGATCTGCTTATTGCCACCCATGCCCTTAGCGTCGGTGCGATACTGGTGACAAACGATACGGCCTTTGGACAGGTAAAAAACCTGATTATTGAAAATTGGACAGACTAATATCCTCCTGACCGGATTCGCGGACGGAAACAAGCGTACAGCCTGGGTCGTTGCCCGTCTTTTCCTAGCCGAGAGCAGAAATGACTTATAAATTCCTCCGGAATGCCTCATGAAAAAAGGCGACGAAATCACCCTGCCATTTCCAATCCGGATTTCTGACCATCAATGATGATCACGGATAGTCTTGACCTAGTCTATGCCTGAGTCTACTCCGGTTGCCCGGCTTATCTCGCGGCAAAGGTACGATCGCCGATGATTTCGACGCTCCACTCAACCCTGAAATACTCCGGGAATTTGAATGAGCGGACTTCTTCTGGATACTCATACCATCGGGCCTTCTTGACTACACACCTTAAATACTGTAGCATTTACAGATGAGCGGGAAGGCCCTCCTGAAACTGCTTGAGAAGGCCGGATGGACCATCGATCGCATCAGCGGGTCGCATCACATCATGAAGCGAGACGGTCAAACGATTATCGTGCCCGTTCATGGGAATGCCGACCTCAAGCCAGGCATTCTACACTCGATTCTCAGGAAGGCGGGGCTAAAATGAAAACTGCGATACCCTGCAAGATCTATTATTCCGAAGAAGATGCCGTGTGGTACGTCGAAGCGCCGGGATTTTACGACGGGATCATGACCTATGCCGAAAGCCTGGAGAGGGCAAAGGATATGGCCTCCGACGCAATTACCGGTCTGATCGAATCCTATATCGATCGGCAGATTCCTTTCGAGGTGCCGAAGGCCACGGACGCTCCCGATATCTACCTCGTCGAGCCCGCGCACTCCGTTTCGTTCGCCCTTTGGCTCCGAGAGAAACGCAAGGCCTCCGGCATGACCCTCGCCGATGTAGCCGACAAGCTCGGGGTGAAATACCAAGTGTACCAGAGGCTCGAGGATCCTTCGAAGACGAATCCGACCTTGAAGACTATCGCGAAGCTCGAGAAGGTCTTTGGGGAACGCCTCATCGCGGTGTAACTAATTATACCGATAACCGAGAATGGCCGTAACGGGGTTGTTCCGTATCGATGAAAGAAGCTTGTTTCGCTCGGCGAGTCGCTCGATCATTCTGCGGGGGAAATAGATTTGGTACCTGGCGACGTCCCGGGTGAGTAAATCGAGATGTTCGACACGGCACCTTTTAGGAGATCAAGATAATCACTGGCCGTCATGATCTGCGAGGATTGTTGTTCTAAAACTGAATCCGCACCTTTCCCAAAACACGCAGTCCCCCTTCCGCCGGGCGCAGAAATGACTTATAAATTCCTCCGGAATGCCTCATGAAAAAAGGCGACGAAATCACCCTGCCATTTCCAATCCTGGCTTCTGACCATCAATGATAATCACGGATAGTCTTGACCTAGTCCACGCCTTAGTCTACTTTTGAAGCATGCAAGTCAATATGCATGAGGCCAAAACCCAATTCTCCCGGCTTGTCGAACGTGCCTTGGCCGGGGAAGAAGTTATCATCGCCAAGAATGGCAAGCCGATTGTTACCCTGACCCCGCTACAGTCGACGACATCGTCCCGGTTGCCCGGCTTATCTCGCGGCAAAGGCACGATCGCCGATGATTTCGACGCTCCACTCGACCCTGAAATACTCCGGGAATTTGAATGAACGGACTTCTTCTGGATACTCATACCTTTTTATGGTGGGCCATCGAACCCGAAAAATTGCC
>CAYNFM010000168.1:0-5294 GCA_964396415.1 uncultured Treponemataceae bacterium | reverse complement strand
CGGGACGAACCGAGCTACGCTCCGATCAGACCGGAACGATGATCATCAGGGTAACGAGAGACAAGAACGAGAATGGGATCGACCTACCCCCGGATGTCTTCGAGGGTGCACCGGAGCGATCCCGGAAGATAGCCGCAGGAGAGGAGTATGCCCTCATCGACATGGATCATTATTGGGAGGGGCACATAGGTCCGGGTTTCGATCCGGATGCCATAGAGGAGCTTTTTTACCGACTCCACGACACCGTCATCGATGCCTTTCATGGCTCCGTGGTCACCGCGGAAGGGATCGAGAAATGGCGTTGAGCGATACTTGGGCGACTGCCTCTGCCCGCCCCCCTTACGGATCGAAGCCCGGAAGAACCGATGGTGGAAAGGGAAAATGGGCGACAACAGCCTACAGTCTCGTGGCGGCATTTCCGCCGGATGCCTATTCGGCGACCTGTTCGAATCCCCGATTCCAAGTCGCACAGCACAGAAGTATAAAACCCATCGGCGCCCTTCAATCCACGGCGGAGCAGGTTCGGCTGATCCTCGGCTTCTTCGGATTCAGCAAGAGCGAGCTCGCCAAGATCATGACCGTGAGTCGTCCGGCCCTCTATGCCTGGCTGGACGGCGAGAGCGAACCCGCGCGGGAGAACGCCGACCGCCTGAGCGCTCTTGCCGCGATCGCCCGCGATTTCGACGCGACGCTCGCGCGGCCGCTCTTTCACGCCTATATCGACCGTCCTGTGCCCGGATACTCGCGGAGTCTCCTCGATATCCTTCAGGATTCTCCCATCGATCTCGGCCTGCTCCGCCCGATCGTAGATCAAATCAGCCGAATGACCAGAGACAGGGAGAGGCGAATCGAGGGTGGAAGGACCGTATCGGTTCCTTCTGCACCGAGCCGTGAGACCCAGGAGAGAAACATCGAAGACAATCTGAGCGCCATCGGACCCGAGGGGTAATTCACGATGACGGAAATCGAGAATCGGCCCTGGCGGGAGTTCCTCGAGTTGTCGTGGTCGGATACAATACTGAAGAGAGGGTAGAAAGCAGTGTTTTCGAGGCTTCACTTTCGAGGAGATTTGTAATGTCTGATGGCGATTGGACCTTTTCGGGCGCTAGATGGTGGAAATTCGATTTCCACTGCCACAGCCCAGCCTCTTCAGAGTATGGCCACAATGATAAGTCATTGAATTCTTTGCTTCCGCGAGATTGGTTACTGGCTTGCATGGGAAAGCAGGTCGATTGTATCGCGATTACCGACCACAATTCGGGCGAGTGGATCGATAAGCTGAAGATCGAATACGCGCGCATGGAGGCTGAAAAGCCGGCCGGATTCAGGGAACTCCACCTATTCCCCGGTGTTGAGATCTCGGTTCAAGGCGGTGTGCATCTCCTGGCCCTACTCGATCCAGCCAAGACTCGCGACGATATATTCGCGCTGCTTTCGGATTCAAAGATAGGAATTCCAAAAGAACTTCAGGGAACTCCCGATGCCGTAAGTAAGGGGAGTTTTTTGGATGTGGTGGCGCTCATCGACAAGTCTGGCGGCCTGGCCCTACCCGCGCACGTGGACGGTTCCAGTGGTCTTTTCATCGTACTCAATGATGGCCCGACACTGAAGCCGATACTGGAATCGTCGCATCTGTTTGCGGCCGAGGTTCTCGATAGGGACTATGCTTTCCCTGGGCTCTACACAGATCTAAAAGCTTCCTGGTCCAAGGTCATCGGTAGTGACGCTCATAAACCGGATGAAATCGGCAGGAGGTTTACCTGGATAAAAATGGGGGACCCCAGCATCGAAGGCCTCAAGCTGGCGCTGCTAGATAACGACTTGTCCGTTAAACGATTTGACTCGATATCCGACAGCCGGGGTTCAAATGACCACGCGGATTTTGTCATACGTTCGGTCGAAATTGAAAAGAGCCGCTATTGCGGGAATGGGCAGCCTCTACACCTGTTATTCAATCCCTGGCTGAATTGCCTGATCGGCGGGCGTGGCAGCGGCAAATCCACTATTGTCGAGTTTTTACGCCTCACCCTCCGCCGCGACCAGGAAATCAAGAAGCTGTTCGGCGATTCGGACTTCGGGGAACACGAGCGCTCGGAGCTTGTGAGGACCTTGGATGATTTTTTCAAGGAACCGGCGGGGCGCACGGACAAAGGCGTTCTCAAGCCGGATACGAAGATCACCGTCGATTGCCGACTGAACGGAGAAGATTTCCGGCTCAGTTGGCAAGAAAGGCCGGACGGCTCCATCCCGCCGATCCAAAAAATGAATGGCAAGAAGTATGAGAAGAGCTCCGGCGAGGACATAGCCACCCGCTTCCCCGTCCGGATATACAGCCAGAAGCAGATGTATCAGATGGCCCAGAATCCGAAAGCTCTGCTCAAGATAATCGACGAGTCGCCCCAGGTCGATTATAGGGCGTGGGAAAATCGATCTGCCCAGATCGCCGCCCAGTTTCGCTCGCTCAGGGCGCAGGAGCGCGAGCTGCGCCTGGAAGTCGACGAGGAAGAAAATCTGAAAGGCGAGCTGGAAGATATTCAGTCGAAACTCGCGCTCTTTGAGAAGGGAGAAAACGCGACACTTCTCAAGGCGTACCAGGTTCGCCGCTCGCAAATGAAAGAGGTAGAAGCATATCAGACCTCACTCGCGGAAAATCTTCAGTCGCTTTCAGACATTGCGTTGGAAACCATCACTCCTGATTTCGCCCTGTTTGGCGATTCGGAAGAAGATGTTGAAATAAAGAACCTCATGAAGCGGTACACTGAGGAAACGCTCGCTCTCAACGAGCGGCTGTCCGCGATCCGAGAAGGATGCGGCAGAATGCCTACACAGTTCATGAAAGACATCGAAAAAACAGCGTGGCAGGCAGCTGTCAAAAAAAATATTCAGTCCTACCAAGGGTTGATAGACGAGCTACGAAAAAACGGAGTCGAGAACCCCGATGCCTACGGTTTATATGTCCAAAAAAAGCAGAACGTGGAAACCCGCCTGTCTGCCATAAAGGAGCGGAAAAAGCGGATCGAAGAGCTTGAACGACAGGTGGAAGAGGAACTGGCCAAGCTCGACGCCCACAGAAAGGAAATTTCAGAAAAGCGGCGCGCTTTTGTCGCCGATGTTCTTCGAGGTAACAAGATAGTGCGCATGACGTTGCGAGAACGGGGCGATTCCGACGGGCTCGAACAGGGGTTCCGCACTATTGTCGGAAAGGAAGACGAAACCTTCGCTTCGGATATCCTCGTCACGGAAAAGGGAAGGGAATCTGGAATTCTTCTTCCGCTTTACCGGGAATATTCCGACGAGACATTGCATCAGGTCAAAAATGTTGTTCGCGACCTGCGGGAACGAGGGATGGGCGAAAGCTACACTGTCAAGTTTACTCGATACTTGCACGAAAAAGTCACGCCCGCAATGATGGACGAGCTGGATCTGTGGATTCCTGAGGATTCGGTCGAGGTCGAGTACTGCCGCGATCAGGCGCGAAACATATGGGATCCGATAAGCCAGGGTTCTGCAGGACAGAAAACCGCGGCGGTGCTCGCGTTCATATTGTCCCACGGATCGAATCCGATCATCCTCGACCAACCCGAGGACGATCTGGACAATCACCTCATCAACGACCTTGTCGTCGAGCAAATACGCGAAAAAAAACCGAAACGACAGATCATCGTGGTCACCCACAATCCGAATATCGTCGTCAACGGGGATGCGGAACTGGTGCATGTCATGGACTTTTCAGATGGGCGGATCGGAGCCAAAAGATCAGGATGCCTGCAGGAAAAGGAAATACGCAGGGAAATCTGCCAGGTGATGGAGGGAGGGGCAAAAGCCTTCGAGCAGAGGTACCGGCGTATATATATCGAGGGTGAGCATGTTTGACACCGCAGAGCAGCTAGTCGAGAAAATCCAGTTGGGTGAAGATTCGGCGATCGAGCTCAAGTCCGTCAGATTCAGGGGAGATCGTATCGCGCTTTCGCGCGACGATATCGCCGACGAAATCGCCGCCTTCGCCAACACAGTAGACGGCGTGATCGTATTCGGTGTTGACGATGGGACCAGGAATATCGAAGGTATACCGCGGGAAAAACTCGACGCGGTGGTCGACTTCATCACCGAAGTATCCAATGACTCCATACGGCCCGCAGTAGCCCTTCGTATTTTTCGCGTGATGCTGCCCAGTGCCCAGGGAGTCGCGGTTCCGATTATCAAGGTGGATATACCGCGGAGCCTCTTCGTACATGAGAGCCCCGGCGGGTACTTTTGCAGGCAGGGAGACAAAAAACGGAAGTTGAGCCCGGAAGCTCTGGCTCGCCTGTTCCAGCAGCGGAGTCAGGTGCGGCTTATTCGGTTCGACGAGCAGGCCGTGCCTCATACAAGCCTTTCCGACCTCGACGAAGGTCTCTGGCTCCGCTTCGCAGGAGAGAGCGGCGAAGCCACGAGGACCATGCTGGACAAGCTCAAGCTGGTGACCATGGACGATGCCGGAACCCTTCGTCTAACCGTCTCTGGCGTGTTGTTGGCGACTCCCCATCCTGAAGCCTTCATACCCAACGCCATCATCGAGGCGGTAAAGTATCGAGGAAACGAACGCGACGCGGATTACCAGGAAGACGCGATAATCATTGCGGCCCCCCTCGACGAGCAGGTACGCAGCGCACTCTCCTTCGTCCAAAGAAACATGAGGACCATGGCCATCAAGAATCCCGGGAGGGAGGAAATCCCCCAATACAGCATTCGGGCGGTCTTCGAGGCCCTGGTTAATGCGGTCGCCCACCGCGACTACTCCATCGCCGGATCGAAGATCAGGCTTTTCATGTTCGAGAACCGGCTGGAACTTTACTCTCCGGGAACGGTTCCCAACAGCATGACAATCGAGAGTATGCCGCTGCGCCAGTCGACCAGAAATGAGACGATCAGCAGCCTGCTGAACCGCTGTCCGGTCGATACCGCAGCCAGACCGGAAGTGAAGCGTCAATTCATGATGGACAAGCGGGGCGAGGGCGTCCCCATAATCCTCAAAGAGAGCGAGACGCTATCCGGAAAAGAACCGATGTACAGACTCATCGACGACGCCGAACTGCTGCTGACGATTTATGCGGCAACTTTAGATAAGGTCACCGTATGAAACTCACCGAAGCAGCAAAGCGATTGCCGGTTGAGGCCCGGAACGAATCGTAACGCGGACGCTATAATGGAGGTGCTCGACCCACGCTCCCTCCTAGCCTCGCTGTCGCGCTCGGAATTTGAACGGATCATCCGGGAGCGCCTGGACGAGGGCGATGAGTATTTAGGCGAACTCA
>CAYNFM010000167.1:0-5317 GCA_964396415.1 uncultured Treponemataceae bacterium | reverse complement strand
CCGCCGAGATCGGCACGCCCAAGCCGCTCAAGACTTCGATATCGCGATACACCGTACGCACCGATACCTCGAAGCGCGCGGCCAGGTCCTTGGCGGAGACGACGCGGCCGCCTCGCAGGAGGAGGAGGAGGCCAAGAGCCCTGTCGAGCCTATTCATGCGGATTCCCCCTAAAGTATGACAAGTTCTGACACTCCCAGCCAGTATATATATTACTGCCGAGAGACAAATGATGACACGACGGCGATGAAGGAGGGAATGGGCATGAGCGCAGCGATGACGATGAACGGCGTTTCCGACGATTTTACGCGCATCTCCCGCGATCCCGGCGGGGCGCGAGTCGAATACGGAGCGGCGGCCTGCGAGGAGCGGCCGGCGCGGCGAACCCATCTGCGTTATCGCGAGCAGTTCCGGGTCCCGGCATCCTCGAAAAAAATGAGCGTGCTCGAAGGCATCGCCTGGGTCACCATGGGAGGCCTCGATTATGTCGTCATCGGCGGCGATTGCATTTCGATCTCCGGAAGGAGGGGCGACGCTATCGTCTCGGCCCTGGGAGAGGAAGGCATAGTCATCGAACTGTCCTGAACGAATGGCTCTAGTTGCCGTCTATCCCGGAAATCCCGACTAATCGGGAAAGGTAGCCTGAGTCCCGATGCGGGACGGGGCGTTCGCGCCTGTGGCTTCCATTTCTTCCTTGACGTAGGTCCATCTCGTGGTATTCTGTACAAAGTATCATAGTTTGTGCAATGCGTGCAGATTGCCCGAGCGAGAGGCCGTGAATGTCCGACAATGGCGAACGCCAGCAGCAGATCCTCGATGCGGCCGCAGCCGTCATCGTCCGACTGGGATATGACAAGGCAACCATGAGCGATATCGCGGATGAAGCGGGCGCGAGTCGAAGGACTGTCTACCTTTATTTCAAGGGTAAAGAGGAGCTTTTCGAAGCGCTGCTGTATCGAGAATACATGCTCTATGCCCACATCTGGTTGGAACAACTCGAGGCCGATCCGCGTGGCGGGTCTCTTGGCGGGGCCTACCGGGCGCACATCTACGCCGTGAACCGGCGGCCCTTGATCGCCGCCATGCTGCGGCGCGACCAGCGCGTGATGGGCAACTACCTGCGCAAGCGAGACAACCCCTTCGCCCAAATGCTGTCCGGAGTGGACACTCCCGAATTCGTTCGGACGCTGCAAGCGGCGGGGGCGGTCCGCCGGGATATCGATCCGGCCGTGATCGTCCACATCCTCGAAATCCTGTCGTATGGCCAGTTGACTATCGAGGATTTCAAGCCGCTCGGCCAATTCCCTCCCTATGACGCGGTCATGGAAGCATTGGCCGACATAATGGATCGCGCGCTGCTGCCGGACGACGGCGGCGACAGCGAAGCGGGGAAAGCCATTTTCAAGCGGATTACCGCGGCGGCGCGAGCGGAGATGGAGCGGATCGAACGAGCAAAGGGCGCAAAGCAGGCGATGCGCCAAGGAGCGACCGATGACGACCGATAAGGTCCAGTTCACGAAAGAAAAAGAAACGATGCTCATGACCCTGAACAGTCGAGCCATCCAGAGTCAATGGAAGAATCCCATCCTGCGCGACCCCTGGGCGGAAGAGGCAATGCGGCATATCGATTACGACATCGGCAAGAGCTACAAGGGAGTGGGCTCGTGGAGCATGTGGAACAAGATCGGCTGTACCATGATCGCCACTCGAGCCGCGACCTTCGATCTGCTCACGAGCCGGTATCTGGCCGATCATCCGGACGCGGCCGTGCTCCACGTGGGCTGCGGCATGGACAGCCGCGTTTTCCGGGTCGATCCGCCCGCTACCGTCCAGTGGTTCGACGTGGATTACCCCGACGTGATCGAACTGCGCCGCCGACTGTTCCCCGAACGGGGCGCCTGTCGCCTGATCGGCGCAGCGCTCGAGGATCTGCGCTGGCTGGACGAGGTCCCGCGGGACCGGCCCGGGCTGCTTATCGCCGAGGGAGTGCTGCACTACCTGAGCGAAGCGGAGGTGAAAGCGCTCCTCAATGCGGTGGTCGCCCATTTTCCCGGCGGTCAAATGATCTTCGATATCTGCAATCCGTGGATCGTGAAACGGGCGGGCTCGAACGTCAATGGCACAGGCGCAACGTACAGATGGGGTCTCGATGATCCCCAGGACATCAAGCGGCTCGAACCGAAACTCGAACTGATCAAGGAATTCAAGACCAGCGAAATGGTCGCGTTTTCCCGATACCCCTTCTTGGCGCGGGTCCTTCTCCGCGCGCAAGAGGCCAACCTCACGATGCGCAGGATGGAACGCACGATAGTCTACCGATATGAGAACGCACGCTCGGGATGAGGGCCTGATGGCCAGGCAAATACTGAAGCCTTGGACCCTGCCGTAATTCAAAAAGAAGGCATCCCCGTATGATTTCAGAACCATCGACTTTGGAATGGATCGAGTTCGCCGAGCATGATTATATGATGGCCAAAACCATTCTCCAAGGTCCCGTTTGAAATCGTTGCCTACCATTGTCAACGAGCGGCGAAAGCGCTTACGGTGGTGATTCAGATTCTCGAATCCAATGAGATATCTCGGATAATATGACGAAAATGAAAAACGTAATTTATTATACATGGTAATTTTTTATATATATACTATTACTACGAGCATCGCGGAGTCGAAGTCTCGATCCAATGAACTGTCGTCTCATGCGAGGAAAACCATTTCTACTCCGGCTGATGGGCTTCGGACTCCTTGGGCCGAAGAACAAGGTGCTCGGGGCCGACATCGCGGGACGGGTCGAAGCGGTCGGCGGCAGCGTACGGCGGCTCAAGCCGGGCGATGAGGTCTTCGGTAATCTATCCGCGTGCGGCTGGGGTGGCTTCGCCGAATATGCCCGCGCCCGCGAGGACGCGCTGGTATTAAAGCCCGCCAGCCTGAGTTTCGAGCAGGCTGCAGCCGTGCCCATGGCGGCAGTCACCGCCTTGCAGGGTCTTCGCGACCAAGGACGGATTCAAGCGAGGCAAAAAGTCCTGATCAATGGCGCATCCGGCGGCGTGGGCACCTTCGCGGTGCAAATCGCCAAATCGTTCGGCGCCGAGGTCACCGCCGTCTGCAGTACGGGGAAAATGGACATGGTGCGCTCTCTCGGGGCAGACCATGTCATCGATTACACGCAGGAGGATTTCACTAAAAATGGCCGGCAGTATGACCTGATTCTCGCCGCCAACGGAAATCGCTCGATTTCGGAATACAAGCGCGCGCTGAGTCCCACGGGGGCCTATGTCATGATCGGGGGTTCCGATGCTCAAGTATTCCAAGGCATGCTCCTCGGTCCGATGATGTCGCGGACCGGAGGCAAGAGAATGCTAAATACCATGTCGAAGCCGAACCAAAAGGATTTGGCATTCGTTAAAGAGCTCCTCGAAAGCGGCAAAGTCAAACCTGTCATCGATAGGACTTACGCGCTGCATGAGGTTCCGGATGCCCTCCGGTACCTCGAACGAGGACATGCGATCGGGAAAGTCGTCATTAATCTAATGGAGGAGCGGCAATGACTACCGAGGAAGATGGGGATTTGAACGAGAAGGCCGCCATGAAATCGCCGAAGCGACTCGCGAGAATCGCCGGCGTCCTCTACTTGCTCGTCGGCATCTTCGGAGGCTTCGCCGAGGGCTTCGTGGATCCCAAGGTCTACGTCGCCGGCAACGCGGCGGCCACGGCCGGAAACGTCGTCGCGTACTCCGCTCTCGTGCGCTTGGGCGTCGTCGCCCACCTCTTGGATGGGACATTCTTCGTCTTCCTGGCCATGTCCCTCTACGCCCTGCTCCAGCATGTGAATAAGAACGTCGCGAGGGCCATGCTAGTCCTCGTAGCGCTCGCTACCGGCATCATTTGCCTCAATTCGGTCTTCCAGTTCGAAGGCTTGAGGGTAGCGACCGGAGCGGTCGACCTGACCGCCTTCGGAGAAGCGGGTTCGAACGCCCTGGTGCTGCTCCTCCTCGACACCCAACGCTATGGAACCCTCATCGCTCAGGTCTTCTTCGGCCTGTGGCTGGTGCCGCTGGGGTATCTGGCCTACAGATCGGCAGGGTGGTTTCCCAAGTGGCTGGGCGTCCTCCTCGTCGCGGGGGGCGTCTGCTACCTTGCGGATATGCTCGCGCTGTTCCTGGTCCCCGACTTCGGTCAAAAGATCAACATTCTCCTCGTCATCCCGCCGACGATCGCGGAGATAGCGATGGTCGTCTATCTTCTCGCGATCGGCGTGAATATCGTCAAGCTTCATATGGATTAATGGCAAAGATCCAAGGCGATGGGGATTTGATTTTGGACTCTGGACCCGCAAGATCGTCTCGGCTCTCGTCCTTGAGAAATTCAAGATCGACATGGGATTAATCGCAGTAGGACGTCTCCTTGCAGCATGCTGAGATATTTTTCCTTGACGAGGCGGGTATCAGGCCGGATGAATGCGACCCTGCTCAAAGGGTTCCTTCAAGCTTTTCGCGTTCCTTTCCAAGCCGATCGATTTGCAGGAGATCGATGACATTCTCCAGACCCTAAGCGAGCCTTTTCCCCAATCAGGGCTCTAAACGAGGGTCTCCCGATATGCAAGCGGGGGATAATCGCCTTGACATACAACCCCGACGATGTAAAATCGAGGTTGACGATGGCCCGTTCAACGCCACCAGCAATATTGGCCGTCCATCCGGGAAATCTCGGCTAGAATATGTTCCATCTCTTCCCTTGCGAACGTCTGCCCGGATCGAAGAAGAGGTTGCCAGATGGCCCAACTCGGGAACAACGAAATCGTTCCGGACTTCGACAATGGGAGCGATGGCGGGCTATCGATCATTCTCGAGCGGACGGAAGTCGATGCGCGCTGCCTGAAGGTCCATCTCACCGGGCGTATCGATACCTATAATTCGTCGTATTTCAAAAAATCGGCCGACAAGCTCATCTCCGCCGGGTTTTCCTATCTCGTGTTCTGCTGCGCGAGCCTGAACCACGTATCATCGGCCGGCATCGGCGCGTTTTCGAAAATACGCGAAGCGGTCAAGGCTCTAGACGGCGAGATGTTCATGACCGACCTGCAGCCTCAAGTCTACGAAGTGTTCGAAATTCTCGGATTTGCGAATTTTTTCTCTTTCATCGAAACCGCCGATGAAGCCATCGAGCGTCTCCGGAAATCCCCCGAACGTCGCCTTTCGGCGTCGGCGCGGTTCCCCGTCTCTTTCCCCTGTCCCAGCTGCTCGACGAAGCTGAAAACGAAGAAGCCGGGGAAGTTCATATGCTCGTCATGCAAGACTCGCCTCGTCGTGGACGAGAGCGGAG
>CAYNFM010000166.1:0-5346 GCA_964396415.1 uncultured Treponemataceae bacterium | reverse complement strand
CCTCAAGATCATGCTCCTGGAACGGCTTGAACAGCAGTCCGTCCGGGCGGACACCTGCGACCCGGGCCACGATGGCCGGGTCTGAATAGGCGGTGACGAAAATAATCGGGACGCCGCTTGTTTGCCGGATCTGGGCCGCAGTTTCCACTCCGTCTATCGAGCCCTTGATTCGAATATCCATCAGAATAAGGTCGGGTCGATATTCGCGGAAGGCCTCGAGGGCGCGGCTCCCATCGTCCACTACTTCGGGTATCGAGTATCCCAGGTCCATCAGCAGCTCCTGCAACTCCGCTCCGACCAGGGGTTCGTCTTCCACGACCAAGATCGTCTCGCCGGCCATCGTGATCTCCTCCTAGGCCGAAATGAGAGAATTGAAAGTCACTTCGACGCGGGCCCCGGAATCGGACGATATCTGCAACCGGCCGTTTCGGCCGCGAATCAGGCTGGATACGATCTTGAAACCAACCGAGTGGGCCGACTCGGGGAGAAAGTCCCGGGGGAACCCCGGACCGTCATCGGCCACTGCCAGCCGAAGTACTTGACCGTCGTGGTCGAGCCGGACCTTGACGGAGCCGGGCGTCCCGGCGCGCTGGCCATGGCGGTAGGAGTTTATGACCAGTTCGGTGACCACGAGGCCGAGGTCGAGGCAGAAGTCCATCGGCAGCTGGACGGGCCCTCCGCCGGTCTCGAAGAGAACGGGATGTTCGCCGAATCCCTCTCCCAAGTGCGAAATCAGCTCGCCGAGGTAGTCGCCCAGATCCATGCGTCGTTCCGATTCCAACCCGTATAGACGGTCGTGGACGAGGCTGATGGCCCGGATCCGCTCCCGGATTCCCTGGTATGCCTCGCGTACTTCCGGTTCCATCGTCCGGCGGGCCTCCATGCCGATGATGCTCAACACGATCTGTAGACTGTTCTTGACCCGATGATGGACTTCTTTGAGCAGGACTTCCTTTTCTGCCAAAGACCGCTCGACCTGGCTGCGGGCTTCCTCGGCCTCCCTCGTCTCGGAGGCCAGCGCCCGGTTGGACTGCTTGAGCTCCACGGTCAGCCGTTCGGTCTGATCGAAGGCCCGGGTGGAGCGGTATGCCAGGACCACAGCTTGGATGAGGACGAAGACCATCGCGCCCCAGGGGAACTCGCTCTCTGCCTTGGCCTCGAACAGCTCGTAGCCGAAATTGATTATGAGGATCCCAAGCAGGGCGGTCCCGGCCGCCAGAATCAGGGCCGCCTTCTGGCGGCGGCGAAGGACGAGCCGGATGCAGAGGGCCCAATAGCCATATCCCAACAGACCGAGGGTCATGAAGAAGTATACGAACAGACTCCACGAAAGGACAGGAATCGGCGCCCATGGAATCAGGACCAGCGGCAGGGCCGCGATGACCAAGAAAGCCTTGCGCTCGTTCGAACTGATGTCGTCGGGGAACAGGGTAGCGAAGAAAATCGTGGCCGACGGAAGCATCGAGTACATCGACAGGTGCTGGATGCGGACGAAGGCGTTGAATCCGATGCCCGTCGCCAATTGGGCCAAGAGCTGGTCGCCTGTGGTCAGAGATCGGATGATGACAAGGAGGGAAAACACGGAAAAGCTCAGGAAAGCCGGATCTTTGCGGCGGAAGAAAAAGAATATCAGGGTGAATAGCGCCGTTCCGGCCAGAATACCCGCCAGGAGGAGCGCTACGCGTTCCTCCGTGTTCTTCGCCTGGACCAGGGAGTCCCACGGCCCAAGGAGAGGCGGAATAACGATGCCGCCCCAGCGGAATTGGTGATTGGAGACCCGGATCACCAAGTCGAACGTGTCACTTGAGGGGAGGATCGAGAGGACTACCGATCCGATGGCGGGAATTTCCCGAGCTTGATCCTCGCTTGGAATACCGACCCGGGCCAGAACCTGTCCCTGCACTTCCACTTCATACGCTGTCCTGATCGCGGACAATCGAAGCCCCAGCGACTGGCTTCCCGGTGGAAGCTGGATCCTCAACCGATAGGTTCCTCCCCCGGTTCCAGTGAAAAATCCCTTTCCACGGGAGAACCTGGTGTCCGGGATCCGCCGGAAGCCGGGCTTCTCGGCGGGAAATTCGCTTCCGTCCACCAGCCGCTCATCCACAAATTCCCAAGTGCCTCCGAGGGAGATCGCTCCCCGGCGGAAGTCCCAGGAGCGGAGGTCGAGGATCCCCTCGACGGGTACGGGTAATCGGGGACGAGACAACTGGCCGACGGCCAGCAAGGCACCGATGGTCAACAACAGAACTCCCCCGGCCATGAGAAACAGGCGAGGAAGGCGGGGATCGGCGCTCGATTTCAATCCCATGATTACAGTATGGCGCGTTTCGGGGGAATACGTAAACCGGACGGTCCGTATGTCCCTTCACCGCAATGTCGTTCGCTGCATTAAGCTTGCTTTTTGTGCTTAAAATGACAAAACAGACGTGAGGAGCCGGCCCAATGAAGACTTCCCTTGAAATGAGGTACAGCGTCGGCTGGCAATGGATAGTGGCAGGTGGGACGGGGCATCGACGATGAAGAGCGCAACAGGCCGCGGCGCGCCTATTTCCGGCAGTTCGTCGCTCTGGCTGGAGACCGGGCAGTTCGTAGGGCCGTCGTCCTCGTCGGGCCGCGTCGAGTCGGCAAGATAGTCATCTCAGGCAGTTCGTGCAGGGACTCCTCGACTCAGGCGCACGCGGCATAGACGTCTCCGTGTCCCCTTCGACGGGATCCGGCACCTCAAGGTCCGGGAGATCTACCTGAAATCCCTCGTCGACTCCTATCCCGCGGCGTTCAACGCGGAGTTCGCCGATTATCTCAACTTCGACGGCCTACCTGATACGACGCGTCCATAGGATCGACGACGAGGAGCCGACGAAGCAAGGCATCGATTCGGGGCATCGAAATAGATTTCGTGCCCGCGGCCTTGTATGCTATTCGATCGCAAAAGACATCCCATCATGATCGCGCTACTTTTTCCACCCTCTCTTCAAAAGGTGGAACATCACATCGAAGGCTTCCCGGGGAGATTCGGAGTCCATTGCCCAGTTCGCTCCCATCTGGATGAGGTGGGCGATTGCAGAGGCCTCCTCAATGCTGGTCTTCGTCTCTTTCCGGATGACCTGGGCCAGCGTTTCGGCCCTTCCCATCCAGACCCGTCTGCTGTATTCGGCAAGCTCGGGTGTCTCCTTCGTCAATTGGTGAAAGGCAGAGGACATCTCAGAGGACACCTCGTTCTCCGAGAGGTTGAGCCCATAGACGGACAAATAGAATTGGTGGAGGGAGTCCATAACCGAGCTCCCGACCGGCCTCGACGTGACGGCCCTGACTAGGCCTTCGTCATACTCCTCGATCTCGTCGAAAACCAGAGATTCCTTGCATGGAAAGTACTTAAATACCGTTGTTACCGACACTTCCGACAATTGGGCAATCTCGGCTACAGTGACCTTGTCATAACCTTTCTCGATAAACAGTCTGAGGGCCGTATCGCCGATCACTTTTCGGGTCTTGGCCTTCTTCAGCTCGCGTAATCCCATCCGTAGAGAGTACAGGGCCAGGATCAGAAAAGTCAACAAAAAATGAAGTGAACTTATATATTGTGTCAATATAAAACTGTAGTCACTTGACTTTTTTGCGTACTGTGAATATACAGGACTTCACAGGAGTTCGTCGTGAAAGCAGTTCAATTCAGTGAATATGGCGGCCCAGAGGTTCTGAAGGTGGTCGACGCCGACGAGCCGCATGCCGGTTCCGGCCAGGTGCGGATTGCCGTCCGAGCCGCCGGGATCAATCTTTCGGACGTGATAAAGATTCGGGCCGGCACCTGGAAGGGCATGCCAATTCCGCTTCCTTCAGGCGTCGGGGTCGAGGGAGCGGGCGTCGTGGATGAAGTCGGCGAGGGCGTCACCGACGTTTCTATCGGAGACGCCGTCTTCGGCTACGGTTTCGACATGGTGGCGCACTACGCGGTCCTGAGACCCTGGGGCTGGGCTCGCAAGCCTGACGATCTGAGCTTCGAAGAGGCGGGCGGGTTCCCCGTGGTCGTCGAAACGGCAACGCGCATCCTTGCCCAAGTCGGAGTGAAGGCCGGCGAGACGCTTCTGGTGAGCGGAGCGTCCGGTGGCATCGGATCCGCAGCTGTCCAGTTCGCGCATTATCGCGGGATCACCGTGATAGGTATCGCGAGCGCCCGGAACCAGGACTACCTGCGCGCTTTCGGCGCCATCCCGACGACCTATGGACCGGGCCTTGTCGAACGGGTCAGGAAACTCGCGCCAAACGGCGTGAATGCCGCCCTCGATATCGCCGGCTCGGGCGTCATTCCCGAACTGATCGAGCTTGTCGGCGATCCTTCCCGCGTCATCTCCGTTGCCGATTTCACCGCGCCACAATATGGCGCGCAGCTGTCTCTCGTGGCTCAGAAGAATCCCCAGATGGCCTTGGTCGAGGCGGCGCGGCTGTATTCGGAAGGTGCTTTCCGCGTGCGCGTGGGAAAGGCCTTCCCTCTCGCCCAAGCCTCAGAGGCGTATGAACTCTGCGCCGAGGGGCATGTCACGGGCAAGCTCGTTATCACCATATCCTAAAGGAAATCGTGGATACCGATCCTTCTGCACAAATCACGACGGCTGACCCGACCATCCATGATCCCCGCCGGCGTCGCGCAATCCTGATCGGGGTATGCATTGCCCTCATGGCAGTCATCGCGTCGGTGTCCGGACTGAATGTCGCCCAGCCGCAACTCGCCCTCGCCTTCGACGCATCGCAAAGCGACATCGTGTGGATGATCAACATCTACACCATCACCCTGGCCGCGTTGTTGTTGCCTCTCGGCGCAGCCGGTGACCGCCGGGGCCGCAAAACAGTCCTGATCGCGGGCCTGGTCGTCTTTGGCGCGGCAAGCGCGGCAGCGGGTCTGGCCCCCACTATCGAGGTCATGCTCGCGGCACGACTGCTCTGCGGCGTCGGCGCGGCGATGATCATGCCCGTCACCCTGGCTGTCATTACCTCGACCTTCCCGGCCGAAGAGCGTTCCAAGGCGATCGGTGTGTGGACCGCCGTCTGCGGTGGCGGTGGCGTCCTGGGGATGTTCGTATCGGCTGTCCTTGTAGACGTGGCCAGTTGGCGATGGCTCTTCGTCCTGCCGGTCGTTCTCGTCCTCGCGGCCATCCCCATGGCGCTGCGAGCCATCCCGAACTCGCGGGAAGCTCCTGAGCACAAATTCGACTTCGTCGGCGCGCTGACATCCATGATCGCCGTGGTCGGGTTCATCTTCGCTCTCACCGAGGGACCCGAACAAGGATGGACCGCTCCTGTAACCCTGGTCGGCCTCCTGTTTGGCGTCGGCGGAGCCATCGGTTTTGT
>CAYNFM010000165.1:3175-5442 GCA_964396415.1 uncultured Treponemataceae bacterium | reverse complement strand
CGGATGCTCGCCTTGGATCCCAGGCTCAGCCTGATCGAGAAGGTCCCTGCCGTCTCCGGGCCCGCGCCCGAGCTGGTGCCCGCGCTCGCGGCGGAGCCCGTGCCCGCGGCGGGGCCGGACAGCTCGGCCTCGACGAGGATTCTCTTCTTGGCTCCTCGGGCCGAGGGCCTGAGGCGTCGCGAAGCGCCCGCGCGCTCCTCGACGAAGCTGACTCTCGATCTCGCAAGCCAGGTCTTGAGGGCCTTTTCCGCCTCGCCGGCGAGGGCCGCGGGGAATTCGATCAGGGCGTCGATAGTCTTGAGGACAGGCAGGGTCGCGACCGGCGCGAATCCGGCGGCCGCGGCGGCGCGCTCCATTCTCCCGGAATCCGGCCCCCTCAGGCGAAAATAGGATAGCCCCCAGAATCGATCCGCCATGCCCTCGAGGACCTCGCCCTTGGCGAAGAGGGCGTCCTCGGCGTCGAAGACGGATGCGCCCCCCTCCGGCGAGGCGGCGGAAATGGCCCGCATGAGCCAGGAGGCTCGGTACTCTGAGCTCGCCCGCGAGAGCGAGGAAGGGACATCGACCCTAGCCAGGGTCGAGGCGAAGGCGCGCTTGGCCGCCATGAGGCGCTCGAAGCCGCGCAGCCATCCGGTCTCGGGAGCCGCCGGCCCAGGGAAGCGACCCTTCGCGGGAGCGAAGGTGGAGGCGAGGAGGTAGGACTTCCTGAGGGCCGGTCCGTTCTCGTCGGCGAACGCGAGGGGAGGGCGCCAGTCCTCGCCCTTCTCGCCTACGAAGCCCTCGTCGAGGAGGCCGGCCCGGGCGGCGAAGGCCTCGAGCGAGGCCCCGGTCCCGCGGGAGGGCCCTCCGTCGTACACCAGGCCCTCCTCCGGCGTCCGCTCGAGCCAGGGGGCGAAGGCTCGGCCGCCCAACGCGAGGAGCTGGTCGGCGTAGTACTCCTCGAAGTCCGCGGCCCGCCGGCATTCGAGTCCGGAAGCGGCGCAGATCCCCTCGATGCGGCGCGACAGACTCTCGAGCCTCGCCCGGTCCAGGCAGAGGGCGGCGTACTGCAGGGGCGTGAAAGGAAGGCGGACGAGGTATCCGACCGACGCGATCACCCTCTGGCCGGGGGCCATCCGCCTGCGCCTCTCCGAGGTCGCGGCGGCGAAGTCAGCGAACTCCGCGAAGTCGGCGTCCTCCTCGATGCCCGAGAGGATGTAGAAGAGCTTGAGCTCGCGCACGGCGGGGAGGGAGAGGCGGTCCAGGGCGGCATCGATGTCCCGGGCGTCCAGGCCCTTGCGATAGAAGCGCCTCATCCTCTCCGAGATCCCCTCTATCCCGAGGGTGAAGGAGCGCTTGTCGGCGGCCAGCTCGGCGCTCGCGAGCAGGGGCGACTCGGCGAGGATATCGAGCCTCTGGCTCATGAAATTGACGCGGCGGAATACTCGGTTGAGATCGAGCATCAGGTCGAAGATTCGCGCGTGGGCGTTGAAGTTGAAGCTATAGACGTCGAGACTGCTCGCTCCTGTCCTCGCCTTGAGCTCGCGGGCGGCCTTCGAGAGCTCGGCCCTGTCTATTTCCCTGTAGGGCCGCGACTCCCAGCCCTCGAGACAGAAGGAGCAGAAACCCGGGCAACCCGAGCTGATCTGGAGCCTCGCCGTGGCGGCGCCTTCGGAATTGAGGACGGGATACTCCGTCAGCGCAGGAGGATGGGGCAGGAGGATATTCCGCCTCGCCGCCTTTCCCGAGAGGGCTCGCCACAACCCGTCGATCTCGGCGGCCCCCGCCAGGCGCTCCGCTCTCGAGGCTCCTGCCCTCGTCAGCGCGGCCGCCAGCCGGCCGATCTCCCCTTCGCCCTCCCCGAAAAAGATGCCGTCGACGAGACTGTCGCTCGATTCCTCGGGCACGGCGCCGGGGAAGAGAAGTGCGCCCGAAGCCGAGGCGTTGGACCCCCCCAGGATCACGATCGGGACTCGTCTGTCCGCCGGGGCTGCCGCGCGCTCGGAGGCGCGGCGCGGCAAGAGCGCGCCCGAATAGAGATAGCCGAGGTTGATCAGCTCGAGGGCGAAGGCGTTGGATACGAGGACGAGGTCGAAATCGTCCGGGCCCCTGCCGGATTGGAGACCGTAATAATAGGAAACTTCGCGAGCGCTCAATACGGCTCGGTCCCTGGCGCCGGGGAAAAAGCCGAAGTCGATGAAGGCCGTGGGGAGGGCCTTGCGGCATTCGGAGAAAAGGACGAGGTGGGAACTCGAAGCCTCGATGTCCTTGAACGGAGAAAGACGAAG
>CAYNFM010000165.1:0-3075 GCA_964396415.1 uncultured Treponemataceae bacterium | reverse complement strand
TCGCGCGGCCGATCGCCATATCGCGGAGCGCGCCCCGCTATGCCGCGCGGAGGACTATCGCGGGGAGGGCCACCACGAACAGGGGCACTGGGGGGAGGGCCGTCGCGGACGGGAGCGCCGCGAGCGGGGATATCGCGGGCGGGCGCGCGGCGAGGCGAGCCTTCGCGGGCAGAGCCGTCGCGGGCAGAGCCCGCGCGGCTAAAGCCATCGCGGCCGGTACCGCGACGGTGGTCTTGCCGCCCGTCGCCCTTCGGCATCGCCCCGCGCGGCGGAGCGCCGCGCGACGGGATGTCGCGCGCGGGGGCGGTTCGAGCAGGGACCCGGCGGGCGGGATCGTCACTGCGAGTAGTCGCCTCCTTCGGTCGATCCTCGCGAGGTTTTTCGCTTTTCTTGTGGAGCATCGAATGCGGCTCGGGGGAGCTCTGGGTCGAGCTTTCGCGCCAGGGCGCCGATCGAGGCTTGCGCGCGGTCCTCTCTCCTTCGACCTCGCGAGCCTCGACGGGGCGCCTAGCCTGACGAGGCTCGGAGCGGATGACGCGGCGCCTGGGCCCTCCGTCGCTTCGATCGCCATCCGCGATATGGGAAGCCTTGGCCGCCGTGCGTTGCTCCTCGAAGGCCTTGGCTCGGGAGAAGAACTCCTCGCTCGTGGGCTCGAGGACCTTCCCTTCTTCGAGGACCTTGCAGCGGAATACGAAACCGCCTTTCGTGGCTATCTTGGAGGCGCGGGCCAGCTCGACGGCGTCGGCGAGGACTATGCTGACGCCGCGCGCTCCGGCGCGGCCCGTCCTGCCCGCGCGATGAGTATAAATGGTAGGCTCTTCGGGCAGATCGAGGCTGAGGATGTGGGTGATGCCCGGTATGTCGAGGCCTCGGGCCCCGAGGTCGCTCGTGAGGAGGTAGCGCAGCGTGCCCGCGGCGAAGCGCTCGAGGGCGACGCGGCGGGTTTCCTTGTCCATGCCCGAGTGGATCGCGCCGACGGGGAGGCCGAGGGAGGCGAGGGCCGAGGCGGCCTTCTCGACGCGGGTGGCCATCGAGAGGAACACGAGACAGCGCTCCGGGCGGACGGCGGCCTCGAAGCGCCGGGCGAAATCCAGGCGCTTGCGTCCGTCGCAGTAGAAGCACCAATGCTCGATGCTCCCCGAGAGGACCGCCTCGCCCGTCGGCGAGATCTCGACCGCGTCGCGCAGGAGGGGCCGCAGTTCCCTGCGGATGCGCTCGGGTATCGTGGCAGATACGAGGACGCGCGTGCAGGAGGGGGGGGCGCTCTTGAGCAGTGACTGGGCGAGCTCCTCGGTCTCGTTCGCGAAGAGGCGATCGGCCTCGTCGAGGACGAGGAGCTTGAGGGACGTCGTTCGGAGCTTGCCGAGGGCGACGAGGTCGGCGAGCCTGCCGAGGGTGCCCACGACGATCTCGGGCTTGGCTTTCAGCTTGACGGCCTGCTTCTCGAGGGCGGTGCCGCCGAGGAGGACTACCGTCCGGAGGCTCAATCCGGCGGCCTTCGCGAGGCGCTCGGACTCGCGTCCGATCTGGACGGCCAGCTCCTGCGTCGGCGCCGCGACTATGACGCCGGGCTCTCCGACTCCCCTTCGCTCGAGGACCGAGACGAGCTGGAAGGCGGGCGCCAGGTAGGCGAAGGTCTTGCCCGTGCCGGTCTCGGACTCGATGATCGCGTCTCGGCGCGAAAGTATCATCGGGACGGCCTGGGTCTGCACGGGCGTCGGGCTCGCGAAGCCGAAGGAGTCAAGGGCGGCCGCGAGGGGCTCGGCGAGGCCGAGGCGCGAGAAGCTTTCCATGCATGGATGATCGCACGCGCGCGCCTTCCTTCACAAGGAGTAGGGGCGGGATGAGCGCGAGGCCATCCATTGAAGCCCGGCCGCCTTTCCGTATATAGTCGCCCCCGATGAATTTGGAAGCCTTCATCCTCGGCTCGGGCGGCATGATGCCCCTGCCTCATCGCAGCCTGACCAGCGTCCTCCTCCGCCGAGAGGGAGAGCTCTTCCTCTTCGACGGCGGCGAGGGCACGCAGGTGTCGATCCGCCGCCTCAACCTGAGATGGAAGAAGATCACCGCGATCTTCGTCTCGCACATGCACGCCGACCACGTCACGGGCCTGCCCGGGATACTCATGCTCTCGAGCCAGGTCGACCGCGCCGAGCCTCTGTACATCATCGGGCCTCCCCGGCTGGCGGACTACATAGAGACCAACCGGCGGACCCTCGACATGTACATCAACTACGAGATCGTCGTCCGCGAGATCGCCGAGCCGGGGATCGTCTGGAAGGGCGAGGGCTTCTCGGTCCGCGCCTTCCCGCTCAGGCATACGAAGACCTGCTACGGCTACGCCCTCGAGGAGGAGCCCCGTCCCGGCGCCTTCCATCCCGAGCGGGCGATCGAGCTCGGCGTGCCGCGGGGACCGCTCTGGTCGAGGCTTCAGGACGGGGAGAGCGTCGCGTTGAGCGACGGCTCGGCGGTGGAAAGCTCCCAGGTCCTGGGCCCTCCGCGATCGGGAAGGAAGTTCAGCTACGTCACCGACTCCCTCTATTTCCCCGAGATCGCGCGCGAGGTCTCGAACTCGGACCTCCTCGTCTGCGAGGGCATGTTCGAGACCGCCCTCGCGGAGAGCGCCGCGGAGAAGAAGCACATGACGGCGGCCCAGGCGGCGCGCATCGCGCGCGACGCCGGCGGGATCAGGAAGATGGCCCTCATCCACTACAGTCCCCGCTACGCGGAGCGGGACCTGAAGCGCCTCCTCGACGAGGCGAGGGAGATCTTCCCGGGCACGATCCTCTCCCGCGACCGCCTCGACCTGCCCATCGATTTCGTCGACTGATCCGCGTATCTTCATTCGGTCGTAGTTTGTTTTCTTTGGATTTCGAGCATAGATCGTTCGGATAAGGAGGGTGTAGTCCGTGATAGAGTTGCGCGAACTACGTAAGAGCTACGGCGGGGTCGAGGCCGTGCACGGCGTCAGCTTCACCGCGGAGACGGGGTCGGTCCTCGGGCTCCTGGGGCCCAACGGGGCCGGCAAGACGACCATCATGAAAGTCCTGACGGGATACCATTTCCCGAGCTCGG
>CAYNFM010000164.1:0-5544 GCA_964396415.1 uncultured Treponemataceae bacterium | reverse complement strand
CCGTCCTCGTCGCGCCACGCCATATCCCCCGTGCGATATACCCCGTCGCTCCACACGGAATCCGTCAGCTCTTTGTCGCGATAATAGCCCCCGAACATACCGACGGGCTTCCGTTTCGCGGTCCTGACGACGATCTGCCCTTCTTCGCCCACCTCGCAGGAGCGGCCATCCTCGTCGACGATGTCTATGTCGTAGCCCGGCGAGGGCTTGCCCATGGATCCCGGCTTCGGCTCCATCCAGGGATAGGTCGCGACGGCGACGGTGAGCTCGGTCTGACCATAGCCTTCCCTGAGCGATATGCCAGTCTCCTCCTTGAAGCGATTGTAGACCTCGGGATTGAGGGGCTCGCCCGCGACCGCGCAACGCTCGAGCCTCGAGAAATCGTAGGCGCGCAGATCCTCTTTGATGAAGAATCGGTAGATGGTCGGAGGCGCGCAGAAGGAGGTGACGCCGTGTTTCGCTATTACGGAAAGCAGCTCCTTGGCGACGAAGCGGTCGTAGTCGTAGACGAAGACGGCGCATTCCGAGAGCCACTGCCCGTATATCTTGCCCCACATGGCCTTGGCCCAGCCGGTGTCCGAGACCGTGAGGTGGAGACCGCCTTCCTTGACGTCCTGCCAATACTTCGCGGTCGGGATGTGGCCCAGGGGATAGGTAAAATCGTGCCTCACCATCTTGGGCATTCCCGTCGTCCCCGACGTGAAGTAGAGGAGCATGATATCGTCGTTCCTGGACGCGGCCGCTCCGGCGGGCCGCGCGCGGAGCGCCGGAGCCTTGTCGACGCCGGCCGTGAACTGCAACCATCCCTCCCGCGGCCCGCCCAAGGTCGCCTTGGCCACGAGGGAGGGCGTCTCGGGCTGGGCCTCGTCGACTCGGGCCATGACGGCCTCGTCGTCGATAGCGACGATCATCTTGATGTCGGCGGCGTTGTTCCGGTAGACGATGTCCTTGGTCGTGAGCAGGTGGGTCGCCGGGATCGCGATCGCCCCGAGCTTGTGGAGGGCGAGGATGGCGAACCAGAACTCGTAGCGGCGCTTGAGGATGAGCATGACCGGATCGCCCTTGCCTATCCCAGCGGCCGCGAAGAAGTTGGCCGCCTTGTCGCTCCAGAGCTTGAGCTGGGCGTAGGTGAAGGTCGCCTCCGCGCCGCGCTCGTCGCACCAGACGAGGGCCGGCGAATCGGGCTTCTCCTTCGCCAGCTCGTCCATGACGTCGTAGGCGAAATTGAAGTTTTCCGGCACGTCGATGCGGAAATTCGCGATGAAATCGTCGTAGGAAGAGTATTCGGTTCGCGCTAGGTATCGTTGCAGCATACTATACGCCCTTATAGGATGATCGCGAGAAAACGGGCCCGCCCGCCGCCTTGGGCCTTCATCCCGTGGTCGGCTCCCGAATCGAACAATATCGAATCGCCCTCTTCCAGGATGAGCTCGGTTCCGTCGATCACGAGCATCAGCCTGCCTTCGAGGACATAATTGAACTCCTGGCCCGGATGGGAATTGAGAGAGACTTTATCCTCCGCGTGGCCCGGCTCCACCGTAACGAGGAAGGGCTCCGCCTTCTTGTGCAGGAAATTGTAGGCGAGGCTCCGATAGCGATAGGGACTGCGCCGTTCCACCTCGACGCCCCTGTCCTTGCGGACCAGGCAGTACTTGTGCAGCCTCGGCGCCTCGCCGGTAAGGATCTCCGTAAGGTCTATCTTGAAATAGCCGGCTACCTCGTAGAGCACGCCGACGGGGATATCGACCTCGCCCGACTCGTAGCCTCGGTAGGTATCCGACGATACGCGAATCCCCTTCGCGAGACTCTCGAGCGAGATCCCGGCGATCTCCCTGAGCTCCTTGATCCGCTCGGCTATCTGCGCAACCTGACCCGGCATTGGGCCCTCCTTCCCGATTCGGCGGCTTTGGTTCCTGAGTAGCGAATAATAGAAGCTCGCCGACCTGCGGTCAACAGGAATCTCGGGTCAACGCAGGCCCCATTGGCTCATCAAGGCATCGAAGACGCCCGCGCAGACTATGGTGTCGGCGAGGGGGATGAAGCCGCTTTCGATCTTGCCCGCGCGGTAGAGCCCGGCGAAATGCTCGATCTCGTAAATGAAGCCGTCGGCGAAATCCTCTTCGAAGGCCTCGACGCGCTTTCCATCGGGCCCGAAAAGCTCGCAGACGCGTGGGCCGAGGAAGTCGTGGACGGCGATGGATCCGTCGGTCCCGTAGACGCGCGCCTCCTGCGGCGCCGCGGCGACGATCCCGCAGGCGAGGCTCGCGACCGCGCCGGACGGGAAGCCCAGGCTGACGGCCGCGTATTCGTCGACGCCGGTCTTCCCGACGCCGGCCGCCCCGACGATCGTCGACGGAGCCTCGCCCAGGATCCCGGTCGCGAACTCTATGGGATAGACGCCCGCGTCGTAGAGCCCTCCGCCCGCGAGCTTCGGGTCGAACAGCCTGCCTTCCGGATCGTAAGGCGCCTTGAAGCAAAACGCGGCCTCGACCAGCTTCGCTTTTCCTATCCTTCCCTCTTCGACCCATTGCCTGGCCTTGCGGAAGGCGGGAATGCATCGCGTCCACATCGCTTCCATGAGGAGGACCTTCCTGCGCCGCGAGAGCTCGGCGAGGCTTTCGGCTTCCTTTCGCGTGAGGGCCAGGGGCTTCTCGCAGAGGACGGCCTTGCCCTTCTCCAGGCAGAGCTTCGCGAAATCGTAGTGGAAATTGTGGGTGAGGGCGATGTAGACCGCGTCGACGGCCGGATCTCCTATGAGGTCGAGGTAGCCGTCGCAGACCTTCCTCGCGCCGAATTTCCGGGCGAAGGCTTCGGCCCTGTCCCTGTCGCGGGAGGCGACCGCGACCAGCTCGGCTCCTTCCGCGGTACCGAGCACCTTCGCGAAGCGCTCGGCGATGCCGCCGAGGCCTATGATGCCGAATCCGAGTTTCATGGCTGCTCCTTCGAGGCAGTATGCCGCCGACGACGGCGCGGGGAAAGTAGGCCCGTTTCCATTCGCGCCGGTTCATGTCGCAGGAAGGCGCGAAGGAGCGACGAGTCCTTGCGCGTAAGCCACCTTTACGCGACAGTACCACCTATGAAGTGGTTTAAGCGGACCGCGACGGGCTTCGCCCAGCGCGCGGTCTTTTCATTCGAGCGCTTCGGAGAGCATCAGCTCGCCAATCATGCGGCGGCCGGAGCCTATGCCTTCCTCCTATCGGCCATGCCGGCCCTCCTCCTCGCCCTCGGTCTCGCATCGGCCCTAATGCGAGCCAGGCCGATGGTCATCGCGGAAGCCGAGCGCACCGTAGCCTCCTTTCTCGGGGCTATGGCCGCCAGAAGCGCGATCAAGGCCTTCTTCGGCAGGTCGCTCGGGCTTCTCGCGGCCTCGATCGGCGCCTTGAGCCTCCTCTACTCGGCCCGCCTCCTCATCGTTACGATCCAACGCGGCCTTCGGGTAGTCTGGGCCTCGACCGCGAAAGGCGGCCTGGTGCGGGATAGCCTCCTGGGCTTCGCGATCGAGCTGGTGGCCCTCCTCGCCGTCGTCGCCATCCTCGCCGCATCGGAAATTACGCGCTTCCTCGCGGAGGCGCCCGGGTCCGGCGCCGGGCTATTCCTGAGCGACACTATGCGTTTCGCCGCCCGAGCCCTGCCTCCGGCGGTGCTCCTCGCCTTCGTATACCTGAACTATCGCCTCGCGCCGATCGAGCGGCCCCCCAGGGCAACGGCATTCGCCGCGGCGCTGCTGTGCGTCCTCTCGACCATCGCCTTCGCCGGCGTCCTCGGCCTCTTCATGAGCAGCGCCCGCTACGATCTTCTCTACGGAGTCTTCGGAAACCTCATCGTCCTCCTCGCGAACGTCTATTGCTTCTTCTGCCTATTCTTCGGCTTCGCCGAGCTCGTCTACGTCGAGGGGCACCTCGATTCCCTCCTCTTCGCCCGCTTCCAGCGCACCCTGCGGTCGCGATCGCCGTCGCGGATCGAGCGGTTCCTCTTCGGGGAACCGTGGAGGCTCTTCGACCTGTTCGGGAGGTCCTTCGCGGCCGGAGAGAAAGTGTTCTCGGCGGGCGAAGGCGGCCGCGAGGCCTACTTCGTGCATCGGGGCGCCATCGGAATATTCACGCTCTCGCAGGAAGGCGAGGTCAGGCTGGCCACCATCGAGCCGGGAGAGATATTCGGGGAGATGGCCCTCATCCAGGGCGAGGCGCGCAGCGCGACCGCCCGCGCGGATATCGATAGCCAGGTCCTCGTCATCCCTCCGGAGGTCTTCGAGCTTTACCTCAAATCCGACGGCGGAGCCTCGCTCAGGCTCGCCGAGCTCCTGTCCGAGAGACTCCGGAAAGCCAACGAGCGCGCCGTTCAGGAATCCGCTATGGGGAATAACGCGCCTAGGCCGATTCAGTAATCCACGAATGCCGGGAAGGACAGCTCTGCCGGAGTGGCGGCGTTCGCGAAGAAGGCCGAGAACTTCCGATCGAAGGCCCGGACGAAGGCCCGTCCGTCCGAGTCGTCGGAGGGCAGCTCGAAGAATAGGTAATAGCTCGGCAGACGCAGGATGATGACGGGACCTCGGGGGCCGGCGAGAAGATAGGCCTCGGGCCCGCCCATGTCCGTTCTCTTCCACGCGCCTTCGAGGACTAAAGCCTCGCTCGTATACCAGACGGTGATGCCCTCCCCGGGCCCGGCCGAGAGCGCGCGGGCCGAGTCGCCGATCGGCGAAGATCCCGCAGCCGCGCTTTCGGGAAGGTATAGGCCGACCAAGGCCGAGAGCGCGTTGGGATGGAAGAATGGAAGACCTTTGACCGGGTCGGCGCCCCGGACCAGGATTTCCCGCCGAGGGGACGCGGTCCCGGCGGAAGCCGCCTGAGGCGAAAGAGGCGTCGCGAGGAGGAGGAGGGCGAAGGCCGAGGCGATCGCCGCCGCCGCTCGCCTCATATCCCTCTCATTCCACGGTGACCGATTTGGCGAGGTTTCGGGGTTGGTCGACGTCTCGCCCGAGATCCAGCGCGCAGAAGTAGGCGAAAAGCTGGAGGGGCACGACCATCGTGAAGGGATAGAAGCTGCCGTCCATTTGGGGCACGGGTATGAAATCGTCGACGATGGCTTCGAGCTCCGCGTCGCCCTCGACGCCGACGGCGATGGCTTGGCCGCCGCGAGCTTTCACTTCCCGGATGTTGGAGATCACCTTCTCGCGCAGGCCGTCGTCGGGCACGAGGAAGACCGTCGGCACCTCGGGGCAGACGAGGGCGATGGGTCCGTGCTTGATCTCCCCGGCCGGGTAGCCCTCGGCGTGGATATAGGAAATCTCCTTGAGCTTGAGGGCGCCCTCGAGGGCGATCGGATAGAGGAGACCCCGGCCGAGGAAGAGGAAGTCGCGTCGATGCGAGTATTTCTTCGCGATGGCCTGTATCCGGTCGCGCAGCTCGAGGACGGCCGCGACCTTTTCGGGCACCAAGGCCAGGGCCGCCAGGAAGCGCTCGCCCGCGGCGCGGGACATGTCGCGCATCCGGGCCATGTGGAGGGTGAAGAGGTAGAAGGCGGCGAGCTGGCTGGTGAAGGCCTTGG
>CAYNFM010000163.1:0-5585 GCA_964396415.1 uncultured Treponemataceae bacterium | reverse complement strand
TGGAAGAAGCCGGATTGAAGCCCGGCAAGAACGTAATGATCGTTTCCATCGACGCGGCGCACGGGGCCTTTAAGGCCATGATCGACGGCAAATTGAACTGCACCGTGGAATGCAACCCCCTGCTCGGGCCTCAACTCATGAAGGCCATCAAGGATTACGAGACGGGGAAGGATCTACCGCTCCGCATGATCACAGCCGAAGGCGTCTTTCCCGCCGAAACGGCTCGCGAGTATTTGCCAGGGAGGGAATATTGAGGCTCCGACGCTCGACGGCCAGATCTCCGCCCTCTCGAGGGGCTTGAGGCTCGGCGAGTTTAAAAAGTGCACAAAAAAGCCGTTTGGTCTAAATCGCATTAACGAAAAGTGGTCCTTAATGTATACGCGAACTTATGAAGGATCGCGACCGTAACCATCGCCATTAGGCTAGGAGTAAGGATATGAAGCAGTTTTTTAGAGGGATATTGATTTTATTGGCATTCATTATATTTTCCGTGTCAGCCTTGTACTCGGCCGGATCGAAGGACGGCTCGCTGACCTGCGTCGGATTGTACTCCGAGACCAGCGATGGCTACGTGAGCTTTCGAACCATCGGGAAGGACGCCTGGGTGGTCATGAAGGTCGGAGACGTGATACCGGCCAATGCCGAGATACGGATCAACGTGGATAGGGATTGGGTCGAGCTGACGCCGACGGACAATCCCAACGCAGTCTATGAGATGGATGGGCCTGATTCTGGCGAGACCATAAAATCGGTAGCCGCGATCCTGAAGGGCAAGGCCAGATTCGTAAGCTTTCCTAAAGGCCGTGCCGACTCGCCCGACCCGAAATACAAGAATAAGCTGGTCGTACGGCAATATCTGGGAAGACAGGTGTATTTGACAAATGACGGCGACTCCAGCGATATCAAGTATGGGGCGGTCTTGGATGACTCGGGAAAAGTTCGAATTATCGGCATTAATAATACGCTTAATCTGATGAATGCCAAGGGCAAAGTAACGACGGTGATCGGGCCCCTTAACTTCGATGTTGATCAGGTCTTGAAAAACGAGAATCTCTACAAGTACTTGAACGTCCAGAATTAACTGGACAGAAGGAGGAGCTAAGGGAGGAGCGGACTATACATGTATCCGCAGGTATCTTTGCGGATAGCGGGAGGATGTTTTCAAGGTTCCTGGATTCGGCTGGAGCCGAGCCTAGGATTTCACCTCATTTTACGAGTATTCAAAGGCAAGGAGAGTTTATGAAGAACTGGAAAAAGGTCCTGGTTCTACTTGTTGCGGCGATGATGCTGTTCTCCGTTGCCGCATTCGCGGCGCCCAAGCAGTGGGTAGTCGGTTTCGCCCAGCTCGGTTCGGAGAGCGAGTGGCGCACCGCCGATACTATTTCCGTTCAGAACGCCTTCCTGGATGATCCTAGCTTTACGCTTATCTACTCCGATGCCCAGCAGAAGCAGGAGAACCAGATAAAGGCGATTCGTTCTTTCATCGCGAGGAAGGTCAATGCCATCCTTTTTACGGCCCTCGTCGAGACTGGGTATGGCCCTGTCCTCCAGGAAGCGAAGAATGCCCACATCCCGGTTATTATGATCGACCGTGACGTCGCCAAGGAAGATCAGCATCTCAGGATGACCATCATGGGCTCTGACTTCCTTAATGAAGGTCATGAAGCCGGCAAGTGGCTCGCCAAGTACCTGAAGGATAAGGGCATAGACGACGGCACGACTCCGATCGACATCGCCGAGATCCAGGGCACGACCGGCTCGGCACCGGCCATCGAAAGGGCCCAGGGCTTCCGTGATATCTCCAAGGATCATCCGAATTGGAACATCGCTCACTCCCAGGATGGAGATTTCACATCCTCCGGCGGCAAGCAGGTTATGGAGGCCTTCCTGAAGGCCGATCCCAAAATCCAGGTTCTATTCTGCCACAACGATCAGGAGGCGCTCGGCGCAGAAGAGGCGATCAAGGAAGCCGGTCTGAAGCCTGGCAAGGACATCATCATCATCGGTATGGACGGCGTTAAGGGCGCCTTCCAGGCTATCGTGAACGGTGAGCAGAATTGTACCGTAGAGTGCAATCCCCTCCTTGGTCCTCAGGCCGTCCAGGCCCTTCGTGACCTCCGTGACGGCAAGAAGCTTCCCGCCCGGATTTGGACGATCGAGGGTCTCTACGACGCGACCAACGCTGCGGCTGCTCTTCCGACCCGCCAGTACTAGTAAATACCTGAATGGTATAGAATGAAGATCACGGCCACTCCATTGGTGGAGTGGCCCTGATCGATTCAAGCTTTGTGAATATTACCTGCGGGAGGCGTGGGAATGGCCGTAACAGCCCCGATAGTGGAAATGAGAAAAATCAACAAGACCTTTCCCGGCGTTAAAGCTCTGGCCGATGTGGATTTTCGGCTCTTCAAGGGAGAGGTTCACGCCCTCATGGGACAGAACGGGGCGGGCAAGTCGACCTTGGTAAAGGTCCTTACCGGAGTCTACAAGCAGGATTCAGGCGCAATGATGCTCAATGGCAAGATTATCAGGCCGGATACTCCACTTGCCGCCCAGAAATTGGGTATCAACACCGTATACCAGGAAGTCAACCTCTGCTTGAATCTTTCTGTCGCGGAAAATATCTTCATCGGCAATGAGCCCAAGAAATTCGGGAAAATAGATTGGACATCAATGAACCGGAAAGCCGAGGAAGTGCTTGAACGCCTCAATATAAGTATAGATGTCACGCGAACTTTGGCATCTTTTTCTATAGCGATTCAGCAAATGGTGGCAATTGCCCGCGTCCTTGATACTTCCGCAAAAGTCTTGATTCTCGACGAACCGACCTCCAGCTTGGATGAGCACGAAGTCGAGCAACTTTTCAAGGTCATCAGGAAGTTGCGTGATGAAGGTCTGGCTATCCTTTTTATAACCCATTTCTTGGACCAGACCTATCAGATATCGGACCGGATTACGATCCTGAAAAACGGCGTATTCGTGGGAGAATACGAGACCGATAAATTGCCGAAGCTGGAGCTCATTTCCAAGATGCTCGGCAAGGAATTGTCCGAATTCAATTATTCATCCGCCAGCGTCGACAAATCGAAAGAGCTTGCCGCCGCTATGGGAAAAGATAAGGTCGCGGTGCTTCGAGTCAAGCAATTGGGTCTGCAAGGTTCCATTGCACCATTCGACCTGGAGCTTTATGAAGGCGATGTCCTAGGGCTTGCCGGGCTTCTGGGCTCGGGACGGACGGAAATGGCGAGACTCATATTCGGGATAGATAACGCAGAACAAGGCGATATTTTCATTAAAGGTAAAAAGAGGGCCATCAATTCGCCGCATGGCGCTATGATGCAAGGGATAGGCTATTGCACCGAAGACCGGAAGAACGAGGGCATATTCGCGGAGCTATCGATACGCGAAAACATCATCCTCGCCCTCCAAGCAAAGAGCGGGACCTTGAAGCACCTTTCGGCCAAGAAGCAGACTGAAATAGCCAATGAGATGATCAAGTCCCTGGGAATCAAGACACCGAGCGCGGAAAACGAGGCTAGGCAACTGTCGGGAGGGAATCAGCAGAAAGTAATGCTGGCCCGCTGGCTCGCTACTCAGCCAGTCGTCCTGATCCTGGATGAGCCTACGCGCGGAATCGATGTGGGAGCCAAGCTGGAGATCATGGAACAGATCCTGAAGCTGAGCAAATCCGGGCTTGGTGTCATTTTCATCTCTTCCGAATTCGACGAGGTATTGCGCTGCAGCACCAAGGTCGCCGTCCTCAAGGACAAGGAGAAAATAGCCGAGCTTCGCGGAGAGGACATGACTGAGAGTCGCATCATGCATACGATAGCGGGAGGGAAGTGACTATGGCCTGGTGGCGGTCCTTGAAAAACAAGAAATTCTTCTGGCCTCTCGTCGCCCTTGTCGTCTTGTTGCTGTTCAACCTCTTCTTTACGCCCCATTTTTTCCGAATAGAGATAAAAGAAGGGCATTTTTACGGAAACGTAATTGACATTCTGAAAAACGGGGCACCGATAATGCTTCTAGCGATCGGCTTGACTCTCGTCATAGCGACGAAGGGGATCGACATTTCCGTCGGCTCGATCGTTGCAGTTTCGGCCGGAGTCGTGGCTATGCTGATCGGCGGCAGCCTCCAGGGCATACCCAAAAACCCGATATGGTTCGCGATGACTATGGCCATTCTCGTTTGCATAGCAGCTGGGCTGTGGAACGGAATGCTTGTATCTCGCATTGGCATGCAGCCGATAATCGCAACCTTGATCCTCTTCGTCGCCGGTCGCGGGATTGCTATGGTGACGACCAACGCTATGATCGTTTGGCTCTACGCGAAGCCTTTCGCTCTGCTCGGACAGGGCTATTGGTTTGGTTTACCCTTCTCAATTTACCTCGTCATCGTCCTTTTCCTTCTGACTTTCTTGGTCACACGGCGAACGTCCTTGGGCATGTTCATCGAGGCGGTAGGCATCAATCCGAAGGCGGCCCGTTTTGCGGGAATCAATGCTAAGAACATACTTCTCGGCGTCTATGCCTTCAGCGGCTTCTGCGCGGGAATATCTGGCCTGGTGGTATGTTCTACAGTCATGAGCGCCGATGGCAATAATGCAGGCCTAGGATTCGAGCTGGACGCCATTTTGGCCGTCGTGCTCGGCGGCACTTCGCTCAACGGGGGCAAGTACTACCTTATGGGCAGCATAATCGGCGCGCTTATCGTGCAAACCCTAACGACTACGATTTACGCCTTCGGCGTGCCGCCGGAGATATCGAGGGTTGTCAAGGCCATCGTGGTTTGGGGTATGTGCCTGCTCCAATCGAGCAAATTCCGCTCGATGATCGCCGGGGTCTTCGTAAAGAAGGAGCTGTCGATATGAGGACCAGATTCAGTCTCGACCCGAGGCATTATCCGACGCTCGTGACCATCGGCCTCTTCATCGTGATGTTCGGCCTGGGATCGGTGTCCTTTCCCGGCTTTTTCACGCTTCAGAATTTCCTCAACCTATTCATCGACAATGCCTATCTGATAGTCCTTGCCGTAGGTATGACCCTCGTGATTATCTCGGGAGGGATCGACCTATCGGTCGGATCGATGCTCGCGCTATCCACTATGGTGTCGGCGAGCCTCGTCGAGAAGTCGCATTGGAACCCGATTTTAGTGATTCCAGTCGTGCTTTTGATGGGAGTCAGCCTCGGCCTTTTCATGGGTTATCTCATTCAAACTTTCGACCTACCTCCCTTTATTGTGACCCTGGCGGGGCTTTACCTCGCGCGCGGACTTTGCTACGTGGTTAGCCTTTTCACCATAGGGATCACGAACAATTTCTGGCAGGTCATGGCTCATGGACAGGTCAAGGTTATTGCCGGTAGCTTCGTCTCGCCGAGTGTGATAATAGCCGTCCTCATGCTGCTTGTCGGGATATACATCTCCCGCTCGACAAAGTTCGGACGGACCGTGTACGCGATCGGAGGGAACGAGCAATCGGCCATATTGATGGGCCTTCCCGTCGCCCGTACAAAGATCCTGCTCTACGGCTTCAGCGGCTTTTGCGCGGCGTTGGCTGGAATCGTCTTCACCTTCTATACGCTTT
>CAYNFM010000162.1:0-5600 GCA_964396415.1 uncultured Treponemataceae bacterium | reverse complement strand
TCCTCCTCGATCTCCTTCCTCCCGTCATTCACATCCGCAAAGAGTCGATCGATCCCGCTTTTCACTGGTCCCTGGATCTTATGATGCGCGAGCTTCGGACCTCGCGACCCGGCAGCAGCCTCGTGGAACAGCACCTCGCCTCCCTGATTCTGATTCAGGCTTTGCGAGTCTACTTGTCCGAAGGCTCCAACGGCATTTCCGGGTGGTTGTTCGCTCTTTCCGATGAAAGAATCAGCCGAGCGCTGATCGCCATCCATGGCGACCCGGCCGAACGCTGGACTCTTCAGAAATTGGCCGCGATAGCGGGAATGTCACGTTCTCTTTTCGCCCAGAGGTTCAAGGGGACAGTCGGTAGTTCGGCCATAGAATATGTGACCAAATGGCGGATGTTCAAGGCGACGGAACGGTTGATGGACTTCCATGATCCCATCTCCGAGATTGCGCCATCTCTCGGTTACGAGTCCGAGAGTGCCTTTAGCGCCGCATTCAAGAGAGTCTTGGGATGTTCCCCACGACAATACGTACGCACGCAGATCACGCCGGTCTACGCAAGATATGCGCCGATTCAGAGGGGCGCTATTCCCGAGTCAGTGAACATCGTTTTTGAGGAGGGGTAGATGATTCTTCCCAAGATTAGGGATCCAAGATTCATCACGATTAGGCGTGGAGGTACCCTAACTGACCAAAATCACCGTTTGTTGGCAATATGGGCGGCAAAGTGCGCTAAACACGTCCTTCGCTATTTCGAAAAGGAATGTCCAGAAGATAAGCGACCTCGCGAGGCAATCGAGCTGGCAATGGCGTGGGCACGAGGAGAGATAGAACTCAACGGAGCCAAGAAAGGAGCCTTTCATTCAAATGCGGCTGCTCGTGAATTGGTCGGCGCCGCGAGATTTTCGGCGTATTCAGCTGGCCAAGCGGCCGTAGTAGGTCATGTGGCTGCCCATGAATTAGGGGCGGCGGCATATGCGATAAAGGCCGTGATGGCGGCTAGCGAAGAAAATGAGAAAAGAGATAACGGTAGGAAAGAATGCAAATGGCAACAAGAGCAGCTTCCGGAAGAAATTAAGGAATTGGTATTGGAAGATCAGAGGAATAGAAACGACATTTGCTGGAATGTTTTCCAATTATAGGCGATACCGTGGGAATCCGTTCGAGCGAGAGACGGGAGTCCACGAATAAAGGAAAGACAAATGAGTCATAGATCAACCGAGAAGGCGAGCATTCGTTGCTCCTGCGGAAGCGTCGAGTTCGAAGCGCGAGGCAAGCCGATTCTTGCAAGTATCTGCTACTGCGACGATTGCCAGAAAGCCTCACGCCAGATCGAATCGCTTCCAAATGCCCCGCGTATACTGCGGGAAGACGGAGGGACTCCCTACGTCCTTTTCCGCAAGGATCGAGTTGCGTGCCTACGTGGCAGCCAACTCGTGGTGGAACACAGACTCGACGGAGAATCGTTTACGAAAAGGGTCATAGCCTCCTGTTGCAACTCGGCCATGTTCCTCGATTTTGAAAAAGGGCATTGGCTTTCACTCTATAGAGATAGGTTCGAAGGTCATGCCCCACCCGTGCAAATGCGCGTTCAGACGAAGTATAAACCCGAGAAGGCTTTCCTTCCCGACGATATTCCAAGCTATCCTGGTTTTCCTTTCAAATTTATCGCGAAACTCGTCCTTGCAAAGATAGCCATGACGATAGGTAGATGATCGCCTGCCATCCGGTCCGCGATCCCGTCTGCAACTATGCCGTCGGCCGCTTTGGATTGGCGCGAGCGACTCGCTTGGCATGCATCTCGTACTGTCCTCTCGGATAAATGCGGGTTCGATCTCTTTCAGTCCTTTTGGTAGACGGCGTGGGCGACGGACCGCATCGGGAATTCGAGGCCGCGTAAAGTCTCCGAATGTCCCAGGAAGAGGTAGGCTCCTCGTCTCATGTGGCGGAGCAGGGCCAAGATCGCCTCGCGTTGGCTCGTCGCGTCAAAGTATATCAGCGCGTTCCGGCAGAATACGATGTCGTATGGGCCCCTTTCCAGGGCCATGTCGCCGAAGAGGTTCCCGGCGTGGAAATAGACGCTCGACCGGAGCTCGGGAACGAAACGGACCAGTCTCATGCTCCTGTCCTTGCTGATCATCAGATAGCTTCGCTTGAGATCGGCGGGGATGGAGTTCGCCCGTTCGAGGGGATAGACCCCGTGCGCGGCGATGCTTATCGCCTTCGTCGAAATGTCGATTCCTTCGACGCTGAAATCGATCTCGCCGCGACCCATCCTGGCCAGCCCGGAATCGATGAGCATGGCTAGCGTCCATGCCTCCTCTCCGGTGGAGCAGGCGGCGCTCAGGGCCGAGATGCGCCCGCGCGCGCCTTGGGCGCAGAGCGCCGGTAATAGAGTCGATGCGAGCAGCTCGAAATGGCCGGGCTCGCGAAAGAAGCTCGTCTCGTGGGTCGAGACGAGGTCCGCGAAGAAGAGGAATTCGTCGCGGCCTTCCGGCAGCCTCGTCGCGAAATCGAAGTACTCACCGTAGCTCGCGCAGCCCGTGGCCCTCAACCGCTTTGCCAGCCGCCCCTCGAGCATGCTCTTCTTGCTCGCCGGCATCCTGATGCCGAACTCCTTCTCGATAAAGGCGCTGATGCGAATCCGCTCGGCTTCGGTCATCGCGGGCGCGCCCGCTGCGTAGTCCGGCATTATCGCGTCGTGGACTCTCAAGGCCGGAAATGCTCGAAATCGTCGTCCTCTTGATCCTCGCGCGCCATGCGGGCTCCCTTACCTCTCGGAGCCCCGCCGCCCGCGACGGGAACTATCGCGGTCCTTCGCTCCGTACGGGCCGGAGGCGCCGCATGGGCCGCCGTCCTGGCCGACGGCTTCGGCTTGGCCGAGGGCTCGGCGAATCCGCTCCCGTCGCGTCGGCCGGTCTTCAGTAGGACTACCGACGCGCTCATATTGTTCGCCTGGCCGGACAGCTCCTCGGCGGTCGACGCCAACTGCTCCGCGCTCGCCGCGTTCTCTTGGACGACCGAGCTGAGCTGCTGGATCGCGGCGTTGATCTGCTCGACCCCGCTCGCCTGCTCCCCGCACGCGGCGTTGATTTCCGTGACGAGGTCGGCCGTCTTCTGGATATCCGGGACGAGGAGCTCGAGCATGCGTCCGGCGCCCGCCGCGATGGCCACCGAGTTCTTCGAGAGGTCCTCGATCTCCTTGGCGGCGCGCTGGCTTCGCTCGGCGAGCTTCTGGACCTCGCTCGCGACGACGGCGAAGCCGCGGCCGTGCTCCCCCGCTCGGGCGGCCTCGATGGCGGCGTTGAGCGATAGCAAGTTAGTCTGGCGGGCGATCTCCTGGATGACGAGGACTCGATCGGAAATATCGTTCATCGCCTTTACCGTCTGCCCCACGGCCGCGCCGCTTTCCCTGGCGTCCGCCGCGGACTTCCCGGCGATCCTCTCGGTCTGGCTCGCGTTGTCGGCGTTCTGCTTGATCGTCGCCGAGAGCTCCTCGACGCTGGCCGACACCTCGTCCACGCTGGAGGCCTGCTCGCTCGAGCCCTGGGCCAGCTGCTGCGAGGACTCCGAGATCTGGGTAACGCCGTTGGTCACGTTATCCGTGCCCTCTTCCACGACGGTGAGGGTCTTGACGATGGAACGGGTCAAGAGGACGCCGATCAGGACGGCCACGAGCGCGCCGATCGCCACGACGACGACCGTGAGCAGGGTCATTTGGACCGAGAGCCGGGCATTGGCGTCCGCGGCTTCCTTCGCTCCGGCGACATTGAGGCCGGAGATCTGGTCGATCGTCGCGTTGAGCTGGTCGATCACGGCCGTAAACGGGCCGAGGACGAACGCATCCGCTTCCGATCGCTTCCCCGATTCGACGAGCGCGAATATCCGATCGACTGACTTGAAGAAGTCGTCCTTTTGGGCCTGGTATTGCGTGAACAGCTTGCGGTCGTCATCCTGGACGATCGTCTTCTCGTAGAGGGCCGAGGCCTTATCGAGGACTGCCTTCCGGGCGGCCGCCTTGTCTTTCTGGCCCTGAATATCCTTCGGGTCGGTCAGGGAAATCGAGACCATCGTGTTGCCGCGCGCGCGGTTCACCGATGCGCCGAAATCGACAACCGCGGAGAGGCCGACGGTATAATGCTCGTACAGCGCCTTATCGGCCGCGACGATCCGCCTCATGCCGTAAATGCCGATCAAACCGACCGCCAAAGATATCATCGCGACGGCGAGGAACGCGATGATGAGCTTGGTTGCAAGCTTCATTCGATTGCCTCCTATTTATGTGCCTGTCGGCGTCTTATCCGTGCTTTTATTGGGGGGGAATTCGGTCTCGAGGGTCTTACGGAATACCATTTCGACGAAGCGATCCCTGCGATTGGCATTTTACATCTCCCGGAAACCAGAGGGCCGACTCCTTCGATTCTAGTAGGTTTTCCGCGCATTACAAGGGAAAGGGGCATTTTTCACGGCGCAAAATGCCGCCGCCACATCCCTAAGCCGAAGCTCAGGGTGAAAAACTGGAGGGAGTACGACGCCGGGCTTCGCCGACGAGGGCGTTGACGATGCGGGTCAGGGATGGCGCCTATGGCCTCGCCGGGTCTCAGGGCGCCTCGGCCTTCATGGCCTGCCATTTGCTCCATTGGTACCACTGCTCGGGGGCCTCTATCGTACGACGCTCCCACAGAGACAGCGCCTTCGCGGAGACGTTCTCGGCGGCGGGGTCCAGGGCTATCTCCTCGCAGCTCAGGGCGTAGCGGAGTCTTTCGAGGCGCTTGCAGAAGATGCCCACGGAGGCGGCGCCCGAGCGCTTGGCTATGAAGTCGAGAGTGTGATCGAAGAAGAGGGTCTTCCCGAAGAGCCGTATCGTCCTTGCCTTCCGCTTCCTCCACGCGTCCACCTCGTCGACCTGGGTGACCAGGACTCGTCCTCGGGCAAGGGCCCCGAAGATGCGCTCGAGGACCCTGTCGCCGCGGGAGGAGATGATGAGCTCGACGTCCCGGCCGACTACGAGGCGCTCGAGGGCCGCTCGAAGCCGAGGCGTCTTCGCCTCGAGCACGACCGAGACCGGATAGCCTCGGGCGAAGAGGACGGGAGGGATGAGCTCCACGGCCCCCCAATGGGCGGTGACCGCGATCGCTCCCCGGCCCCGATTCAAGGCGGCGTCGAGGCGCTCGAGCCCTCGAGCCTCGACTCGCCTCCGGACGAAGCCGTCGAGGAAGCTCCGCGAGCGATTGGCGACCAGCAGCTTCTCGAAGTAGTGCTCGAGGATGTGGCCGAAGACCTTCCTTTTCGCCGCCTCCGCCCGCGCGCCTCCGCCGAGGAGATCGCTGACGCTTTCCTCGATCCTCTTCCTCTCGTGGAAATTGAGCGCGAAGTAGACCGAGCCGGCGGCCATCATGAGGTCGCGGGCGGTCTCCGGCCTGGCGCGGCGGACTATGTCCGGGAAGATGGTCTGCATCAGCTCGGAGAGGCCGGCGCTCATGCCGCCCTCCCGGGGCCGCGCGTGGATTCGTCGCCGACGAGCGCGGCGCGGCCGAAAGCGAAGCTCCATTTGGCCGCGTTGCCGCCGCCGAACTCGAGGCGCCACCTTTGGCCGCGGTGGTCGAACT
>CAYNFM010000161.1:3081-5604 GCA_964396415.1 uncultured Treponemataceae bacterium | reverse complement strand
CGCCGTAGTTGCCGTAGAGGTTGTCGTACTTCTCGAAGAAGGGATAGTAGTGGGCGGGTAGCATCTCGCCGTGCGTGTAAATGTCGACGCCCGTGGCCTTGGTCTGCTCGAGGAGGTCGTGCAGGTCGCGCAGATCGTGGCCGGAGACGAGGATACCGGGCCTGTTCCTCACGCCGGTCCCGACCTTGGCGATCCGCGGCGAGCCGTAGGTCCCTGTATTGGCTCCGTCGAGCAGAGCCATTGCGTCGACGCCGAACTTTCCCGTCTCGAGGACTAGCGCGGTCAGCGCATCGGCGTCGAGTGTATCGTCGATGAGGGCCGAAAGGGCGCGGAACATGAAGACGAAGATGTCCTTCGAGTCCCTGCCGAGGTTGTGAGCGTGCTCGACGTAGGCGGCCATGCCCTTGATACCGTAGAGGACGAGGGACCTGAGGGCGCGAATGTCGTCATTCGAAGTTTCGGGCCAGCCGCCTTTATCGACCTGGGCCGCCGCGCGGATATCCTCGACGCTTCCCGCATTCCAGACCGCCGCGTCGGGCAGGGCGCCCGGAGCGGCGCCACCCGCCGCGAAATAGGCGCTGCGCAGTTCATCCCTCGCCTTCAAAGCCTCGCCGATCCGGGCCTCGAAATCCGAGGCCGCGAAGTTGGCGTTCGTGATCGTCGCGAAGAGCATTCTATCGACGAAGAGGGCCGCGTCCTCGCGCCATACGCCCTTCTCGAGGGCCTTCGTCCCCCAGAATCCGATTCCTTTGCAGACATGCAGGGCGAGGTCCTGAAGATTGGCGACTTCGTCCGTCTTGCCGCAGACTCCCTTGGCCGCGTTGCAGCCCGAATTGCGCATCGTTTCCTGGCACTGGTGACAGAACATGATTCCTCCTATTTTCGTTGGCCGTCGATGCCGACGACCACGGTCTTGACCGCGATGTTCTTTCCCGATCTGGCGATGGCCTCCTCGACGATTCGCGAGAGGCCCGAGCAGCAGGGCACTTCCATAATGGCTACGGTGAGCGAATAGATCGTGTTGCCGGCGATAAGCTCGGCCAGCTTCTCGACATAGCCCTCGGTCCGATCCAGCTTGGGGCAGGCGATTACGAGGGCCAAGCCGCGCAGGAGCTCGGCGTGGAAGGAGCCTAGCGCGAAAGCCGTGCAGTCGGCCGCCACGAGGAGATCGCACTCGCGGAAGCAGGGGGCCGCCGGCGACACGAGATGAAGCTGGATGGGCCATTGCCCCAATTCGGAAGGCGCAAGAGGCCCGGAGGCGCCGGGAACGGAACAGGGTGTCGGCGAAGACCTGCCGTTGGTCGACAATGGGGATACCGATCGGGCCGCTGGAGTAAAGCTGCGGGCCTGAGGGCCGGGACAGCCCCGGGGATGACCGGGCCGAGGGTTCCGCGCTTCGCCTCGATCAACGAGGCTGGCCGCTTCGCTCCCCCGAATAGCCGTAACATGGGCGACAGCGGCATTCTCGTCGTATGCTGAAGCGTCCTTCTCCACGACTTTCAGCGCCCCGGTTCGGCAGACGTCCAGGCATGCTCCGAGACCGTCGCAGTAGATGTCTCTCGCCAGAACGGCCTTGTCTTCGCCGTCGAGCTCCAAGGCCCCCTCGGCACAGGCGGACGTGCAGCGGGCACAGCCATCGCAGAGCTCTCGATCTATCTCGATGATCTTTCTCTTCATTGGCGTTTCCTCCCGACGAGATGGAGGCTACTGGAAATAAACAGGCTATTCCTTGACCTCGGTCAAGAGATGCGCCTTTTTCGAATCCGCAAGGTGAATTTAGTCCGCGTCGATCAGGCGGCGGAGCCCTTGGCGCGAGAGTACTTCAGTTCGAGGGCCGATGATCCGTATGTAGCCCTCCTTCGTATCCATGATGGTGAGCTGTTCGACGCGCCGATTTCGGGATCGGGAGCGCCCAGGATGGCTTTTCTCTGGAACTCAATGACGACTTAATCCTTGACGGCGATCGCATGAGCGGGGAAGCGCAACCTCGCCTCGCTCCAAGTAGAAGCAGCTCTCCGCAGGCTCCTCTAGCCGGAAGAGGAGGGTACTGGCCGTGATCCCGCGACGTGAGCCGATACCGGAAAGGGCGCTTGGCAATTTCTCGGCCACGACCGGTCGCCTCGACAAATTCATAGTGGCTCGCTCCGGCGACGGGAAACAGGAACGTGAGAACCCTGGTCATTTCTCGGTTGATGGCT
The DNA here is from genome assembly GCA_964396415.1 of uncultured Treponemataceae bacterium. Lineage (GTDB taxonomy): Bacteria > Spirochaetota > Spirochaetia > Treponematales > Rectinemataceae > UBA1306. The sequence goes on along the minus strand of CAYNFM010000161.1, from coordinate 3,406 downwards.
GCGTAGTCCTCGTCGCCGGCGGAAAGGATCGCTTCCTCGCTCTGGATGAACCTCGAGGACTTCAATTCGTCCCGGCAGTTTTCGACCAGACTCCGCGCCGACTCTCGTGTCGTCTCAAGGTGGAATTGCAAGCCTAGAGTCGAATCCCCGAGTCGGAAAGCCTGATTCTCGCAGGCGGCGCTTCGGGCTATTCTCGAAGCGCCGACGGGCAGGTCAAAGGTCTCGCCATGCCAATGGAAGGCTCTCGTGGATGGCGGGAAGCGGAAGACCACGGGATCCTCCGAGATTTGGCCTTCGACGGGGAACCAGCCGATCTCCTTCTCGG
>CAYNFM010000161.1:0-2981 GCA_964396415.1 uncultured Treponemataceae bacterium | reverse complement strand
CGGCTTTCCGGCATTGATGACATCGCGCGCGAGCCGCTTTTCACCGGATAACCAAGGATACTCATCCTCATCGTTAACGCTCATAGGCCCGCCCATGACGATAAGAGCATCGATAGATTCCTGAGGAGGAAGCTCGGGCGAAGCATAGAGTCTTGAGCAGGATACCCGATGACCGACCGATCCGCGCCCCGATGCCCGAAGTGCCGAAATCATGCTACTCTTGACCTCCAAATCTGCAACATGGCCACGCCTTTCCGACGCTGACCATAAAAATCGCGTGAGGCGCTTATGGATTCGATTATCTTGACCGAGGAGATGAAGGCGGCCGTCGCCCTGCTGGAGGACGAGAAAGAGCGCTTCATCTGGATCTCCGGTCGCGCCGGCACAGGAAAGTCGACCTTCCTTCAATATCTCAAGACTGAAATCCGGCCCCGGAACACGGTCTATCTTGCTCCAACAGCCGTGGCGGCCCTCACCATAAGCGGGCAAACGATTCACAGCTTCTTCTGGATCGATCCCGATGAAAAGACCTACCTTGAGACCAAGCTCGATCCCGATCGGGGAAGTCGCCTTTATCCTCTTCTCGCCAAAGTCGAGACGATCGTCATCGATGAAATCTCCATGGTCCGTGCGGACCTCCTCGACGAGATGGATAGACGGATGCGGAATGCGAAGATGCAGCCGCGCCTTCCCTTCGGCGGGGCTCGCCTTATTCTTTTCGGCGATCCTTACCAGCTTCCGCCGATTGAGCCGGATGCCTGCACCCCCGCCGGCGAGCTCTTCATGAGGCGCTACAAGAGTCCCTTCTTCTTCTCGTCCCAGGTCCTTCGCGCGCGAGCACGGAAGATCAAGCGGGTGGAGTTCACACGGGTCTTTCGCCAGAACGAGGCGGACTTCCTTGCCACCCTCGACCGTTGTCGCTCCGGTATGGTAACCGATGCCGACCTCGAAATCCTCCAATCGCGGGTCCTCGCTGAGGGCAAGAAGCCACCTGTCGACCACCTCGTCCTGACGGCGAAAAATGACGAGGCTCGGCGCCTGAACCGTTACCGCTTCGACGCCCTGCCGGGTCCCGCCCGCGTCTATGCGGCAGTCGCCTCCGGGTACTTCGCAAAGGCGCTCGATGACGCGGAACTCCCTGCGCCTCGCGAGCTCGCGCTCAAGGCCGGAACCCGCGTCATGTTCACGGTCAACGACCCTGAACACCGATGGAGCAACGGCACCCAGGCGACGGTTACCGGGCTCGAGGAAAATGGAGTCATCGTTCAAGATGGAACGAACGAATTCCGCATCGAGCCCTATGTCTGGAAGAAAGTTCGTTTCACGCTTCGTTCAGGCCGGCTCTCGGAAGAGATCACCGACGAATACAGGCAATACCCTTTCGTGCTCGGCTGGGCCATCACTATCCATCGCGCGCAGGGACGAACTCTCGGGAAGGTCTTTGTCGATCTCTCTCGGGGAGCCTTCGCGGCTGGCCAGGCATATGTCGCTATATCACGAGTCACTCGGCTCGAGGGTCTCCTCTTACGTACTCGTCCCCGCGCTCGCGATTTTTTCGTTCATGAGCGGGTAGGCGCCTTCTTGGAATACATCGAGGGTGGCGCAAAAGAGGCTAGTCCGGAGCCCTTATAGGCCTCGAAGCAGACCGGAAGGGACCTGGTCGTCAGCGGTCCGCATCCCTGGAAAGCCGCTTAGGGCGAACTACTCCGAGGAGTCTTTCCCTTCCCCGGAGGCCGGCCGGGCGAGGAGATTCCGGAAGACTACCGACAGCACCAGGCCCACCAAGCTGCCGATGACGACTGCAGCCATCCGCTGAAGCCCCAAGTTCCAATTGTTGCGTTCCTTCTCCTGGATCAGGACGATGACCACGGCGGCCAAGGCGGTCCGAGTGACGTTGCCCAGCCGGAAAAATGCGCAAACGAGGATGGTACCGAGGATCGACGCCCCGAGAGACAGCAGATCGGGAGGTCGGACCAAATAGGCGACCAGCCCGAGGGAAGCGCCGATCAGGTTGGCTTTGATCCGATCGAAGGCCAACTTGAGAGAGTCGCTGAAATCCGGGGAGAGGACCAGCAACACCGAGACGATGCTCCATGAAAACTGGACCCCTGGGAAAAGGATGTAGAGTCCGTAGCAAACCGAGGCCCCGATTAGGCATTTGGCGAGGTAGAGTCCGAATACTAGCCGGAAGACCTGGGCTCGGAAGTCCATCGCCTGTCTTTTCAAAGGGTACCACATGAAGGCAGAATAACCCATACACCCGTTTGCTGTCCCCGAATACCTCTTCCTGAACCTTCCTAATCTCGGTGTAATCCTCCTCGAGAAGATGGGTATAGTGCTCAGTCATTTCCTCGGTTCGGTGCCCAGCCGTAAACCTGCGCTTTTCATAGGGTGCCTTTGTTCACGGCTAACGAAGGTTCAGTATACTCTATCGCGCGGTGTGGTCCTTGACGGCGCGGCTTCGGGTAGTATGATCGTTTTCATGGATGCGAAGGTGAAAACATTGGTTCTCTCGGTACTTGCCTTCATTCCGGCTTGCGCCTTCACCGCCGCCCAGGGGAGGTTCGAGTCCATGAATCTGAAATCGGAGGCCTTCGCTACAGGCGAAGCCATACCAGCCATCCATTCCTATTCGGGCAAGAATCTCTCCCCACCGCTCGAGTGGAGAGGAGTCCCCGGCGCGACAAAGAGCCTTGCCCTTATCTGCGACGATCCAGATGCTCCCAAGGCCGGGGGCTGGGTGCACTGGGTCGTGTGGGACATCCCGGCCTCGAGCATCTCCCTCGCCCAGGGACTTCCCAAGGGCGCACGGCTGAAGGACGGGATGCGACAGGGCCTGAACGACTGGCGCGAACCGGGCTGGGGTGGGCCGCAACCGCCCACGGGTACCCATCACTACTCGTTCAGGCTCTACGCCCTCGACACAATTGTTTGATGTAAGCTGAAATTCCCGGAAAACGCCACGAGGCGTTCCCTGATTT
>CAYNFM010000160.1:0-5700 GCA_964396415.1 uncultured Treponemataceae bacterium | reverse complement strand
GCTACTGCCCGCTTACCCGCGATATAGTCATCGAAAACCAATCGAGGCGGTTTCCTTGCCATGCCGACGCAAACATGCAAGGGCAGTAAATGCTCCTCGCGCGGGTGGCAGTAGCGCGCGAAGGGCGCCTTTCCCCAATCGATCAGCCGCTGCTCGGACTGCGTGTGGGAGTCGGCGCAGGTTTCGATCAACCATTCCTGGAAGGCATCGTTCTGAGAGTCAGGCTTCTTCGAGTCTCCTCCCATCCGGAACTCCCTCATATTGTGAAACGAGAACCCCGACCCGATGACGAGAATATCGTCGTCTATCAGGTCGCGCAGGGCTTCGCCAAGGGCGATGTGCGCAGCCGGGTCCAATCCTCGCACAAGCGAGATCTGCATTGAAGGAATATCCGCTTCGGGGTACATCAGCTTCAGCGGGATAAATAGACCATGATCGAATCCTCGCTCGGTGTCGATGCGAGAAGAGATGCCCTTATTACTTAGAAGCGCGACTATCTTCTTCGCTAAATCAGGGCCACCAGGCGCCGGGTAGGTTATCTGGTAGGCTTCATCGGGAAACCCGTAGTAGTCGTAAAAAAGTTCAGGTCTGTCTGCTCCCAGCAGCGTGGGAACGTTCTCTTCCCAGTGGGCGCTGATGACGAGGATCGCATCCGGTTTCCTGAGCTTCGCAGGCAGACCCCGCATGAAATCCACCATCGCCTTATGACCTGGGTCCCTGAGAATCGGCAGGGGTCCTCCGCCATGCGAAAAGTAAACGATCTGAGCCCCTTTTTCAGAGCCGGTGTTTTTCACGTCGAACTCCTTCTCTTTAGTATGCCCCTATATCATAGTATTATAGCCCAAAAGAATTACGAGCGGGAACTGTCGATCGATAACGATGCAAATCTAATCCCGCGCTCGCTCTCAAGGCCTCGGATACTTAGCCCTGACCCAGATGGCGAAGTCCGAGCACATCTTGGCTTCCGAGGTCGAGTTGTCGGCTATGGTCTCGAGGCCGTGGACGATAGCGATATCGGCGTCGAGGCTCGGGCGGGAGTCGGCGGGGTTGCTCCGGGCGCTCGACGCGGCGATGGCATCCTCGGCGGCCGTCCAGGCTTCCTCGCAGGATGCGTTGCAGGCATTGGCCAGGTAGCCGCCGGAGAAGCCTTCTCCGGTGAGGGCCTTCAGCGTCTCTTCGTGCGTGAGCGAGTTGCCCGGCGCCCAGTACTTCTCGGAGAGGAGCTTTCCGACGACGGGATTGTCGACTATGAAGCCGTATCGCTCGATGAACCAGGCCCGGGTCTGGTAGACGGCCATATCTGCGAGGAGGTAGCCCTGGTAGCTGGCCGCGGACTCCTGGTTGAGGAGATGGGGAATGGACAGGAGAGGCCTCGGGCTTTCCACGCCGAATATCCGCCTCTCGGTCGACCTCGCCATCGCGAGGACGCGCTCGGCCTCGAGCTCGGAATCGCCCAGCGCGTAGAGATCCCGCTCGAAATAGGGTACGACCAGGAGCATTCTCTCGCCGAAGGCCCGGAAGGGCTGGCTTCGCTCGATGCGCTTCCTGATGAGCTCGCGCGGCATCGGTACGCCGTCGGCCTTCTTCGCGTAGCGCGCGAGCCAGTCGGCGTCGCCAAGGATGCTGTCGCAGAACATGGACTGGGTCTCGGCGTAGGCCATCGAGGTGGGCGGGTACTCCTGGGAGAAGCAGGGGGCATTGCGCGCGACGTTGGCGAAATGGGCGGCATGGCCTCCCTCGTGGAACAGCGTATTGATCGCGGCTTGGCCCGAGCCGACCTGAACCGGCCTTCCCTCGGAAGTGAAGTTGACGTGTGCCGGGATCCACGTCCCGCGATCGTAGAAGGCGGGAACGGGTCCGTGGCAGAAACCGTTCTGATATTTGCCCTCGCGCTCGAGAAGGTCGAGGCGCAGGACGGCGCCGCGATAGTCGATCCCGAGGCGGCGGAAGCTCGAGACCCAACGCTCCAGGGCCAGGGCGAAGGGGAAGAAGGGATCCGTCTCGCGCAAGACGTCGCCGCCCATGCGAAACCGGATGTTCCAGGGCTTGAGCGCGGCCGATCCGTGGCCGCGCTCGATGGAAGCGAGGCCGCGCGCGTTAGCCGACGCGGTCCTCCCCTCGAAGTCGTCGAGGATCGCGAAGAGCTTCTCGGGCGTCATCGCCTCGGACTTGCTCACCTTGTAATCGAAGAAATCGCGATAGCCCTGGCTTCGAGCGAAGGCGTTGCGGGCCTTGACTATTTCCAGGAGGCCGTTCTCGAGGACCCACTCCTCGAGGCCTCGCAAGGCGGAAAGGCTGCTTTCCCGCGCGACTTCGTCGGGATTGGCGGCCTCGTTGGTGAGGAGACCGCCCAAGGTAGCGTATTCCACCTCGCCGTTCTCGTTGAGCTGGCGGAGCTTGAGCTTCTGACGCTTCCCGAAGAACTCGGCCTCCAGGGCCACGATCCTCGCCATGACGGCCCGTCCGGCATGGCCTTCGATCACGTTGGCCTCGAAGAGGGAGCGCCAGCCCCGCAGTCCCGAGAGGAGCTCGGCGGTCTCGTCGCTCGCCGGGCCCGAGTCGGAGGCGGAACCGGCCTCGAGAGCGGCGACGCGATCGCGCACGGATGCGAGCCTCGCCGGGTCGGACACGAAAGTCTTGAAAGCGAGCTCGGCCTCGGCGAAGCCGGCATGGTCGTCGCTCGTCGCCATGTGGGTGGACCAGAACAGATCCTCCTTCCTCCGATGGACGGCAAGGTAGTCGTGGTTGAGTCCGTCGAAGAAAGCCCGGATTTCGGTCGTATCCATGAGGGAAAGCTACTACCCAGGGACGATGCTGTCAAAGGCCATAATCGACCGGGGCCTCCACGCCCGCCGGGGCCTTCGGGGCGGTATTCGGACGGTTTTCCGGACCCGGCCGAAGCCGGCGGCGGGACTTGCCGACGACCTCGAGAAATGATTATTTTACTTTCCTGAAAGCTCGCCCGCCTGGACGGGGACGGGCTGTACTCGCGACGATCGTATCGTAGGCGAGGCCGCGGCCTTTCGGCGCGGCGAAGACCGCGCTCCGTAGGGAGGCGGATAGGCTTCTATTAAGGAATGCTCCATGACGAATCCCAAGTCCCTCTTCTACGGCCAGCTCCTGGAAATCTGCAAGCGCGCTTTCGCCTCTCGCGGCGGACTCGAGTCCTTTGCCGCTATCGCCTTTCAAAGGCGTCAAGCGCTGCGTCGCGCGGCGGCCGAGCGGGCGGGGAGGACGGTGCCGGCCATACTCATCGCGAGCGTCACGCGGCGCTGCAACCTCGATTGCGCGGGCTGCTACTCGAAGCGGCTCCGGCCCGACGGGCCGGACGTTTCCGCCGAGCTCTCCGACGATCGATTCATGGAGCTTTTCGAGGAGGCGATCGATCTAGGCGTCGGCGTCATCATGGTGGCCGGGGGCGAGCCCCTCCTGCGTCCCGGCCTCCTCGCCAGGCTGGCCTCCATACCCGGCTTGGCCATCCCCGTGTTCACCAACGGCACCCTCCTCGACGCCTCCGTCGCGCCTTTCTTCGGCAAGAGCCTCCTGCCGGTATTCAGCATCGAAGGGGACGCGGCTTTCACGGCCGAGCGCAGGGGGAGGGGCGTCCACGAGGCGGCCCTCATCCGAGCGCGCGCCCTGCGCGATGCCGGAGGGCTCTTCGGCATTTCCGTCACGGTCAGCTCGCGCAACATCGATAGCGCCCTCTCGCCCGCGTTTCTCGGGCGCGTCGCCGAGATGGGCGCCTCGGCCCTCTTCCTCGTCGAATACGTGCCCGTCGTTCCCGGCAGCGAGCATCTCGCGCTATCCGACGGGCAACGAGGGCGGCTCAACGACGAGAGCCTCACCGAAGGCTTAGCCTACCCCGTAATCCGCCTGCCAAGCGACGAGGAGGCTTACGGCGGCTGTCTCGCGGCGGGTCGGGGCTTCATCCACCTGGCCCCCGACGGCCGGCTCGAAGCCTGTCCCTTCGCGCCTTTTTCCGATGCGAACGCCGGCGAAGGGGGCCTGCGAGAGGCCCTCGACTCGCCCCTGATGCGGGCGATACGCGAGCGCCACCACGAGCTGACAGAGACCAGGGGCGGCTGCGCGCTGCGGGACAAGGCTGGCTGGATCGCGTCCCTCGGCGCCTGCTCCCCGCTCGAGCGGGACGAAGGAGCGGCATAGTGCCGGCCTCGGCGCCGTCGGGCGTTTTTTTCGGCGCCGGGACGCACGAAAACCTCGGATCGAACGTCATATAAGGTGCAATGCGGGAATGAACCGGGACACGCGGTCGAATCTGGAGACTGCATACCGCGAGAATCGGCGCGGATTCCTCGCCTGGGCGACCCGGGCTACGCGCAGCCTCACCGACGCCGAGGATCTCGTCCAGGACGCCTTCGTGACGGCCCTGGCGGGCGCCGAGAGCTTCTCCGCCGTGGACGACGTGGCCGCCTGGCTCTTCACCTCGGTTCGCAACAAGGTCAGGGATCTCTGGCGTAGAGGCGAGACGCGCAAGAGGGCCGGCGAGATCGCCGTCTCCGACGAGGCCATCGCCGAAATCGTCGCCACCGCCGGCCTGGACCCCGCGGATCTCGCCGCTTCTTCCGAGCTCCTCGAGGCTCTGTACGAGGCGATCGAGGATTTGCCCGACGAGCAGCGAATGGTCATCGAAGCCCAGGTCCTGGACGGCCTGACCTATAAAGAGCTCGCCGAGTCGAGCGGGATATCCCCGGATACCCTGGCCGCGCGGAAGCGATACGCGATAAAGCGGCTCGCGGCCGCGCTCCGGGAATGGATAGAGGAGTGAATATGTTTCACGATGAGCACATGCGGGCGCATAAGCGCTGGAAAGAGATGAGCGGCGGCAAGAAGACCCTCGCCATCTCCGGCTGGATCGTCCTCGCCGCCGCCGGCCTTGCCTTAGTCGGCCTCGTTGTCATGCTGCTATGGAACCGGATAATGTCCGGGATCCTCGGCCTCCCGGCTTTCGGGTTCTGGGAGGCAGTCGGTCTCTTCATATTGGCCAAGATCCTCTTGGGCGGACGACCGGGCGCGTTTATCGGCAGGATGCGGATGAGGCGGCTCATGCGCGAGCGGATGGCCGCGCGGACCGAGGAAGGCGAAGGGCTGCACGATTGAAGAATTCAAGTACGGCTCATCGAGGAGGACTGATTGCCGCGGCTATCGGGGCCCTCGCGCTCGCGGCGCCGGCAGTCGCCCAACAGGCCAGCCCCGCCGCTGCTGCGGCGAACGCCGCTACCGCGGCGAATGCCCCTACCGCGGCGAGCGTTCCCGCCGCATCGAAGGCCCCGGTTTCGATAACTATCGACGAAGCCGTAACCACGGCCCTGGCCAAAGACAACGGAGTCGCGAGCGCCAAGCTCGACTGGATGTCGGCCAGCGCCAAGGCGGATTCGGCGAAGTGGAAGCGAATCCCCTCGCTGTCCGCCAGCGCTGGCTATACGAGGCTCAGCGAGCTCCCGGCCTCGGATTCCGAAATATCATTCGACGGTATCTCTATACCCATTCCCTCGCTAGACAATGCTTTCTCCTTCGGCCTCAACCTCGAGTACCCCGTATACGACGGCAACCGTGTCAAGGAAGGCATGACCATCGCCGACCTCCAGGCCCAGGTCAAGGACGTGGCGCGGGAGACCGTAAAGCGTTCACTGTCCTTCAATGTGCGGAGGGCCTACTGGGAAGCGGTCCGAGCGACCTACA
>CAYNFM010000159.1:0-5750 GCA_964396415.1 uncultured Treponemataceae bacterium | reverse complement strand
CAGGTGGATAGACGCCGACATGAAGATGCTTGAGATCTTTCTTGACGACCTCGATATCAATCCCATCCAAAATTAACCGTCCGGTCAACGGTACTCCCTCTGCTCCTTCACGAGTTCCATGACGGCATCGAGCCGCTCGCCATCCTCGCCCGTCGCCTCGCGCACCGCCTTCCGCACAGCCCTTATCTTGAAAATATTCGCATACCAGTCGTCCATCTTGCTGGCCATCACCGCGTCGTGGACCTCGAGGGCGAAATCCGCGTCCTTTCCGAAATTGTCGTAGATCGCCCGCTTCCCGGGGCTGTCGATAGGTGCAGGATACTCGCGCGATTTCGATGGGTCCCTCGCGCGCCTGGTGAGCTCGACGATCTCATCGAGATATTTCTTATAATCGATCGCCTTCGCCTTACGCTCCTTGATGAGAGCGTCCAGAAGCTCGGACATCTTGTCGTAATACTTGGGATTGACCGGGGTCTCGTCCATGATGAGCCTGCGGACGTTGTTCTCGATCGCCTCGGCCGAGGCCTCTTCGCTGTCGCGAAGTCTCGATGGGAGACTGTCGACAGCGCCGGCGCCGCGTTCGACTATGAGCTGAATGAGGCTCAAATCGTCGAAGGCCGAGAGCTTCTCGCTGTCCTCGGCTCGGATATACGCGTCGATCAGGTGGCGCATGGCGGGCTCGAAGACCTTCAGGTCGATGTAATCCCCGCTCGCGACCTTTATCGCGCCTCGGAGGCTCTCGTAGTAATCGACCTCTTTTTGCATTGCCTCGGCCTGGGCGTCCGAATATCCGGCCGCCTCCATCTCCCCGGCGATATCGGCATAGGCCCGCACGAGGGCGGCGACGGCGCGATAGAGGGCGAGACGCTTGGCCACGTTCGCCTTGCGCTCGTCGGGGTTCGTTACCTCGCTCGGGCAAAAATAGCGACTGTAGTCTTCCTGACTCCGCGGCAGCGCGACGGGTTCGCAGATGACCTTCACGGCTTCGAGCGCGTCCTCGAGTTCCACGCGCCCCCTCGCGAGCCTGTCGCTTAGAAGTCCGGCGACATCGTCCGCGTCGTATCCTTCGAAGGCGCCCGAGGTATAGTCCTTGATCGCGCTTTCGAGGCTTCTGAAGAGGTCTTTGTAGTCGACGACATAGCCGTATTCCTTATCCTCTCCGTCGAGCCTGTTCACGCGGCAGATAGCCTGGAAGAGACCGTGGTCGCGCATTTCCTTGTCGATGTAGAGATAGGTCGCCGACGGCGCGTCGAAGCCGGTGAGAAGCTTGTCCACGACGATAAGGAGCCGCATCTGCCCGGGCTCCTCAATGAACTTCTTCTTGACGGCTCGCTCGAAATCATCGATACGGCCGATCGCTTCGTCCTCCGGGACCCCAAACCAGGCTGCAAGCATTTTTCGGTAGGTCTCGTACTGTCTGAGGCGCTCCGTGAGTCCCTCGCCGCTTATCTCTCCTTTGAGCTCATTGGGCGAAGGTCGGTACGACGTGACGATGGCGCACTTCCCAGCGAGATCGGTCGGTTTGAAGAGCTCGAAACACTTGCAGGCCTCGTAGATGCTGCTCGTCACGAGCATGGCGTTCCCGCGCCCGCTCATGAGCCTGTCGCGGGTTTCCATGTCGAGGAGGATATCGGCGACGATCTTGTCGAGCCTCGACTGGCTCGAGAGGACCTTCTGCATCGTACCCCAGCGCGCCTTGAGCTGAGCCCTGGCGATATCGTTGAGGCCCCTCGTCTTGGCCTCGAACCACTGGTCGATCTTGGCCTGCGACGTTATGGACTGGTCTATGTCCCTCGCCTCGTAGCGGAGATCGAGGACGACTCCGTCGCGGACCGCCTCGTCGTAGCGGTAAGTGTGTATGTAGGGCCCGAATACTTCGATGCTCTTCTTCTTATCCGCCCTGAGGAGTGGCGTGCCCGTAAAGCCGATCAGCGTTGCCTTGGGAAGAATGCGCTTCATCGCCCCGTGGAGGTCGCCGGATTGGCTGCGGTGGCACTCGTCGATGAAGACGAAGATATCTCCCTTCGGATCGAAGCCGGGCGGAAGGATCGAGCTGAGCTCGGCGACATAGCCCTCCACGTCGGGCTCGTCGCTCTCCCCGCCCGCGGCGCCGAACTTGTGGATGAGAGAGCAAAGGAGCCAGGGCTCTGCCTTGTTGAGGGCGCCGACCAGGTCCGCGCCGCTTTTCGCTCTGTATATGGCCTCGCTCACGCCATAGAATACGCCCTCGATCTGTTCGTCGAGCTCCTTACGGTCGGTCACGATGAGTATACGCGCGTCCTTCACGCGCTCGCGTATCCACTTCGCGAGCCACACCATCGTGAGGCTCTTGCCCGAGCCCTGGGTGTGCCAGATTATCCCACCCTCGCGGCGGCGGACAAAGGGCTGGGCCGCTTTAGCTCCGAAGTACTGATTGTGGCGGCAGAGTTTCTTCGTACCTGCGTCGAAGACTACGAAGTCGTGGATGATCTCCAGGAAGCGTCCCTTCTCGAAAAGCTGGAGGAGGGCGCGGTCGAGGGGATTTTCCGGTCTGCCCTCCTCCTTCCACTCCAGGTAGTATTTCTCCTTGGTCTCTATAGTCCCGTAGCGAAGCCCCTGGCTGTCGTTGCCGGCCATGACGAACTGGATCGTCGAGAAGAAGCCGCCGATGAACTCGGGCCTCTGGCTGGCGAGGTTCTGTCGTATGCCCTCGCTGACCGACACGGTCGAGCGCTTGAGCTCGATGACGGCGAGGGCTATGCCGTTGACGTAGACGACGATGTCGGGGCGCTTGTCATGGCGGCCGCGGACTGTCACTTCCTCGGCGAGGGCGAAGCGATTGCGCCCGGGATGCTCCCAATCTACGAGCCAGACGTTCCTATGGCTTTCCTCGTGGCTCGCCTTGACCGGAACGCCGTATCGCAGGAGGCCGTAGACCTCGCGGTTCGCGTCGTACAGGCTCCTCGTCCCGCCGCTCGCGGCCTGGTCGATCCCGCGAATGGCCTGATGCGCCAGTGCCTCGTCGATCCCCTGGCCTTCGACCAGAAAAGAGCGAAGAAGGCCTTCCTCTACGTTTTCGTTGCCTTCGCGCTCGCCCCAGTTGCCGAGGTATTCGTAGCCGAGCCTGTTCTTAAAAAGCTCGACTACTCGGTTTTGGGTCGCTCGTTCTTTTTGCCCTACCTCGCTCATTTTGTGCTCGCGATTATATACGTACTAACCTCATATCAGTACGTATATATTATGTACAATACCTATATCTTGCGCCATCGAGCCATCGGACCACGGCCAAGGCACTCGAGATTCCCAGCAGACTTGCCCGTGGCGAGCGGCGGTGACGCCCTCAATGCGACTGCTCGATTCGACGCTCTGGATGATCGAGGCCGCCCGGAGCGTTTCGAGAACCTGGGGCATTTGCTTTAGGTACAGCTCCGCCCTGCCCCGGTATTCCCCGAGCGTACGCACCGTCCGCACGAGTCCATGCGAAAGCGGGAGCCGATCATCGAACCGTCCGTCGAATGATTTCACGCCTTCTCTCCTTTCGGCCCTACCTCGCTCATTTAGTTTCCTCAAAATAAAATATTTTTCATTGGCTTCAATCCACCGGGATAATTATAAGTCTTTTCTCAATTGACTTGTCCAGTTGAAATAACCTATCTACCCCTTAGTTGTTTAGTAGTATGCAAGACGCTTCACACTATACTTCACTGTACGTCACTATGAAGCCTATACTTTTTATTGGAGGAAGCATGAGATGGCCACTCTAGCGGCTCCGTTCTCGGGCCCTTTCCCGAAGGACATCCCACTACCACGCGCACCCTTGCTCCGCGTGCTGACTCAAATACGCTTCCCGATAATCGCCTCGATCGAGAAGCAGGATTTCATTGCCCCATTCCAGGAGGCCATCAGACACGATTTTCCAAGCCTTCAGAACGAGCAGGGCAAAGGAATCCTCATCGGACCAGAGGGCATGCAGCTGCAAAACCAGACGATATGGCGCTTCACGAACCTCGACAAGAAGTCGATCGTCTCTCTCAGTTCAGGCTTCATCGCCCTCGAAACTATGGAATACCAAGGAAAGACACAATTTCTCGAGCTCCTCGAACCTCTGCTAGCCGAAGCACAGAGACTGTTTACCCCTTCGCGAATCGAGCGAATAGGCCTCCGCTACGTGAACCGCCTGCGGGGCGAGGACTTTATCTCTCTCCGAGGCCTGATAAAGCCGGAAGTGCACGGGATACTCTCGACTGAGATTGGCGAGAACCTCCGGCACTCGATATCGGAAACGGTCATCGATACAGGGGCCGAAGACATGAGCATTCTGGCCCGCTGGGGCCTCTTGGGCGCGGGCCTCACCCACGATCCCATCGTCCTTCCTCCGATAGACGAGAAGAGCTGGATCCTAGATATCGACGCATTCTCGGAGAGGGGAGAAAGCTTCGAGACTTCCGCCCTCATGCAGAGGATACAGGCACTCGCGGAGGCCGATTACCGCTTCTTCCGCTGGGTAGCGACGGATGAATTCCTGCGCCGTTTCGGAGAAGTAATATGACAGCGACGATTCCATCAGGGACATCATCATCCTTGGCCGGCAGATACGGCACGATCATCGCTCCTGTCGCCGCCGCGCGACAAATACAAGTTGCAGTCGGACCATCGCTAAGCGAAAGAACCCAGGCTTCCGTCAATACCGCGAATTGGCCGCAGGATTATTTGGTCGCAACGAATATCGGTCTCTCGGATTCGCTTTTCCGCGCCAAGCAGATATCCGCCCCGCAGGCTTTACAGGAAATCAAGGCAACGAGCGGCCTCACCTGGCAGCAGCTCGCGCGCGTCTTCGACGTGGCGCCGAGGAGCCTCCACCTCTGGATGGACGGCGATGCTTTGGCTTCCGGCCACGAGGAACGGCTCTATCGCCTGCTCAAGGCCGTCAGGGACCTTCCTTACGCGACCCCTTTCCAGAATCGGACCTTCCTCCTCGCGCCGCGGGCCGACGACACCATCCCCTTCGACCTCCTCGTCGAGGGAAAGGACGAAGCCTTGAAAACCCTCCCGGAGGAGCACCCTGCACGCAAGATCCCAGTCGAGGGAAGGGCGTCCGACGACGCGAAAAAGCCTCTTCCTCCGTGGATACTCATGGACGCGCTTCAGGATAGGATCCATCTTGATCTTCCCGGCGGCAGAAGCGTGAAGGTCGCCAAGCGGAGGGACTCCTCCGAATGATCGATCCGGTCGAAGCGGATAGGATGCACCAATCCCTCGACGCGTCACTCCAGTCCTGGCGCCAGGGCGACTTCGCCATCGGTCCCTTCGGCTTCGTCAAGCGCTTCGATCCCGGCTTCCCGCTCAAGAAAGAGGAGCCAGGGCAGGACTATGATTCCGACCTCTACGAAGAAAAGGTTGCAGGCTACGCGGTCCTGACGCAGACCTGCGATCTCGTGCGCAGCTCCAAGGAGCGCCCATATTTCGAGGCGAGTCCGCTTGTGGCGATCGCCGATCCGAACCACTTGGAAGATATCCGAAAAGGGAGACGCCCCCGCTACGCCCGTATCCCTGGAGCCGAGGACAGGGCCCTCGCGGCTGATCTCGACCGCGTCATGACGGCGGAGAAGACTTTGCTCGCGAGATGGACACGGCAGACGGGCTGCAGGAACGATGAGGAGCGCCGGGTCTTCGCCGAGGCACTCGCCAGGAAGAGGGCGCGTTTCGCCTTTCCCGACGATTTTGAAGAAGTGGCCGCAGGTTTAAAGGATCGGTTTATCCGTAAACACGAC
>CAYNFM010000158.1:0-5821 GCA_964396415.1 uncultured Treponemataceae bacterium | reverse complement strand
AAGATCCGGGTCTCGATGACGCCATAGCCCTCCCGCCGGATAGCTTCGCCGAAATGGTTCGAGCGATACGCCGAGCTCAGGCGCTCGACCCGGACAAGACCATCGCCACCTTAAAGGCGGAATATGGCGAGGCGCAGGTCGAGGCAGCCCTCGGGGATGGCGTCAAGCGGCTTGCTCCCAGCGAGTCCGCCAACTATCGCCGGACGAATCGCTCCGTGCATTCGCTGCGGGCGATACGGGCAGGGGAGGTTCTCGCCGAGGTCGACCTCGCCGTCCTCCGTACCGAGAAGGTGTTACGGCCGGGCCTGGATCCGGAGCTCCTCCCTATCCTAGCGGGTAGGATAGCGGCTCGCGACATCCCCTCGGGCGAAGGCATCGAGTGGGACGATCTGGGAGGCTTTCCGAAAGGGCGGCCAAGATGATCTCAAATCCGCCGCCCACGGGAATAAAGCGAGGGGAAGCTCGCAAAATAGGCCTAACGCAAACGGACGATCGTCTTCCCATAGCCCCCTTCCTCTGGGCGGGCGAAATGGAAATCCGCGACAGCAGGGTGGCCACGCAGATAGTCCTGTATCCCCT
Organism: uncultured Treponemataceae bacterium; assembly: GCA_964396415.1. GTDB lineage: Bacteria > Spirochaetota > Spirochaetia > Treponematales > Rectinemataceae > UBA1306. The sequence goes on along the minus strand of CAYNFM010000158.1, from coordinate 5,242 downwards.
TGCCCAGGACGCCCTCCCCCGTGCCGTGAAGTATCTGGAAGAGGGACAGGCCCTGCAGGGCGGCGGCGTCGACTTGTTTCTCGACGGCGTCCAGGGCGGCGGCCAGTCGGTACCCTCGTAGGTCCAGCTCGAAAGCGGCCTTCGTTCCGCCCTCGCCCCTCGAAGCCAGCTCGATCTGAACCTGGGGTCGGCCGGTGGGCGCATCGGCCACCGGAAGGAGTTCCTCCTCGGGAAGCGTCAGTCGCATCGATTCCGTCTCGACTAGCCAATAGCCCTTCTTGGCCTTTCGCAGCACTTGGCCGCGCTTGCGGGCGACGCCGATGAGGACCTGGACGCCTTCTCCCAGCGCGGGGGTCTTTGCATTTTCTGATTCGTTAGCCCCCACCCGCGCAGGGCGAAAGGCCTCGCCGTCCGGATCGCTCCCGACCTGGATAGCGGTTTCCGTTCTGAAGTTCTCGAGGCGCTCCTCCTCCCGCCCGGCTTCGCGCGCGAGCTCCGAGAGAAAGTCCTTGACGCCCCTGGTCTTCTCCGGCGTAAGTTCGCCTTCCCGGATTTCCCTGACGAGATTCTCGAGAGTCTTCCGACTCTCGTCGAGGAGCTTGCGCAGGTCGGATACGCCGCGCTCGCGCAGCTCCGTCTCCTTCTGCCTGATCCGCAGCGATCCAAGGTCGGCTTTCCGTTGCGCCTCCTTCGCCTCGCGCAATCGCTTGCGCCTGTCGGCCTCGATATCCTCGAGCTCCCGATGCTTCTCGGTAAGGCCCCTGATGAGCTCGCTAACGTCCGCCCTCTCCTCGGCGAGGTATTTTCGCGCGCCGATTACGATCGCAGTCGGTAGGCCGTTCTTCGAGGCAATCTCGAGGGCTCGACTCTCCCCGGGCACGCCCATCAAGATTCGATACGTCGGGGAGAGGTTGCCCTTGTCGAAATCCATCGAGGCGTTGAGACAGGCGGGCCGCGAATAGCCGTAATTCTTGAGGATGCTGTGATGGGTCGTAAGCACGGTCAGGCATCCGCGCTCTATGAACCAATCGAGAAGGCTCATCGCGACGGCGCAGCCTTCCTCGGGATCGGTACCCGAGCCCAGCTCGTCGAGAAGCACGAGGCTCCTCGACGAAGCGGCCGTCACGATGCCGCCTATCGCGCGGATGTGGCCGGAAAACGTGGAGAGCGACTGATCGATGGACTGTTCGTCGCCGATGTCGGCGTAGATCGAATCGAAGATCGCGAAGCCCGATTCCGGCGCGGCCGGGAGGGCGAGGCCGAACTGGTTCATCAAGGCGAGGAGGCCGATGGTCTTGAGCGTGACGGTCTTGCCGCCCGTATTAGGGCCGGTCACGATCAAGGTGCGCGTGCCTTCGGGCAGCTCCACGTCGATGGGGACCGCCTTAGGCCCGATGAGAGGATGCCTCGCCTTCAGCAGGATAAAGCCCGAGTCCAGGTCGCGCGCCATGCATAGCCCCAGCGCGCGGGCATGGCGCGCCCGCGCATAGATCCCGTCCAGGACGGCCGTCAGGTCGCGCGCGACGACGAGCGCGGAGGCGTGCACGAGAAGCTTCGCCGTCGCCTCGCGGAGCATGCGGAGGAGTTCCTGCCGATACCGGGCCTCCTCTTGGATCAGTTCGTTGTTCTTGAGCACGAGCTCTTCGGGCTCGATGAAGACCGTCTGGCCCGTGGCGGAGACTTCGTGCACGATGCCCCTGATCCTTGCCTTGAAATTCGCCCTGACGGGAAGGACGGTCCTGCCGTCTCTCAACGTCGGCTCGTCTGACTGGAGCATGGATCGGATATCCTGATCCTTGTAATAGGAATCGGTTATCGCCGAAATGTCCCTATGTATGCGGGCTATCCTCGCTCGGGCGTCTCGAAGCTCGGGCAGGTCGCGGAGTGACCCGTCCTTGTCGATGATGCGGAAGACGATTCGCGCGGCGGAAACGAGGTCGGGCGCGGCGTCGAGTCCGAGGGAAAGGCCCCGTTCCTCGACTCCCTTCATGAAGGAGACGAGGACGCCGTAGGCCTCGGCCCAAGCGCCTATGGCGTAAAGCTCGTCCATCTCGAGGCAGGCGCCCGGCTTGGCCATCGTCCTGAACGGGACGGAGATATTCGGGAATGACGGTGCGGGGCAATCACGTCCTTCTTGGAAAATGCCGATGAGGACCGAGACATCGGCCTTGAGAGCCGCGACTTCTCCGGGCTCCGATCGAGGCGAGTCGCCGAGTACGGCCTCGCGGCCCTCCTCCGAGAGGCAGTATCCGGCCACGTCCTCGCGTATCCGCGCGAATTCGAGGAGCCGCAACGTTCGCTCGTCAATCATCGCTCTCGTCCCTTCCATGATGGAAGCGGGCCGTCTTTCGCGCGCCGTCGCCTCGGCGTATCCCCGAGCTCCTCGGGCTCAGGGCGCTCCGGCCCTCCTTCGCGCCGTAATCGGCGCTCGCTCCGAGCTCGTATCGGACTCGCAGGTAGCTCTCATAGCGATCCTCGTGCACGAGGCCTTCCTCGACGGCCCGCGTGATCCGGCATCCGGATTCGTCGGTGTGCGTACACGACAGCCCGAACTCACAGAGCGGGGACAACTCGGCGAGCTCGGGGAAATAGGCGTCGAGACCGAACGGCTCGATGCCTCGAAGGGCGAGCCTTCGGATTCCCGGCGTGTCGATGACGCGCGTCCCTCCGCGCAGGACGACGAGCTCGGACATCGTGGTCGTATGCCTTCCCCGAGCGTATTTTTCCGAGATCTCGCCGACGCGCCTGGCGAGCCCAGGCTCGAAGGCGTTCAACAGGCTCGACTTCCCTACCCCGGACTGACCGACGAACACGGAGGTTATGCCGTCGAGTCTCCTGGCGAGCTTCCCCACGTTCAAGCCCGTATGGGCGGAACACCGGATGATTCCATAACCGAGCTTCTCGTATAGGGCGAGCCGGAGTTCGGTTTCCGCGTCGGTCCCGAGGTCGGACTTGTTGAGGGCGATGAGGAGAGGGACATGGGCCGCCTCGGACAATATCGCCACGCGATCCACGAAGCGCGGCCTGAAAGGCGGGAAGGAAGGGGACGCGACGCAGACGACCAGGTCGACGTTGGCCGCTATCGATTGATTCGCGCGTCCTTTCTCGTTGTAGCGCCCGAAGACGTTGCGTCTCGTCTTCAGTCCGGTAATCGTACCCCGTCCCTGCTCCCCGACGCGTCCGGCTACCCCGGCTTCGACGTCGACTTCGTCCCCGGCTGCGAGGGCGTTGTATTCTCCCGTCCTATCCTTGATGCGCTTGCCTTTAATGACGCACAGGCGCCTCTCGCCGTCCGCGCACAGGATCGAGAAGAGGTTGTTGACTCCGAAGAGTACGATTCCTTCCATTTCAGGCTAACGCGTCGGCAGCGACTCGGGGCCTTCCAATCCGAAGGTCTCGGCGATAAGGCGATACTCGGCTTCGAAGGGTCGCTCGCCCGTCAGGAGGAAGGGTCCTCGATCAATCACCGCGTCGTCGAAGCGCGCGACGGGGCCCACGGGATTTAAAAGGCTCCGATCGCGAGCGACAGGGCCCCCAGGATTTAAAAGGCTCCGATCGCTAAGGACCTGCTTCAATCTCTTCACGACGCCGGCGCGGGAATCTATGACTTCTACGGCCGGGCCCGCAAAAGCGGCGATATCGTCCCGAAGATGGAGGAAATGCGTACAAGCGAGCACAATCTCATCAGCCCCCCGATCGACGAGGCGCCGAACATAGGGCGCCACTGCCTCGCGCCGCTCCGCCTCGTCGGCGACCGCGGAACGCCGCTCGACGAAAGATACGAGATCCTGCGCCCCCTCGCGCAGGACGGTGAGGTCTTTGCCATGTCGCGCCACGAGGGAATCGAGATAGGGATCCTCGACCGCGCCGGCCGAAGCGAGAATACCGATGATACCGCTGCGCGAACGCTCCGCCGCGGGCTTGACCGCAGGCACCGTGCCGACTATCGGCAGGCCGGGATGGGCCTTGCGAGCCGCGTCGAGGGCGGCCTGGGAGGCCGTGTTGCAGGCGATGACGATCGCCTTCGGGGAATAACCGCCGACGAGACGGGAGAGAAGGTCGAGAACGATATCCCGAACATCGGCGCGCTGCTTGGTACCGTAGGGAAATCCGGCCCTGTCGGCCAGGTAGACGAAGGACTCGGCGGGAAGCGCTTCGCGCGCGGCCACGAGATACGGGAGTCCGCCGATGCCGGAGTCGATTATCGCAATGGGACCGGTGGCTCTTGGAGTCGACATCATCCCCCGAACAGCCTATCGAGCTCATCGCGGGCCTTGTCCGCGGCGGCGCTTTCGGTGGATCGTCCCGGCGTGGCGACGAGCAAAGTCGGGGAGGTCTGGAACCAGTCGCAAAGATTCCGACGCTCTTTGTCGGGGACGGGCTCGTCGATCGTCTCGGCGCAGTCCCACCTCGCGCCCGGCTTATAAAAGCGGCAATTCAGGCAGACGTGAAGGTCTTTGCCGCAGCTTGCGCAGGCTTCGTTGAAACCCGGCGAGCGGTCATCGGGCATTGGCGATCCGCAGTACGAGCACATGCGGATATAATACGCGCGGCCGCTCCGCTGCGCAAGACTTGCGTCATCGCGCCGCCATCGGGTAACCTGGTCATATGCACGCCTTCCAACGCTGCTCCGAGCTCGGCTGTGCCGCGCCGAGCTTCCACGGCTCGGACCGCTGCCTCGCGCATCATCCGGCCCCCGGGGCCGCGTCTGCCTCGGCCCAGGCCCTCCTCCTCGACGGAAAAGGCGCCAAGGACCTGTGCCTGGCGGGATTGTCTCTTGAAGGCCAGGACCTCTCGAGACGCAAGTACATAGGCTGCTCGTTTATAGGCGCCTCCTTCAGGAATGTCCTCTTTACCGGCAGCACCTTTCTCCTCTGCTTCTTCGATGGCGCCCATGTGGAATCATGCGACTTCTCGGGAGCGAATGTTCAATTCGGCTCCTTCGGAGGCTCGGAGATCGCGAACGTATCCTTCGAGAGCGCGGAGCTCATACATTGCAATTTCGACGGCGCCAAGATCCGAGAAAGCACCTTCAACGGATCGAACCTCTACGACTCTCGCTTCATCCGCGGCGAGATCGACGATTGCGATTTCGAGAACTGCGACCTGAAGCGCGTTTATTTCATCCCTGCGAGGCAAACCGGCGTCTCGTTCAAAGGTTCCAATACGATGGAGGCCATCAAGGACCTGGAGCACCTCTACCTATGAAGATCTACCACCACTACTCGCTCTACGGCTTCTC
>CAYNFM010000157.1:0-6019 GCA_964396415.1 uncultured Treponemataceae bacterium | reverse complement strand
AGGTCCGGTTCTCCCCGTCCTCTCCCTCCCAGATGAGGGCGAGCTTGTTCCGGTACGCTCCCTTCAGGTGCCGGTCGATGGCGTTGTAGACGATATTGGTCTTCGCGCCTACGAACCACTTGAAGAAGGGCTTGGCCGAATCGTCGAGAACCTTGGTCCAGGGCTCCTGCCAGTCGATGAGCTCGCGGGCGCGCTCCTCCCAGAACCCGACGAAGTCCGCATCGGCTTTCGCGGCGACCTCGTCCCAATTCTTGACGTGGGCCTGGGCGACGATATCGGCGGACGGGCTATACCACTCTTCGTACTGATCGGATCGAGTCTCTGACATGCTCACGACTCCTTGCCCGGGATTCCCGGACCTTCGCCTGAATGGAAAACGTAAGAAGGACTCGGCGGGCAGTCAAGCCGAAATGGCAAGGCGGACGGCCATGCTTTCGCTCCGCGCCCCAACACCGGTCCCGATGAGAGACAGGGATCCATAGAGGTCGAGAATGAGAAGGATGACCTATCCCGGTATCGCGCTCCTTCGGTACCTCTCGCAGCGGGCCGCTGCGATGGCTTCGGTCACGGTGGACATGCCCACGGCATCCGCGCCGAGGGTCCTCGGCATCGACGGGATCGAGGAGTTCGCAGTATACATGGCTCCAGTCGTTAATGCCGAATAACCACGTCGGAGGCTGCGCTCAGAAGATCAGCTTCCCGAGGATCCGCTCATCCTTCTTCCGGCCGGAGCCCACGCGTACCTTGAGCTTGTGTGATCTCATGATTGAATATCTCGGCTAATTTCAGCTCGGCCTCTCTGATGCGCTTGCTCATCGAGCTCCCTTGCCGATGAGCATTCTCTTCTAAAATTCTTGTTCGACGATAAAGCCATATTTGGCCTCCGTCCTCTCTTCGTGGATCCTCTTATGCGACATTGACGGCGCAGGATAGCTCGTCCCGCATACGTGCGAAGATCCTCTCGCGAATGATCTCGGCGATTCATAAGACGGGCTCCTAGTCGGTGTGAATTCATCCGAGTATCACGTGGGCCGCTCCAGGTCGCGGGTGAAAAGGACGGCAAGGAGACTGAAGATCGAGATTGGCCAATATCGGAGCCCCGATATTCGGCTACATCGAAATATAAATAATATTTACAAAAATCTTACATAAACTGCAACTAAAAAAAACGGACCTCCGAGATACTCACATCCAGGCGCAAATGGTCTCCGTAAGGAAGGGAAGAATGAAAATCCGCATAAAGATGATCTTTTTGGTTATGGGAGTCCTCCTGGTATTGGCTGCCGCTGCAGGCGTATATGCCGCCCTCCTTGGTTCAGCCGATCAGATCGAGCGCGAGAAAGGTTATCTCGCGGCCCTGGATGATGCGATTAAAAACCAGCTCATCGAGCTCAACAAGCTGCCCTACACTATGCTCAAAACGGAGAGCGAGGCATTCGCCGACGCGAACAAAGTCCTAGACGAATCCTTCTGAAATCTCGCGAACATCAAGGTCTTGCCAAGGTTCAATAAGGACATACGGTCTGCGCTCGAGGTGATCACGAATCTCCAGGCGCTGAATAATAGGCGACTCACCAAATTGAACGAGGATATGCAGGTCCTCGATACCGATATCCATACGATTTTTTATTTCCCGGACTCGGTCGACCTCACCATGATCTACACCTACGACTTCGGTCCCGAGAAGAAAATACTCGTGGCAGCGGTCCTGCCTCACCTTGCATCCCTCATGTCCGATCTGGCAGTCATGCAGGATTCTCTCGTTGCCTCGGAGACAACCATCTCGCAGCAGTACGCCATCATCGATGGAGAGATCAGCGCGACGCGGGCGATCGCTTTTACTACGGCCGCCGTCATCATCATAGGCATCATGATCGCGCTTGCCCTGATTCTCGCCAACGGGATCGCGGGGTCCATCATTACGATAGAACGGAACATTTCCATGCTCAAAGAGGGCGATCTCTCCGAGCGGGCCAGCGTAAAATCGCGCGACGAGATCGGCATGCTAGCCCAAAACCTCAACATCTTCCTCGATGGACTCTCCTCTTCGCTCTACCGCATCAAGGAGATTTCGAAGTCTAATATCATCGTGAAGAACCGCCTCGTCGACGCGACCACCGAGGCGACGGGCTCCGCGACCCAAATTGAGTCAAGTACCCGCTCCATTGGTGAGCAAATTGAGAACTTCGACTCGTACATCGCCGAGTCCGTGGGCTCCATAGGAAAAATCGTCGGGAGCAACGCCGACCTCAACGCGCAAATCGAGGGTCAGAGCTCCATGGTCGAGGAGGCGACGGCCTCCATCACCGAGATGCTTTCCTCCCTCGAAAACATGAGCCGCATTACCGAGAAAGACCGAGCATCGACCGAAGAATTCGTGCGGGTATCCGAGGGAGGCCGATCCGTTTTCGAGACGGCGTTCGCGAAGATCGAAGAGATACCGCAGAATGTCGGGACTATCCGCGAGATGGCCGCCGTCATCCAGAATATAGCGTCGCAAACCAACCTTCTCGCCATGAACGCCGCGATCGAGGCGGCTCACGCGGGAGAGGCAGGTCGCGGATTCGCCGTCGTGGCCGATGAAATCCGCAAGCTCTCCGAGGCGTCGACGGCAAGCTCCCGCGACATCTCCGAGTCGATCAAGATAATCGTCTCGAAGATCGAAGGGGCCATGGCGGCTAACGCGGAGACGAGCCGAGTGTTCTCGGCTATCGATGCGAAAATCAGGGACGGGGCTAAACTAATCGCCGGGACATTCGCGGGGATCAGCGAGATCAAAATAGGGAGCAAGCAGATACTGCAGGCCATGGTCGAGCTGCGGGAGCGCTCCGTCCTCGTCAAGGAGGGCTCCGCGGCCATGAACGAAGGCTCCCTTGAAATTAAACGGATGATGGACGACCTCTCGAGGGCATCGGCGGAGATCACCTCGCACATTTCCGAGATCGCCATGGGCATCTCAGACATCGGTATATCGATACGCGCGGTAACCGGATTCGCCGAGGAGGTCAGCGCGGGGAGCGCGCGACTCGATGAGGAAGTCAATCGCTTCAAGACGACGCGCGAAGAGCCCGAGGCGCCCGAAGTAATAGTGGATTTAAGTGGCAGCCCGGATTTTTCTTTGCGCGTAGAATGCCTGAAAGCAGTTTGAACCGCCGTTATCGCATGGATACCGATTTAAGTGGGGACCCCTTGGATTTTTGCCGACCGGGCTCTATCCACCCGTTCCCCGATGGCTTCTGGGGAACGTGGCCCGCGATCGAGCCGATCAACCGCAGTGGCGATCGGCCGCAACCACTCGAGCAAAGCGGAGGAGTGGACGAACATGATGCTGACCTTTTCTAATAAACGGACGCATGAATCGGAAATTTCATCGGTGGTGTATTCGGTTCTTCTCGATGGCGAGGAGATCGGGTGCGCGATCGAGGATACCGTCCTAGCTGTGCTGTGCGACGACTTTGCCGACCCGCTCCAGACCTTTGATTCCTGCCGCATGCTCATACTCGAATATACTCGGCAAAGATTGTGCGGTGAAACGACTGGAATCTGCGCACATATTCTGCTTCGCGAGGGCGTTGTCGCATGGATGCCACCAAAAGATTTGGTGAATGGACAGGTGGAGTAGCGCCTCCGAATACGCCATACTGAGCCATGCCAAACAACTACAGCGAAGAATGCCGCCGCCGCATCCCTACCGAGTCGGCCATTGGCGTAGCCGCGCTCAACCCTATGCTTCATGCTAGCCAGCCTGACTCCATCCGCCGCCCCCTGGTGGCTTCATGAGTTTGGCGGTCGGGGGAAACCCAGGGTTGCTTCCCTCGAATCGGCATCCATAATTAAAAATGCGGTTTTTATCGCTTTGATGAATCTGCTCAGGAGCCTATCGTGAGCGAGAATAGCTCCATAAGTGGCTACTCGGTCGTCCGGAGCCTCCGTTGGGAGAAAGGCGAGCTCTATTTCCTCGATCAGACGAGACTTCCTCTCGAGATAGTCGAAGAGAGGCAGGAGAGCGTCGAGCAAGTCTGGGAATCCATCAGGCTCCTCAAAGTGCGCGGCGCGCCGGCCATCGGCATCGCCGGCGCCTACGGCCTCCTCGTCGGGCTCAGGCCCTGGATCGGACTCGATCCTGCAGCCTTCCTCTCCCGCGCCGACTCGATAGCCGGCTACCTCGAATCCTCGCGTCCCACCGCGGTCAACCTGAGCTGGGCCCTGGGCCGCATGCTCGCCTTCGCGAGGGCCCACGCGGCCGAAGCCCTCGACTCGACGACGCTCTACGCCCTCCTTACGGGCGAGGCCCAGCGAGTCCACGCCGAGGACCGGGCGATTTGCCGGGGCATCGGCGAGAGCGGCGAGGCCCTGATTATCGATGGCTGCGGCCTGCTGACGCATTGCAACGCGGGCGCCCTGGCCGCTTCGGAGCTCGGTACCGCCACCGCTCCGATGTACATCGCCTTCTCGCGCGGCAGGCGATTCCGCGTGTACGCGGACGAGACGCGCCCTCTTCTCCAAGGTGCCCGGCTGACTTCCTGGGAGCTTCAGAACGCGGGCCTCGACGTGACCCTCATCTGCGACGACATGGCGGCCTACGTCATGTCCAAGGGCCTGATCGACCTCTGCATCGTAGGCTGCGACCGCGTCGCGGCCAACGGGGACGCCGCGAACAAGATCGGAACCCTCGGCGTGGCGATTCTCGCGAAGCATTTCTCGATCCCTTTCTATGTCGCCTGCCCCTCCTCCACCTTCGACCTCGGCGCTCCCACGGGCGGGGACATCGAAATCGAAGAGCGCGGCGCGGAGGAAGTGACTTCCTTCGGCGGGAGGCGCAGCGCGCCCGAGGGCGTCAAGGTCAGGAATCCGGCCTTCGACGTGACGCCGCACGAGCTCGTTTCCGGCTTCATCACCGAAAAGGGCATCGTCCGGCCCGACTACCGGAAGAGCCTCGCGGAGGCCTTTCGCCGATGATGGCCTTGGAGCGCGGGAGCCGCGTCCTCGAGGCGCTCGGTGCGCGGGGGGGCTTCAGTAGCCCGAGCCGGCGATATTCTCGGCCACGAAGCTCGCCGACGCGAGGAGGAGCCTTTCCTCCTCGAGGCTCAATTTAAAATCGAGGACCGGAGACGCGCCCTCTACGCCGATTATCGTGGGGAAGCTGAAGGCGGTGCGCGCTAGGCCGTGGAATTCCTTCCGGGCCGTGGACACGGGTAGGATCCGCCGCTCGTCGCGCACGATGGATTCGACGATCGCCGAGGCCGCCTGGGCGATCGCGTAATACGTGGATCCCTTGGCCGCTATGATCCTGTAGGCCGCTTGCCTGATATCGACCGCCGCTCTCAGCTTGAACTCTCCGAGATTCCCGCAGGCGGCGCCGCACGAAGGGCAGAATTCCTCCAGGCGCATGCCGCCGATCGTGAGCATCGACCATGCCGGGAAGGAGGTGTCGCCGTGCTCCCCGAGGATGTACCCGTGGATATTCTGCGGATTCACCCGACAGTGCCGAGCGACGTACTCTCGGAGTCGCGAGGAATCGAGCGTCGTCCCCGACCCGATCACCCGAGACGAGCCGAGGCCGCTTTCGGCGAACACGACCCAGGTGAGGACATCGACGGGATTGGTTATGACGAGGAATATTCCCGAGAACCCGGTTTCCATGACGGAACGGGTCACGCTCTTCATGACGGCGACGTTTCGGTTCAGGAGGTCCATCCGGCTTTCCCCCGGGTGCTGTCGCGCTCCGGCCGTGACTATGACGATATCGCTATGCCCGCACGCGTCGTATTCGGTCGCCTCGATATTGACCGGTCGGCCCATGGAAGCGCCCTGCTTGATGTCGAGGACTTCCGCCTCGGCCTTTTCCCGGTTCGAGTCGATGAGCGCGATCTCGGTGACCGAGCCCTTGAGCGCAAGGTTGAATGCCAGCGTCGCCCCCACCGAGCCCGCGCCTATTATTGAGATCTTGCTGCCGTGTCCTTCCATGTGATGCTCCTCCGCCGATTCGGACTCTCCCGGCTATTTGATGAACTGACTT
>CAYNFM010000156.1:0-6067 GCA_964396415.1 uncultured Treponemataceae bacterium | reverse complement strand
CGTAATACGAATGGAGGGATAGGTAATCGACCTGCTCATAGCAATGGCCCAGCACGGTCGCCTCCCAGTCGGGGAAGGTGGGCATGGCGGCGAAGGACGAGCCGCAGGCCACGAGCTCCAGAGAGGGATCGAAGAGGCGTATCGCCTTGGCCGCCTCGTTGGCCAGCCGTCCGTACTCGTCGGCCGTCTTCTGGCCGACCTGCCACGGTCCGTCCATCTCGTTGCCGAGGCACCAGAGCCTGATTCCGTGCGGCTCGCGGAAGCCGTGGCTGATCCGGAGATCGGACCAGTAGCTTCCTCCCGGATGGTTGCAGTACTCGACCAGGTTGCGGGCCGCGTCCACGCCCCGCGTGCCGAGATTGAGGGCCATCATCGCCTCGGTTCCGGCTTCCTTCGCCCAGGCCATGAACTCGTTGAGGCCGAAGAGATTCGGCTCGACGCTGCGCCAGGCCAAGTCCAGGCGCCTGGGCCTGGACTCGACGGGGCCGACCGAGTCTTCCCAATCGAAGGAGCAGACGAAGTTGCCGCCGGGGTAGCGGACGACCGGGACGCCGAGCTCCCGGACGAGGGCCAGGACATCGCGCCTAAAGCCCCGCGCGTCGGCAGTGGGGTGGCCTGGCTCGAAGATGCCGCCGTACACCGCTCGCCCCAGATGCTCTATGAAGGAACCGAAGAGCCTTCTGTCGATTTGTCCGACTTTGTAGTCTCGATCGAGGATTATCCTGGCTTTCATAGCACTCCCAACCATTAATAGTAACCAATTAAGACCAATTGTTCTCCCATTGTTTGTTTTTGTCCAGTAGAAATGTGTAAATACTTAAAAGAGTTCGACTTCAAGAATATTTTCTGGGTATTTATCATGAAAACTTCATAATTATATCTTGACAGCCCTTGATTCAGGTTTATTATGGTTACTTATGGTATCAATACCTTCGTTGATCCGGGAGAATATAGAACCACAAGATACCATTAGGCGCAATGTCCAGGATTCGATGCAGACGCAAGTCCAAAACTACATCTTGGGCAAGATCGAATCCAAGGAATGGCCGAAGGACTCGAAAATACCTTCCGAGCGAGAGCTATCCATCAAACTCGACGTGAGCCGAACTACGGTCCGGAACGCGATCCAGGCCTTGACCGCTCGCGGCTTGTTCGATCGGAAGATCGGGCAGGGTACTTTCGTCCTGGGACGTCAGGATATCGCGGCGGCGCGCCCCGAGACCTCCAAGGGCACCTTCGGATATGTGGTTTGCAAAGAGCGATCGCTTCGGAAGCCGATTTCGTCCGAGGCCTTTTATTTCGACGTGTTCGCCGGTATCGAGGAGGAAAGCGTCCGATCGGGAAGGCACATGCTCTTTTCCTACATCGACGACGGCAACTCGGAAGAGGTGGTGGCTTTCAAGAGCTTTCTCGATAAGGTCGACGGTCTTGTCGTGGAAGAGGCGCGCGACCCTGCCTTCCTCGAGCTGATCGAGCGCTCCGGCGTGCCCACCGCCCTGCTCGCGCCCACGGCGATTCGCGAGCGCCTGGATTGCGTGACGATGGATATCGGCGCGGGTGTCCGCAAGGCGATCCGCTTCATGCGCGGCCTCGGGCACGAACGCGTCGGCATACTCAATGGACCCCTGGGGCTCGAATCGGCCCGAGTGCGTTTTACCGCGTGGAGGGAAGAGATGGGAGGGGCGGGCGAAGGCCGCCCGGAAGACGAGAGTCTCGCCTGCGGCGGCAAGGGCTGGTCGGCCGAGGCGGGCTACGAGGCGATGACCTGCCTGATCGAGCGCCGCCCCGATGTCACGGCGGTCTTCTGCGCCAACGATCTCCTTGCCGTCGGGGCCCTCTCCGCCCTTGCCAAGCGCGGAATCAGGGTCCCCGAGGATGTCGGGATCGTCGGCTTCGACGATTCCGAGCTCGCGAGGCATACGTCGCCTCCGCTCACGACCATGAAGATCTACTCGCGGGACATGGCCCGCTCGGCCGTCAAGCGCGTCCTAGAGCGCTTGGAGGGCGGAGCCCTGCCTCCCGTGAGGCTGGAATACCCGATCGACTTGATAGTCCGCGAATCATGCAAGGAGGTGAAAGGGCAGTGATGTTTATGAGCAGTTTTGCGAAGCAAAACTGCAGAGCCGAATCGGCGAAGCCGATTCGGCTAAGGCCAACAGCCGCAGTATCGAGGTCCACCAAGGAAAGCAAACCCCGATACCGCAAGCCGTCGGGTGCGCCGATTATAGCCGAAAGGCATTCGAGCGCACAGATGTCCGATTACCGATACCCTGACCGACCCCCGGGCCGGTACTGACCGATGCGGTCAGTCGGGATCGATTTGAAGGAGAGAGAGCAGAATGACTTTCTCGAAGAAGTTCCTCGTTTTCGCCCTCATGACCCTCGTCCTCGCGGGCTTCGCGGTCGCCCAGAAGACCGAGATCAGCTACATGTGCTGGTACAACACCACCGAGTCCGAGGCCCAGGGCGTCCAGGCCAACATCGACAAGTTCAACGCCTCGCAGGATAAGATCCATGTCACGATGATCGCCATCCCCAGGGACGGCTACGAGACCAAGGTCAACACGATGGCCGCCGCGGGACAGCTGCCCGACTGCACCGAGCTCTCGGAAGCCATGGCCATCCAGTTCGCCGCCGCCGACCTCCTCGCCGACGTGAGCACCATGTACCCCGCCGACGCGGCTCCGCTCAAGTCCCTGACTTTCACCTACAAGGGGAAGCCGGTCGGCTACAGCTCGGGTAACGAGGTCCTTCTCCTCTACTACAACAAGAAGCTCTTCGACGCGGCGAAGATCCCCTATCCTCCCGCCTCCGCCGACAAGGCCTGGACCTGGAAGCAGTTCGTCGACGTCGCCAAGAAGCTCACGAAGGACAAGAACGGCAAGACCCCGAACGACGCGGGATTCGACCCGAAGAACATCGTGCAGTATGGCGCCGACTTCAACAGACTCTGGTGGATGTGGCCGATCGTCACCTATTCCAACGGCGGCGGCCTCATGAGCCCCGACGGCAAGCAGCTGCTCATCGACAAGCCCGAGTCCGTCGAGGCCATGCAGACTCTGGCCGATCTGTATATCAAGGAAAAGGTCGCCCCGTCCGTCGCCGACGACGCCGCGATGCCGAGCCTCGACCTGACCCTCCTCACCAATAAGATCGCGATGGCGACGTCCGGCCAGTGGGAGATGGGCGTTTCGCTCAACAACTCCCTCAAGGACGGTCTCGATTACGGCGTCGGGGTCCTGCCCAAGATGAAGAAGGCCGTAACGTACAACACCGGCGCCCCCTTCGGGATTTTCAAGGCCAGCAAGAACGCGGACGCCGCGATGACCTTCATCAAATGGTGGGCCGACGAGAAGAATCAATGGTCGACCATCACCGGCGGCATCCTCATGCCGGTCATGTCCAAGTGGTACGCGAACGAGGCGGCCATGCGCGAGTGGGCCGATCATCCCCCGAGGCCGCCCTTCGCCATGTACAAGACCGCGGTCATCGACTATGCGATGCACAATGCCATCCAGGTACCCTGGTACTATTTCAACGGCTACCAGGGATTGGACGACATCCTCAGCTCCGGGATCGACGCCGTATGGAACGGCAAGACGTCGGCCAAGGACTACATCGCTTCCATAATGCCCAAGCTTCAACAGTATTTCGACGAGCACAAGGCGAAATAGTCGACGGGGCCTTGCGCGTCCTCGGGCCTTGGGGCACGGGGCGCGCGGTCCCCGAGCCGACCGACCTTGATACGAAGGGACTGCGAGGGTACTCAATTGAGCGCAAAGAGAAAATCACGGGGCGTCATTTCGGCCTATCTGTTCCTCACGCCGGCCATCCTGGGCCTGATATTCTACACCTTCCTCCCGATAATCGCCGTCGTCGGCATGGGCCTGACGCAGTGGGACGCCCTCAAGGCCCCGAAGTACATCGGCCTGGGCAATTTCGCCGAGCTGTTCACCAACGATATGTTCTTCGTCCGCTCGGTGACTTCCACGCTCTACTTCGCCCTCTTCACGGTCGTCCTGGGCACGGCATACGCCTTCGCGGTGGCCCTCCTCCTCAACCAGCGCATCGCGGGCCGCGGTCTCTTCCGCTCGATCTTCTTCCTGCCCTATATCGTGCCGAGCATCGGCGCGGCCATCGTCTGGGCATGGATGTACGAGGCCAATTTCGGGGTCATCAACTTCGTCCTCAATTCCATCGGACTCGACAAGGTGCACTGGCTCGGGGACGAGGCGACCGCGACGCCGGCCCTCGGCATCATGACCATCTGGGGCTTCGGCAACTATATCGTCATCTATCTCGCGGGATTGCAGGGCATTCCCAAGACCTACCTCGAGGCGGTGGAGATCGACGGCGGCAACACCTGGCATAAGTTCAGGCATATCACCCTCCCCCTGCTCTCGCCCGTCATCTTCTTCAATATCCTCATGAGCATCATCGCGAACCTGCAGGTCTTCGTCCCGGCGATGTCCATAACCAAGGGCGCTCCGAACGGGTCCACCCTCTATATGGTCTATTACATCTTCAAGCAAGGCTTCTGGAACAACCGCTTCGGCTACGCGTCGGCGGTATCGCTGATCTTCTTCGCGTTCATCGCCGTCGTGACGGCGCTGATCTTCGTCAGCTCCAGGAATCTGCTCTTCTTCGAAGGCGAGTGAGGCAGCCGAATGACCATGCGAACGAGAACCGACTTCATCATTACCGCGATAGCCGCGCTCCTGGGCCTGGCCTGCATCTTCCCCTTTTTCTGGATGCTGCGCTCTTCGTTCATGAACAATATCGAGATCTACCAATACCCGCCGAGGCTCCTGCCGTCGATCTGGAGGGGCGACAACTATCCCGCGGCCCTCAGCATATTCCCCTTCGGGCGATACTTCATCAATACTCTTACGATAGCCATCCCATCGGTCACGGGAACGCTCCTGACGTCGACGATGGCCGCCTATGCCCTGGCGCGGTTCGAGTTTCCCTTCAAGAGGCTGATCTTCACCCTGGTGATCACGTCGATGCTGATGCCGAGCACGGTCACGATAATCCCGATCTTCAAGGGATGGGTGGCTCTCCATCTGGCCGACGGCTACGTTCCGCTCATCGTGCCGGCCTTCCTCGGAGGAGGCGCCTTCAACATTTTCCTGTGCCGGCAGTTCCTCATGACGATCCCGAAGGACCTCGACGAGGCCGCTACCATAGACGGCGCCGGGCGAATACGGATCCTGGCGCAGATCCTGCTTCCGCTCATAAAGCCGGTGCTCATCTCGATCGGGCTGTTCACCTTCATCATATACTGGAACGACGTGCTGGGTCCCCTCATCTATATCTCGCGCAACGCGCAGAACACCATATCCCAAGGGCTCGCCAACATGAGGGCCGGTTTCGGCACCGATTATCGCGCAATCATGGCCGCCTCCTGCATGTCCGTGGCGCCGGCGGTCGCCCTCTATTTCGTGGGACAGAAATACTTCATCGAGGGCATCGTGCTCTCCGGATTGAAATCATAGGGCCGAGCCGCGGTCGCGTCGGTCTCCGTCGAGACTGCCTTCGGGCGACGATAAAATAACCGCGCGCGAGCGCGGGGAAAGGATGCATAGATGGTCAGGATTAGAGGGCTCGGTCTCGGCGAGGCGCGCATAACCGGCGGCTTCTGGGCCGGAAAGATCGATATGGTCTCGCGGGAGATGCTGCCCTATCAATGGCTGGCGCTCAACGACGAGGTCCCGGGGGCGGAGCCCTCCCACGCCGTGGAGAATTTCCGCATCGCCGCGGGCGAGGCGTCGGGAGAATTCAAGGGCACCGTCTTCCAGGACAGCGACGTCGCCAAATGGATAGAGGCCGCGAGCTACAGCCTCGCGCACCATCCGGACGCGGTTCTCGAGGCCAGGGTGGACGAAGCCATCCGCCTCATCGCGAAGGCCCAGGCTCCCGACGGCTACGTGAACACCTACTTCACCGTGGCGGCCCCCGACAAGCGGTGGGCCGACCTCGCCTGGGGCCACGAGCTCTACTGCGCCGGCCACCTCATCGAGGCAGCGGTGGCGCATGACGCTTACGCTAGGGCTTCGCCTAACGC
>CAYNFM010000155.1:0-6139 GCA_964396415.1 uncultured Treponemataceae bacterium | reverse complement strand
AGCTTCGCGAGAGCCTTCAACGGCTCCTTCGCGGGCTTCGGGACGGCCATCGAGAAATGGAAGGGGCGGGATTTTACCGTAAAAGTGGATTCGGGAGGGAAGGACGAGCTCTCCTCTCTCGCGTCGCAGATAAACGGCACGATAGACGACTTCGCGGGGCTGATCGGGCGAGTCTCGGGCCTGGCGACCGACGCGACGGAGGTACGGGAGGAGATCCTGTCCGCATCGAGCGAGACCGCAGCATCCATCGAGCAGATCGGCGCGAACATCGCCTCGGTCCGCGTGCGGATCGACGAGATGGTGGCGCGATTGGCTTCCTCGAGCGAGGCCTCGAAGGCGGTAGACGCGAGCGTCGGCGCGCTCGACGCGCGGCTCGCCGAGCAGAGCGCGGCGCTCGCGCGCTCGAGCCGTATCGCCGGCGAGATGAAGGAGGCCGCGTCCCGGGCCGATGCCATCGCGCGGCGGGAGGCGGAGGAATCGACGACGCTGGAGGAGCTGGCCGCCGCGGAGCTGGAAAGATTGACGCGGAGCAACGCGGCGATCGCGAGCACGGTCGCGGGCGTCGAGAAGGTGAAGGAAGTCGCGGAGATAATCAACGCCGTGGCGGAGCAGACGAATATCCTCGCGATGAACGCGGCTATCGAGGCCGCCCACGCCGGCGAGGCGGGCCGCGGCTTCGCGGTGGTGGCCGACGAGATACGCAAGCTCGCGGAATCGACGAACGAGAACGCGGCGGTCATCGGAGATACGATCGACGACATGGCCAAGAAGATCGGGGAGGTCTCGGCGGAGAGCGCGCAGACGGATATCGATTTCAAGGCGATAGAGGGCCTGACGAGCAAGGCGCGGGAGAGCATGGAGGACCTGCAGGGCATAGTGCGCGGGCTTTCCGAGTCGACGGCCGGCGTTGCCCGGGACATCGAGCTCGTGTCGGGGAAATCCCTCGAGGCCAAGGAGCGCTCGGAGGAGATCCTGTCCAATTCGCGCCGCGCGGCCGAGGCGGCGGAGATCGTCGCCGGACTCGGGTTGGAGATCAAAGGCGGCATGGGGGAAATCGAGGCGGGCTCGAAGGATACCGGCACCGCCATGCAGCACCTGAGGGACTTAAGCTGGAGGATAGCCGAAGCGGTCAAGGAACTCCACGCGAGCGTCTCCGGCTACAGGACGGCGGCTTAATAAGCGGCGACCGGCAGATCTTGGCCGATGGAAGCGGCTGGGATCGAGCTTCGGCGCTGAAATCCCGATCAATCGAGGCCTGGGGCCGCGACGGCCTCCGTCCTGGCCTTATCCGCCTTTACGCCGCGGTAAATCAACACGGCCCCGGCGAGGACGGCGATGGGACCGACGATCCCGAAGAGCTTCATCAGGTGGCCGACCTTCCGGTCGAATTGCGCTCCCAGCATGAACCCGACGAAGAGCCACGCGGGCGTCATTATCGAGGCGGCGAGTGAGTCGTAAAGCGCGAAGCGGGACCAGCGCATCCTGAGGAAGCCGGCGCCCATGATGACGGCCGCCCTCAGGCCCACGACGAATCGCGCCGAGAACACGATAAAGGGCCCGCGCCTGAGGAAGTACCGCTCGCCTTCGGCGATGCTTCTCGGCTTGATGATCCTCGCGAGCAGTCTGTGCCTGATCACCCTGGCCCCGAAGAGCCGGGCCGCGAAGAAATAGCCGGTATCCTGGATGAGGAGGGCGGCGAGGGCCACGGAGACGGCGAGGAGGAAATGGGTATCGGTGGCCTTCATGGTCGCGCCGACGATAGCGACCGCCATTTCCTCGCAGATCGGGAGCATGAAGCCGAAGAGCATGAGGAAGCAGAACGCGTAGGGCAGCGGATCCCTCGTCACGAAGGCGGGAAGCATCGTCGTCAGGGCGTTCAAGCTCGGCCCTCAGCCCTTTCCGAGGAGATCGATCCGCGCGAAGACGTAGTCGAGCTGGGCTTGCTTGAGCAGATAGCGCGAGACGTCCGTCCCTCCTATGCCGTCCTTGAGCAGAGTCTCCTCGAGGATGTAGGGCCTGGCGCTGCCTTCCTTCGCCCAATGCACGAGAGAGATGTTCCCTCCCTCGATCTCGATCGCGCTCATCCCGTGCTTGCCGGTCGCGCAACCCGAGTTGAAGACGCAGGGGATCAGCAGCGACTTCTCCTCGTAGAGGCTTTTCGAAAGGCCCCATTTGAGCTCGGACCTGCCCAGGCGCTCGCACTCCGAGCGATACAGGTCCACGAGCTGGGCGATCCTCTCTTTCCGCTCGCCGGACCCCGAGGGGTATTCGCGCAGGAGCTCCTCGATGGACCAGCGGAGGCTGTCGTACTTCGACAGGGACTCGAAGAGGGGCCTGTGCGTATGCCCGCAGATCGAGACGATGCCGAGCCGCTTCGAGGCGCGGTAGATGCGGCGCTCCGCCTTGAAGCGCTGCCGGGAGTCGCCGGACACGCTTTGGTTCTTGAACTTGAGCGGCTTCGCGAGATAGCGGACGACGAAGTCGCTGATGTACATGTACCGGGCGAAGAGCCTCGAGGCCTGGTGGCCGTGGAAGCAGAACACGGTGCGCCCGTTCCGCTCCAGCCTGAGCCCGTGATGCAGCGGATAGGGATGCTCCTCTTCGCGGAGCAGGGCGAGGTCGTGATTGCCCACGAGCTTCCAGAGGACTCCGCCCGCGGCGAAAGCGTCGAAGATATCGTAGATTCCCGACCAGGCGTCTCGGATCCGCTTGAGCTTGAATTTCTGAAGGTCCTCGATGTCGCCGCCGAGTATCAGCGTATAGCCCCTCTCGAGATACCAGCGCGCGAGGACCGTCGTCGCGAGCTCGCGGTTCGGTCGGAGGTCGTCGCTATCGCCTCCGTCGCCCATGTGCAGGTCGCTTATGAAGACGTAGCGGGAACCCTCGTCGACGGGGAGGCGGGGACTCGACTCGAGGAATTCGCGGAAGCTGCCGAGGAAGTCGGAGAAGTTCATAGCCCGTCTCCCTTCGGAGCCAGGAGATCGATGCGCTCGAAAAGGCCTTGGATGGGGGCGGCGCGGGTCAGGAATCGCGCATAGGGCGTGCCTTCGAGGATCCGGGGCGGGCCTGCCGCGACGCTCCTCGCCGAGCCCCAGCGCACGAGGCTGAGCAATCCGTCCTCGATCTCCAACATGCGCAGTCCCCTGGCGCCTTGCGTCTTCGCGCCGACGACTCGGCCGGGGCTGAACAGACAGGGCGAGACCAGGTTCCGCTCGTCGTAGCTCGGGCCGGATGGAAGCGATCGACGTCCGCCCTTGCGCAGCTCCCTGCGATATATCGCGATGAGCTCGTCCAGCTTCGAGTCGCCCTCGCGGGGATCGCCTTCGTGAAGGAGCCGCTCCACCTCGGCGCGGATCGAGTCCCGGTTAGTCCTCGATTCGAACAGCGGCCGGCGCGTATGGCCCTGGATGGCGACGATCCCCAACCTGGACGAGGCGCGATACAGCCGCCTTTCGGCCTTGAATCGCTCGCCCCTGTCCTCTTCCTCGGCCTCGGCCTTGGACCGCTTCGAGGAACCGAGCCAGTGAACCATATAATCCGACAGGTAATCCCGGCCGACGAAGGGCGGCGAGGCCTGGTGGCCATGAAATACGAGGAGGAAGCTTTTCTGGACGTCCAGCCTCAGGCCCTGCGACAGCTCGTAGGGATAGGACCGGAGGCGCAGGAGGGGGAGGTCGCGCTCCCCGACTATCTTGCGCAAGCGGCCTTTTTCCTTGAAGGAGTCGAAGAGGGCGTACATCTCCGGCCAGGCCGCGAGGATATCCTTGAGCCAGAAGCGGCGGAGATCCTCGATATCGCCGTTCAGGACGAGGGTATAGCCCCGCGGAAGATACCATTTGCCGAGGATCGCGAAGATGGCCTTCCTGGCTTTCGCGAGCTCGTCCTTGCTTCCGCCGTCGCCCATCCTAAGGTCGGCGACGATCACGTAGCGCGACTCGTCGCGCAAGCCTTCGGAGGGACAACCGGCCGCGATGGCGGTCATCGACGATGCCAGCTTGGCGATGTTCGAGCCCTTCATTTCGCGAGCACCATGCCCGAGCCGCGTGAGCCCCCGATTAGGAGAATATTAGCTTTGCGTTAAATGGGGGCCGGTCGCCGCCTCGATCAGGTTGAGGAGCGCAAGGCGGGCGTGAACACGGCGAAAGCCGGCCCCAGGGACTTGGCGGCGACGCTCCTCTCGACGCTTTCCCCTTTCGGCCTTTCAAGCACGCGATAGGCGATGTGCGACTTGGACAGCTTGGCCTCCTTCTTGAGGGAGGCGAATATGTCCGAGAGGGAATCGGCATCGAGGCTGAATCCTTCCGCGGAGACGACGACCGCGGCGCTGACCCCTATCAGGGGCATTTCCCTCTCGATGCCCGAGCGGTCGCGCCCGAGTATCCATCCCCGATTCCTGTCCTCGGGCGTGTAGAACGAGGCGGCCTCGCGCCTGAACCGCTCCGAGGCCTCTTGCACCGGGACCAGGGCCGGGCATAGCGACTCGGCATAATCGAAGGCGAAGAAATCGTCGCCTCCCAGATGGCCGACGAAGGATGTGGACCGGCCGAAGACGGACCTGAGTATGTCCGCGAAGAGCTGGATGACCCGATCCCCGAGCCGGAAGCCGTAATGATCGTTGAAGGGCTTGAAGTCGTCGAAATCGAAATACGTGAAGACCCGACCTCGCGAAGTCTCCGTCATGCGCTGCGCTATCACCTCGGCCACGCGCAGGTTGCCCGGCAGCCGCGTCAGGGGATTCTGATCGCGGGCCTCGGTCAGCTCGCGCTCGGCGACGAGGGAAAGCAGCTCGGCGGCCGGCAAGAGACCCGCGTAGCGGGAATCTCGAGTGAGGATCACTCCCCCCGAGGCGGGCATGGCGCTGAAGATCTCGAGGATCCGCCCCAAGTCGGCGCTCGACGCGGCTATCGGGGCCTTGCGAAGGAAGGACGAGGCGCCCGGCCCGGATTCGAGGTGCTCCAGCAGGGCGATGCCGAAGGGCGAATAGACGTATTGGCGGAAATCGCGCTCGAGGTAGACGCCGATCGGCTCGTAGGAGTCGTCTATCACGGGCAATATATCGAGGTCGGCCTCTTTCCGGAACCGGGCGAGGACTTGCAGGAATTCCTTGGAGCCGAGTATGGGCTCGACATAGCGCACGCTCGACGGCTCGACGATCCGGACTTTCGAGCTGCCCCGCCGGGCCTCGAACTTCGAGCCGGATACGATCGGGAAGGAAGTCTCGA
This sequence comes from uncultured Treponemataceae bacterium, assembly GCA_964396415.1. Classification (GTDB taxonomy): domain Bacteria; phylum Spirochaetota; class Spirochaetia; order Treponematales; family Rectinemataceae; genus UBA1306. The sequence continues at coordinate 917 of CAYNFM010000155.1, read as the reverse complement.
AAGCGCCCTGCCCGCAGGAGGGCTTGGCGACGAGGAAGCCCTGCACCATGTCGCATTCGGCCTCCAGGCAAGCGCCGAGCTCGGCTTCGGTCTCGACGCCTTCGGCTACGACCGGCACGCCCATCAAGTGGGACATCCCGACGATCTTCTCGAGGAACGCGGCTTTTCGCGGCTCTCCTCCCGAGCCGGCGATGAAATGTCGGTCTATCTTCACGATATCGGGCTCGAACATCTGAAGGAGCTTCAGACCGGCGTAGCCCGAGCCGAAGTCGTCGATGGCGATGCGAAAGCCCAATTCGCGGCAGAGGCCGATGACCTGCTCGAAGTCAGTGTCTCCTTCGAGCTCATGACGCTCCGAGATTTCCAGGACTATCCTCGCGGCGGAGAGGCCGAGGCCCTTCGCGACCGCGGCCGTGTCGCCGATCGCGTGATCGGCGGATTTGAATATCCTATTGTCCAGATTGTAGAACAGCTTGGTCCCGACGGGGGCCCAAGCGGCGAAATCGGCGAGGGCCTTGGCGCGCAGGCAGCGGTCCAGCGCTGGCAGGACATTCTCGAGATAGGCGCAGTCGAATACGGAAGCTATGCCGAAAAAACCCGCTTCCTTCCATCCTCGGAGCAAGGCTTCGTAACCGTACGCCTTCCCATTGGAGAAAAGGACTATCGGTTGGAAGGCGAAGCGCAGACAGCCCAATACGCTTTCCCAGGTTTCGGTCATGATCGCCCAGTTATACCTCGCGAAAGACGGATTGTCGCTAGGAATAGGTTAGGAATCGGCTTCCTCTTTAAGGGAACGCATCCTAACCCATTCCTAACACAATCCTTATCGAGTCCTTATCTCGTCCCCGTACAGTCCTGACAACGGCCCGCCGCGCGGGCCCGAAACGGCAATCCCATGGAGGAATGGAATGAAAAGA
>CAYNFM010000154.1:0-6555 GCA_964396415.1 uncultured Treponemataceae bacterium | reverse complement strand
GAGAAATACCTCGATCGCATCGCCGCCGGAAGGCAGGTTTGGGCCCCGCACTACACGATCCACAAAACCTTCATGGGTCTCCTGGACGCCTACCGGCATATCGGATCCGTCAAGGCGCTCGAGCTCGCGGAGAACTGGGCAAAGTGGTTTCATCGCTGGACCTCGTCCTTCTCGAGCCAGAAGATGGACGAGATCATGGACTTCGAGACCGGAGGCATGCTCGAGATCTGGGCCGAGCTCCTCGGCATCACGGGCGCGCCCGAGTACCGCGGGCTGATGGAACGCTACACGCGCCGACGCCTCTTCGGCCCGCTCATCGAGGGTTCCGACCCTCTGTCCAACATGCACGCGAACACGACCATCCCCGAGATCCTCGGCGCGGCCCGCGCCTATGAGGTCACGGGCGAAGCGCGCTGGCTCGACATCGCGAAGGCCTACTGGGAGCTGGCGGCCGAGAGGCTTCCCCGCTCCGCCACGGGCGGCGGTACGACAGGCGAGATTTGGGTGCCGGAGGAGCGGCTTCCGCATCGGCTCGGAGAAAAGAACCAGGAGCTCTGCACGGTCTACAACATGATGCGCCTCGCGGAGTTCCTCCTCAGGTGCACTGGCGAGGCGCGCTACGCGGACTATTGGGAGCGCAACCTGCGCAATGGCGTCCTCGCTCAGGGCTTCTGGAAGGGAAGCCTGACGCATGGGGCGAAGGCCGACCATCCCCTCTCCGGCCTCGTGTCCTACTTCCTGCCCCTGCGCCCCGGTTCGGTGAAGCTCTGGGCCTCGGAAACCGACCACTTCTTCTGCTGCCACGGGAGCAACGTACAGGCGAACGCGACGCATACGGGAGGCATATTCTACAAGGCCGGCTCGGGGCTCGCCATCTGCCAGCTCATCGAGGCGAGGCTCTCGTGGGACCGCGGAGGCGAGGGATCGACGGTCGAGATCCGCCGCATCGACCTCGCGGGGGACATCCAGCGGATAGACGGCGTCGCGCCCGCCCATCCCGCCCCTCCGGACCGCCAGGTCTTCGAAGTCCACGTGCTTTGCCCGCGGCCGACCGAGTTCACGCTCTCGATCCGCCTGCCGTGGTGGCTCGCGGGGGAGGCCGGGCTATCGGTGAACGGCGAGGCGAGGCGCGTGGAGAGTCGGCCCTCGTCCTTCGTCGAGCTCCGACGCGCGTGGAAGGACGACCGCGTCAGGATAGAGCTGCCCAAGCGCCTCGCCTCGGAGCGCCTCCCCGGCTCGAGCGGCATGTACGCCTTCATGGACGGCCCCGACCTCCTCGCCGGCCTCTGCTCCGAGGAGCGCATCCTCTACTGCGACGACCCGGCGGCGCCGGAGGAGGTCCTCGTCTCCGACGACGAGAGGGAGTGGGGCAGATGGAAGGGGGGCTACAAGACCCGCGGCCAGGATCCGGGCATCCGCTTCATGCCCCTGCGCGAGGTCGGGTACGAGCGTTATTCGGTGTACTTCCCCGTCGTGCCTCGCCGTTAGCCCCCTTGAGCGCCGGCGGCGCGAAGGACCCGAGGCGTCTCGCTCGCGGAACCCCGTACTCATGATATACTGGCGCCGTGATGCCCCATCGCGATCCACGCTCTCGCCGTCTCGCGGGACTCCTCCTCTCCCTTCTCGTGGCCTCCGGGACTATGGCCTGCAAGGCTTGGAAAAGCCCCGGCGCGGCCTCGCAGGAGCCGAGGAAGATCCAGGTCATGGCCTCGGACGGCTGGATCTACGACGTCATCGGGGAGAACGCAAAACTATTCGAGAAGGAGACGGGCATCAAGGTCTCCTTCTCGATATACGCTCCCCATGTCTACTTCCGGGCCCTCGAGACGATCCTCGGCTCCGGTGAGGCCACCGACATCTTCCTGATGCAATCGACCAGATGGTACCTCGACACCGAGATCGATCCTCGCAAGTACTGCCTCGACCTCACCGGCGAGGAATGGACAAAGCGCCTCAAGCCCGATTGGCTCCCTACGGTTTCGCACGACGGCCGAGTGTACGGCTTGGTCCTCTGGGACGACGACACGGGCTGGGTCTATACGTTTAACGACAAGGTCTTCAAGAGGCTGGGCCTCGCCACGCCGAGGACCACGCGGGAATTCATGTCGGCCTGCGAACGGATCAAGCAGGCCGGCATCACGCCCATCTACGAGCCGGGCGCCAGCCGTTGGCACTCCTCCCTCACCTTCTTCGAGCTGGGCGCGACCTTCGAGGAGAGGGATCCCGGCCTGTACGAGCGCCTGAACTCGAACAAACAGACCTTCGCCGGCTACGAGCCCTTCCGTCGCGCCCTGGGCCAGGTCCTCGAGGCGATGCGCCGCGGCTACTTCGGGGACAATTTCATGGCGAACACCATCGAGGGGTCGAAGACCGCCCTCATCTCCGGCGCCGCCGCGATGACCCTCGACAAGATCGGGTTCTCGCGGAGCGTGCTCAAGTCCAACCCGGACTCGGGCGCGGGCTCCTGGGGAATGTTCCCCATCCCCTGGCTCGACAACCGCACCGTGAGCATCGAGCGCTCCGCGCCCACGTGGTTCGGGAACGCGAAGAGCCGCGACCCGGATGCCGTTCGACAGTTCTTCCGCTTCCTGACGAGGCAGGACAATCTCGACCGCTACGCGGCGGAGCAACCCGAGGGCACGAGCCTCTCCTTCCCCACGAAGCCGGTCCCGCTTCAGCCGAACGAGAGGGACTTCCTCGCCTCATCGCGCCTCGGCGGGGAGCCCTTTCAGGGCGGGGTCAAGTATATAATGAGTCAATGGATGGAGATCGAGGCCGACTTCGAGCAGATGCTCGCCGGCGCGATGACAGCCGATCGCTTCCTCGCCGGCGTCGACGAGCGCCGGGCGAACATGGCCGTCGCCGCCGGCGATTCCGCCTGGCCCCGGCCTAAGGCTGGCCCCTGGAATCCTTGAACGCCGTCGGATTGAACCCGGTCTCTCGCTTGAACAGGCGTGAGAAGTACAGCGGATCCTCATAGCCTACGGCGGCCGCGACCTGCTTGATCTCGAGCTGGGGATGACCCGCGAGGAGTCGCTTTGCCTTCTCGATCCTGAGGCGGATCAAGTCCTGCGTCGGCGTGCTCCCCGTGACCCTCCGGTAGAGCCTGAGCAGGTAGGCGCTCTTGCACCCGAAGACGGAGGCCAGACGCTCGAGAGAGTAGGGCTGCCGATAGTTTTCTTTGAGGTAGAGGCACGCCGCCTTGACCAGGTCGGCTTCCCCTGCCTGGACTCCGTCGAGCCCGAATTCGGCCTCCACCTGACCGGCGGAGGACTCGAGACGGATCCGCACGCGCCGGAGGGTCTCCCGCAGGCTCTCGACATCGACAGGCTTCAGGACGTACTCGTCGACGTCAAGCTCGATCGCCTTTCTCGCGTATTCGAACTCGCTGTAGCCGGAGACGATGACGATTCGAAGATCGGGATTCGCGCGGCGGATACGCTGGACCATTTCCAGTCCGCTCAGCACCGGCATCTTGATGTCGGTGAGGAGCAGGTCGGGCATATGGCACTCGACAAGCTCGATCGCTTCCTCTCCATCGGCCGCCATCCCGACACACTCGAAGCGCTGGTCGAGCTCCGCGACCTTGCGGGCCAAGTAGTCCCGCATCCTTTCCTCGTCCTCGGCGATCACGTACGAGAACCGACGCTCAGCCATTTGCCGCGTGCCCTCGGCCATTCGAATCGGCCCCCATGGCGACCCTCGCCCCTCCTCCTGGAAGGTTGCTGATCTCGAAGAACGTCCTCTCGCCGAAAGTCAGCCTGAGCCTCTCGTAGGAGTTGAGTATCCCCATGCCCGAGATCGACATGGGGGCGAGTCCCTCGCCTTTCCGCTTTCGGGCCGATATCCTCTCGGCTGCCCGCTCGAGGGTCGACTCAGAGAAGCCGGGACCGTTGTCGAGGATCTCGATCGCCCACCGAACCGCCGAGGATTCCCCGCGGAGCTCGATGCGCCACGGGGGCCGCGCAGCGGTCGCGTATTTAAAGCAGTTTTCGATGAAGGGCTGGACGATCAGCCGGGGCACGACGATCTCCCGCATAGCGTCGGGAACGTCTATCAGGTACTCCAGGCTGTCGCCGAACCTCGCGCGCATTGCGGCAAGGTAGCTCTCGGCGTACTCCACCTCCATCCCCAGCGTCGCGGTGGCCCCCGCGGTCGTCGAAACGTAGCGGAGGACTTTCGAGAGGTTGATGATCAGGTCCTGGATCGGCGCCATGGATCCCTCATCCGCCATCACGGCTATGGTCTGGAGCATGTTGTGGAGGAAATGCGGATTGAGCTGCGCCTGCAGGGCGACCAGCTGGGCCTCCTTCTCGTGCGCGCGGAGCGAGACCGCCTCCCTAACCGACTCGTTGAGCTTGAGCCGCATGTCGCGGAACGCGAGCCTGAGCGAGTCGACCTCGTTCAAGTCCGACCTGGGCATGCCCTCCGCCACCTCGTCCAAGTTGCGCAGCTCGAGGGCCTCGATCTCCGAGTGCAGCGCCTTGATGGGCACGGTGAGGCGTCGGGCGATGAAATAGGACGCGGTGAGGGAGCAGAGGATCGCCGACAAGGTCAGCAGCGCGATCCATGTCGCGTACTGCAGGATGCTCGACGAAAGGCCCGTGGAAGGCTCGCCGAGGACGAGGGTCCAGCCGCTGTCCCTCGAGACGGCGGTCGCGTATATCTGCGGGTCGAGCCTGCCCGGCAGGAGGCCCGTCGCAACGCGGCCGATCCCGGACAGCGCGGTTAGGCGAACGAGGTCGGCGGCTTCGGGTCGACTGCCGTCGTATGGATAGAGGAGGCGACCGCCCGTGTCGAGAACGAAGATAGCGGCCGAGGAACCTCTCAACATGTCCAACTCGGCGAACAGCGAATCGCAGTATTGCAAAACCTCGACGATTCCCTGAGTCGACAGCAGGGGATCCTGAAACGAGCGCAGGAGAGAAATGTACTGTTTGCCCTTCACGACGACCGAGGTCTCTTCCTGCAGCGGATCCGCGTGCGGCGACAGTATTACCCGGTCCCCGTTCTTCCGCATGACCTCGGCGTACCAGGGCTCGAGCTTCGCGTCCCGCTCGATGAGGCGGCTGTAGAACCCCGACCCGATCATCTCGCCGCGCAGGTCGAAGACGTTCACCTGCGGGGCAGACTGATTGGGGCCGAGCACGGTGTCGCCGATCTCGATCAGCGCCTCCGTGTTCTCGAGCTTGGCGATCCTCTCCCGCACGCTCTCGGGCGAGCGAGGCAGGGCCAGGTGCCTGGAGTACTGGCCCCTGAACACTTGGGAGTAGATCAGCGTGAGGCTGAGCCGGTTCATCTCGGCTACCTGGGCGTCCAGGTTCGCCATGACGGACTTGGAGAGCGAGGTCAGCGCCTCGGAGAAGCGTTCCCTCGCCACGGTCGAGGCGTAGTCGTATACGACGAGGGAGAAGGCCAGGAGTACGCAGACGAGGAGGATGGAGACCCAGAGGAAGATGCTTCCGCGGACGGTCCGATGGCGAGCCACGCGGGGATGATACCACGCCGGCGCGCAGCCCGGCGGGGAATTTTATCCATGATCCCGCGCAAGACTGTCCATTTACGGTTTTCCGATGCGGCCACATAGTGAGTTCCTATCATTTCCCGTCAGGAGGAGTCGAAGATGAAGAGAATCATTCTCGGTCTCGCTTTCGTGTCGCTGCTCGCGGCGACCTCCCTCGTCGCGCAAACGCTCACCGTCTGGGACTTCAAGTACAGCGAGGTCAACGCCACCGGCGCGCAGGCCCCCATGAAGGCGAACGACGCCGCTTTCATGAAGGCGAATCCCGGCGTCACGGTCGTCCACGTCGCCCAGCCGACCGATGACACGCAGTATTACCAGATCATCCAGAGCGCCGCCACGGCGAACGACGGCCCCGACGTCGCGATGTTCCACCCCGGCGCCCGCGTGAACGGCTTCGCCGACGTCATCGTCGACCTCGATCCGTACATCAAGGACGTTAAGGGCCAATTCACCCAGGCGAGCATCGAGATGTGCTCCCTGAACCAGAAGCTCGGCCAGCCCATCAAAGTCCTCCCGCTGACGATGCAGGGCTTCGGCATCTACTACAACAAGGCCTACTTCAAGAAGGCCGGCCTCGATCCCGAGAAGGCCCCGAAGAGCTCGGCCGATTTCCTCGCGGCGTGCGCGAAGCTCCAAGCCGCCGGCATCGTTCCCATCACGACGGGCCAGACCTATACCATCGACTTCTTCCTCCGCTGCGCCGCGGCGAACTCCTACGGCCCGAACGTCGCCGGTCTCTTCGACGGTTCCCAAAAATTCGACAATCCGGTGTTCAAGGAGAGCGTCGCCTTCCTCAAGACGCTCGTAGACAAGGGCTACATCGAGAAGGACGGCTTCTCCCGCCCGTACTTCATGGACAGCATCGACAAGTTCGCCGCGGGCGGCGGGGCCATGTTCGTCGGCCTCCTCTCCGACGTGGGCAACTGGAAGGCCTTCTCCGACAAGCTCGGCGCCGCCAACGTGGGCTATTTCCCCGCGGTCAACTTCGCCGACGGCAAGTACAAGGACCAGCAGGTCATGCAGGGCGCCGG
>CAYNFM010000153.1:0-6703 GCA_964396415.1 uncultured Treponemataceae bacterium | reverse complement strand
CCGGCAACTGCTGGGGCTCGATCCGGATGAGCCATTGGTAGCCGAGGGAGACTTCTCTGCCTATTCCAAGGCGGGCGACGCTCCGAGCCTCGTCGGGAAAGCCCTTGACGATCGACCGGATCTATTGCAAGCCGCCAATTCGGTGGAAATGGCCAGTCTCGATAAAACGCTCGCCGTGCTTGGGAATAGGCCATCGATCACTGCGGGCGCGGGACTCGGCTTCAAGAATGGGCTATTCACGGTTGACAATACCGACCTCAACGCGCTCGAGTTCAACTGGAACGTGGGCGTTGCGCTCAACGTGCCGATTTTCGACGGGTTTATGACGGCAAACCGGCGCGCGGAGGCTGAGGGTAGCCTGGCGGCCGCAAAAGACGAAGTCGAGGATCTCAGGAGAACTATCGAGGCACAAGTAGTCCAGGCAATTCGGGGCCTCGCCGCGAGTCGCAGTCGGGTAGAAAACTCGGCGGACCAACTGACTCAGACCAAGCAAGCCCTCGACATCGCCAGGGCCCAATATACATTAGGCGTTATCACCAACCTCCAGTATCTCGATTCACAGACCTCATTGGAACTCGCGAAGCTTAATCGGTTAAACGCGCTCTACAAAGAAGCGCTCAGTGAAGTCGACCTGGAACAAGCCGTGGGAGAGGATATTTGGAATAAAGAAGGAGAAAGATGACCGTCGCAGATGGAGTGGCCCTTCGCCGCGACCGGATCGCGGGCCTTCCGGCCGCTCCGCCACCTCGACGCTCAGGATAGGTAAAATGTCCGCTAGGCGGAAAGGCGCGAAGGGCGGATCCTGGCTCGAGGAGGCGACATGAAAATCAAGACCTTCGCCTGCGCCGCGCTGACGCTGATCCTCGGCTCTTCGGCCTTCTCCCAGGCCTATGCGACGGGGGAGTACCCGAATCTGTTCACCGAGCTCCTCGGCAAGAGCGATGCCGAAGTCCGCGCGAAGATCGACGCCGCCTGGAAGCAGCTCTTCTACGGGAACGACGCGACGGAGCGGGTCTATTACCCCGTCGGCGAGGATATGGCCTACGTAAAGGACATCGGCAACGACGACGTGCGCTCGGAGGGCATGTCCTACGGCATGATGATCGCCGTCCAGCTCGACAAGAAGGCCGAATTCGACCGGATCTGGAAATGGGCCGAGACCTACATGTTCCAGAAGCCGGGATCGAGCTATGCGGGCTACTTCGCCTGGCACTGCAGCGATAGGGGCAGCAAGTTGAACGGCAACCCCGCCTCGGACGGCGAGGAGTGGCTCGCGACCGCGCTCTTCTTCGCCTCGGCCCGTTGGGGAAACGGGGAGGGGATCTTCGATTATCGAAAGGAGGCCCAGGCCATCCTCGATACGATGCTGCACAAAGACGAGGAGGTTTCCCTCCCGGCGACGAGCATGTTCGAAGCCGAGACGAAGCAGGTCGTCTTCGTTCCCATGACGGGGCCGGCTTCCCGGATCACCGATCCTTCCTATCAGCTGCCCCACTATTACGAGCTATGGGCCCTATGGGCCGATAAGGACCAAGCCTACTGGAAGGAAGCGGCCGCGGCGAGCCGGGCCTTCCTCAAGAAGGCGACCCACCCAGTCACGGGACTCGCGCCCGACTACGCGCGGTTCGACGGCGCGCCGACCGACCTCGGTCACGGCGGCCACGATGCCTTCCGCTTCGACGCCTGGCGCGTCGCCGCGAACGTCGCCCTCGACTATCTCTGGTTCAGGGCCGATCCATGGGAGGTCGAGCAGAGCGACCGGCTGATCCGCTTTTTCGCGAAACAGGGCCCGGGCTACGGCAACCAATTTTCGACCTCGGGCGAGCCGAAAGGGGGCGATCACTCGCTCGGCCTCGTGGCCATGAACGCGGCTGCCTGCCTGGCCTCCACGGTCCGGGAACGCAAGGACTTCGTCCAGGAGTTGTGGGATGCCGCGCCGCCCGCCGGCACGTGGCGCTATTACGACGGCATGCTCTACATGCTCGGCCTGCTCGAGCTTAGCGGCAACTTCAAGGCCTACGGGCCCGTATGACGACCATGGTCATCACGAATCCCATTCTTCGCGGTTTTCATCCCGATCCTTCCATCCTCCGGGTGGGAGAGGTCTACTATATCGCCAATTCCACCTTCGAGTGGTTCGGGGGGGTGGAGATACACCATTCTCGCAACCTCGCCGACTGGGAGTTCGTGACTCGGCCCCTGTCGACCCGGGAATACCTGGACATGAAAGGCAACCCGGCCTCGGGAGGCATCTGGGCCCCCTGCTTGAGCTTTTCCGATGGACTGTTCTGGCTCGTCTTCACGGACGTGAAATCGTGGAACGACGGACCGTTCAAGGACTGCCGCAACTACGTCACTACGGCCCCCGACATCCGGGGGCCCTGGTCGGCGCCGATCTATCTGAATTCCTCGGGTTTCGACGCCTCGTTGTTCCACGACGACGACGGGAATAAATGGTACGTCAACATGGAGTGCGACTACCGCAAAACCGGATCCGAGGCCTTCGGCGGCATCCTGCTCCAGCGGTTCGATCCCGAAAGCCGGAAGCTCGTCGGCCCGGTGACGAAGATATTCCGCGGAAGCTCCATCGGCATGGTCGAGGGGCCTCATTTGTATAAGAAAGACGGATGGTACTACCTCGTCACCGCCGAGGGGGGGACCGAGTACGACCACGCCGTCACGGTGGCTCGCTCCAGGGTCCTGACCGGCCCCTACGAGGTCCACCCGGGAAACCCCCTGGTCAGCAGTCGAGGCCATCCCGATCTGGCTCTCCAAAAAGCCGGCCATGGCAGCTGCTGCAATACCCCCGACGGCCGATGGTTCCTGGCCTTCCTGGTCGGCCGGCCCCTGCCTGGGCGGAGGGACTGTGTCTTGGGCAGGGAGACGGCTCTGGCCGAGCTCCAATGGGTCGACGATTGGCCGGTGCTGATGGACGGGGGGAACCGACCTTGTGAAACGGTAATGGTGGAACCCGAATTAGGCCCTCGCCGGCCCGCGGCTCCCCTCGCGAAGACCTATAGCTTCTTCGACGAGGATTTCCGTCGCGATTTCATGACGCTGCGGATCCCCTGGGATCCGGCCACGTTTTCGATTACGGAACGGCCGGGTTGGCTGCGGATTCGAGGCAAGGAATCCCCGGTCAGCATCCATCGCCAGGCCCTGATAGCCCGAAGGCAGACCGATTTTTGCTTCACCGCGCGGACCGTCATGGACTTCGAGCCCGATAGCTTCCAGCAGATGGCCGGCCTGATCTACCGCTACGACGAGTCCGCCCAGTATTACCTGCGCGCTACCTGGGACGAAGACCGTGGGACCCGTACCCTGGGCCTCCTCGTTTTCGACCGGAAGGAGATGACTCTGCCCCTTGGGCGGGACGAGGTCGACATCGGCACCGGCGAGCTGCGTCTGCGGTTGACGGTCCGATTCGCGGCGGCCCAGTTCTGGTGGTCCCGGGGAGACAGACCCTGGCAAGCCATCGGACCCGAGCTCGACGCCGGCAAGATCTCCGACGACTACGGCGGTCTGGGCTTCACCGGGGCTTTCGTGGGAATCGCCTGCCAAGACCTGCAGCGACAGGAGTTCCCCGCCGACTTCGCGTCGTTCGCCTATGAAGCGGATCGTTAGAAATCGATCGGAGGCAGTCAGTCTTCTCCTGCATCGCCGGCTACGAGGACAGCGACGACGCCAAAGGGAATCCCCATGACTGGCCCAATAGGTCCATATGCCATTATATTTGCGCCTGGATCTAAGCCGACGGGCCCGGAGGGTGGAAGGAAAATCATATGGAAGAGAACAGACCGGCTCTCCTGATCATGGATGTGCAAAACGAGATCGTCCAGCGCTTCGCGGACAGGCCCGAGCTCATCGGGGCCTTCCCCCGGGCCCTGGAAGCGGCTCGCCGCGCCGCGATCGAGGTAATCTTCGTCCGCGTCGCCTTCCGCGAGGGCTACCCCGAGGTGAGCGCGAGGAACAAGAGCTTTTCGGCCATCTCGGGACGGCGAGCCTTGGCCGCCTCCGATGCCGCGACGCAAATCCACTCTTCCGTGGCGCCTCGCCCGGGCGAGATAGTGGTGACCAAATTGCGCATCAGCGCCTTCGCCGGCAGCGATCTCGAGGTCATCCTCCGATCCCGGCGCATCGACACGCTCGTGCTGTCGGGGATCTCGACGAGCGGCGTCGTGCTCTCGACCCTTCGAGCGGCCGCGGACATGGACTATAGGCTCGTCGTGCTTTCCGATGCCTGCGTGGACGCCGATCCGGAAGTCCATCGCGTGCTCATGGAGAAGATCTTTCCCCGTCAGGCGGAGGTCCTGACCGTCGACGAATGGGCCAGGACCTTGCCGGGGCAGTAAGGCGCTTCATGAATCTCGACGCCTCCGCCCTGTCCTAAAAGGATTCCGGCTAATAAGCCGCGTTAGACGCTAGAGGGGTTGCGCCTGGTCCGTGGAGGGGAGAAGCGAAATACAAAAAGGGCCACCCAAGAATCGCTTCTCAGGCGGCCCCCCGGTGCTCGCGCCCGCAGTTACGAGGGCCGCGTTTCGGCTATTCGGGGACAGCCCGCGTCTTGATAATGTATTGCTATTGCAATATACTAGCTCATGGACATCCGCTGGAACGCCGAGAAGAATGAACTACTCAGGCAAGAACGCGGCCTCTGTTTTGAGGATGTCGCTGAGCTGATTCGGGCTGGGGAAGAACTCGATATCATTCCGCATCCATCACGCCCGAACCAGCGGATCATTATCGTGCGGATCAATGGATATGTTCATGCGGTTCCGTTCGTCGTAGACGCCGATGGGCTTTTCCTGAAGACCATCTATCCGAGCCGAGACTTGAATGAACAGTACGGAGGCGAAGGATGAGCAAGAAGAAGCCTGTTCCGAATTTTAGCTTCCTGGATGAGGAGGAGCGCGAGCTCGAGCACCTCGATAGGGCAACGGCCTACCCGAAGGAAGTACAAGAATCCATGCTGGCCCCGTTCCGCGCCGATGCAAAAAAAGCGGTAACCATGCGTCTCTCTGAATCTACAATAGCGGGGCTTAGGGCTAAGGCAGAGGTCGAAGGCATACCGTACCAGACCCTTGCCTCGATGATATTGCAGAAATACGTCCGAGGAGCTCTCCTGGATAAAGACGCGGTCGCAGAAGTTGTGAAGGCTCTTACGGCTTGATGAGGCGTGTCATCGAATAGAGCAGGCAAACTAGTCCCCGATAATCCCTAGATGCCCGAGGGGGTACTCCGTCCCTCCGCCCAGGACAGAAGGTCCGCGGTAGCTTGCTCGACGCGCGATCAGTCGTTCAGAAGAGGCTGGATCATCTTCTCGTACTGGGCCTGGCTCCGGGATCCGATCACTAGGTCGACGATCCGTCCCTTCTTGTCGATGATGAAGGTAGTCGGTATGGCCGAGACCTTCCCGTATTTCTCCATCAATTCGTAAGAGCCCATGAAAACCGGGTAGTTGACCTGGAAATCCGCGCAAAACTGAAGCACTTTCGCCTCGCTGGAGAACACGGCCGCGCCGACGACCTCCAGGTTCTCTCGGTGCTCGACCGCCATTCTTTCGAAGGCGGGTATCTCCGCCTTGCAGGGCGGGCACCACGTCCCCCAGAAATTGAGGAGGACGACCTTGCCCCGATACTCGTCGAGGGTGACGAGCTTGCCATCGGTGTCCCTTTCGGAGAAGACGGGGGCCGGCTGGGAGACGAGGCTCTGCGGCGAGGGCGTGACTGCGTCATCCGGCCACGCCAAGGCCAGCGATAGCAGAACGAGGGCGGGCCCTGCAATTGCGTACTTGCCGTTCATGGTGTCACCAATATACTCAAATACCCGCCGGCAGTCCGGCCCTCGCAGGACCGGTGAAGCGGTTCATGACGAGGTTCACGACAGCCGACATTCCAGCGCTCAGGCACCGCACGATACCCTTCATATTTGAGAGACTATTCCACCTAAAAGCGCGCGGTGGAATCCTTCCCTGCCGCGCCTTCCTCGAAGGCGTCCGGTTGAGCCTTGCCGGTGACGATCAACCTTCGCAGGTTACCGAGCACGAGCGTGCTCCACGCCGTCGAGCAATCGCCATAGCACTGAAATGCGGGGACCAGGCCCGCATGCGTGAAGCGGACTTCCGTCTTGTCGCCCTTCCTGGCGATCTCGAACACGATGTCCGTGCCGATCCATTCGTCTTTCTTGTCGAAGCTGAGCTTCGCATCGGTCACGTGCCAGACGACCTTCTTGCCCGGAACGAGCTCCGTCACTTTCTGCCCGGAAAAGTGCGCGTCCCCGTAGCGGTATGTGAACTCGGCGCCTACCGTGTCGACGCTGCCGAGGATCTCTCCGGACCACCACCCGCGGACGTTATTTATCGCATCGAAGACTTCTTTCGGAGTCTGGTCTACCGAAAAGGTCGCCGTGAAGTCTTTGGATTCCAGTCGCGCCATGTTTCCGCTCCTTCAGAAACAAAGGTATGGATGGGGCTTGCGATAGGCAATACTTTCTGTACAAGGATATCGATCTATTTCCGACGTTTTCGCTTTACCTGCGGCCGTTGACGACGAAGAAGCAGAACGGTTGGGATCAAAATTGCGGTCCCAGCCGCTTCCAAACGATTCGGAGGAGGGACGCATACCCCGCAGCTAGACCGCGATCCCCTCCTCCGCCGGGACCGAGGAGTCGAACTGGCTCTCGTAGATCTCCGCATAGAGCCCGC
>CAYNFM010000152.1:0-6814 GCA_964396415.1 uncultured Treponemataceae bacterium | reverse complement strand
TTGGTAAAGCCGGAAGACGAAGTCAAAGCCCTCCAGAAGGAATGGACGAGCGGCAAGTACTGAGCATCCGTTCGATCGAAACTCGAGCCCCCCGCCTTAGGGGGGCTCGCCGTCGAGGAGCATACCGATGAAGCGCCTGCGCATTATGGGGAGATCGAATCTTGCCGGCTATATGTTCATCCTCCCCCTCCTGGCGGTCTTTTCCGTCTTCATGCTCTACAGCTTCTACTTCGTCCTGCGGACGAGTTTCTTCAAGGTCAATATCACATTCCTTAAGCCGAGCTTCGTAGGCCTGGCCAACTACGCCATCGCGCTCGGCGACCAGAAGTTCTTCCTGGCCCTGCTCAACAGTTTCCTTTTATCCGCGGTGAGCATCTTCTTCGGACTCACCCTGGGATTCCTCGTAGCCGTCCTCCTCCGCTTCAAGCTCCGGGGACGAGGCATATTCCATTCGCTCTTCTTCGTGCCCTCCATGCTGCCGATGGCGTTCATCGCCGTCATCTTCGGCACCCTGCTCGAATACAACGACGGCCTGCTCAACAACATGGCGCGCTTCCTCGACCTTAAGTTCCTGGATCAGCGCTGGCTATCGAACCCCAGGCTCGCCTTGGCCTCCGTGTCGGCGGTCTCGATCTACTTGATCGGCATACCCATCATGTATTACACGGCGGAGCTCGCCACGCTCAACAACAGCGTCTTCGAGGCCGCCATCGTAGACGGCGCCTCGTTCAGGCAGATCCTCTTCCTGGTGCTCTACCCCATACTCAAGAACACCCACATGACCATCGCCCTGTCCCTCCTTCTAGGCGGATTTAGGGAGATGGAGCGCGTCTACCTGATGACCGACGGCGGGCCGGGAGGGGCGACCGAGATCATCAGCACGTACATTTTCCGCAACAGCCGCTCGGCGGGCGCCAATCTCGGCTTCGTGGCGGCCATCTCGGTCCTGACCCTGCTGCTGGCCTTCGCGATCACCATCGCCCAGCAGCGCGTGAACCGGCGAATGAGGAGATAGGCGATGGAAAGCATGGATCTCTTCCCGGTATCCAAGCGGCAGCGCGCGGTCATGCTCGCCTTCCTCCTCGTCCTGGCCCTGCTCTGGGTCCTGCCGATCTACTCGCTGATATCGAATTCGCTCAAAGGCGCGGGCCTCTCCAACTTCGCCCACGTCCTCACCAACAAGATCAACGAAATGCCCTTCTTCATGTACTTCGTCAATAGCCTCATCGTCGCGGCCTGCTCCTGCGTCTTGACGGTGGGCATCGCCAGCCTTGCCGGCTTCGCGTTCTCCAAGATACAGTTCGTCGGCAAGAACCTCATCTTCAACATCGTGGTGATCTGCCTAGCCGTCTCGGGAGCGATCGTCCTCGTCCCCTTCTTTTTCATTCTCAAGACGATGCATCTCTACAACACCTATTTCGCCGTCATCCTTCCCGAGGTGACCCTCACCCTGCCCTTCGCTGTGCTCATGATGCGGAACAACTTCGATGGCATCCTCTCGGAATTGATGGAATCGGCGTATATGGACGGCGCGAGGCTCTGGACGATCTTCGCGAGGATATTCTTCCCCCTGGCCGGGCCCGCCTTGATCAACCTCGGCGTCCTTCAGGTCATGTGGTCCTTTCAAGATTTCCTCCTCCCCCTGATGTTCCTGACCAAGAACAGGCTCTTCACCTCGACGATCGCCATCAACGTCTTCAAGGGCGAGTATGGCGTCGTCGGCCCGAACATCGGCTACCTAAACGCGGCCTTGGTGCTCATCAGCGTTCCGTCTATACTCATATTCTCCTTCGCCCGGAGATTCATCGTCGGCGGCCTTACGGCCGGTTCCCTCAAGGAATAGCGGGCGCAAGGGCCGGGAGCGAGAAGGAAACGAGAGCTTGAGACCCATCCCTGCCGCCTTCGCCCTACTCACAAGCATCGCAATCGCCTGCCACGCCCAATCCGCCGGCAAGCCGATCACCCTCTCGCTGATCGGCAATCAAGATTGGGTCCAAAAGCCTTACATGAAGGTGGCCTGGGCCAACTACGAGAAGAGCACGGGAAACAAGCTCGACATCCAGGCCCTGCCCATCGACAACTGGGAATACGTCATGAAGGTGCGAGCGGCGGCGGGGGAGCTGCCGGATATCGTCATGACCTTCGCCGGCCCCGCCCTGGACGCGATGAAGCCCTCCGAGACCTTCTTCGATCTGAGCGACGAGGCCTTCGTGCGAGATCTCAAGCCTTTCGTCCTGCCTCAGGTCTCGATCAAGGGGAAAATTTATGGCGTGCCCCTGTGGGAGGGGGCGGTCAGCGGCACCCTGTACAACAAGGAGATATTCAAGCGGCTGGACATCGCGCGGCCCAGGAACCAGGAAGAGTTTTGGAAGGCTTGCGAGAGCATCAAGAAGGCGGGCATCGCTCCGATCTATATGGCCTTCAAGGACCTGTGGCCGATCTTTCCCCAGTACGCCCTCGACGTCATGGCCCAGAGGCGCGCCAATTTCGTCGATCGGCTCAACGGCAATAAGCTTCGCCTCGCGCAGCTGCCGGAGATGACCAAGCTCATGGAGTTCTACAAGACCCTGGTGGACAAGGGCTATCTCGGCGCGGATTTCTACGACAACACCTGGGACGCCCAAGCCTCGGCGCTGGCCGGAGGCAAGTACGCGATGGTCCTCGCCTGGGACCAGTACCTATATTCCGACCTGGAACCACGCTATCCCGGCAGCGCCGCCCGATTCGGCATCATGCCCTTCTTCATGAACGTGGCGGCCGAGGGATCCTACGAGGGCCCGAACGCATGCATGACCTTGGCGAACAAGAACAGCAAGAAGGCCAAGGAGGCGCTCGAGTTCATCCGATTCATCTCAAGGCCGGAAAACCTCGACATCGCCTACCGCGATGTGGCGACCGAAAGCTATTTTAAGAGCGTGACCAGCAACAAGTCCTCCGCTCAGGTGGAAGAGAGCCGGGACTCGATCGACAGGCTCATCCTGCCCTCGATCCAGGCGGGCATAGTCGGATACAGCCAGGTCGAGAGCGTCAAGCCGATCCAGTCCCTGATGATGGGGCGCGCCTCGGTGGCCGAGACCATCGAGGAGATCGACGCCATCCGCATGAGGGCCGCGAGAGCCAGGAAGCTGCCCGGTTTCTGACCGGGGCGCCGACAATGAACCGTAAAAGGGTGTTCTTTCGCCGCTTTAGCCAGCGCCTGCTCTTCTCCAACCTCCTGCTCTTCTCGCTCATCATCCTGGCCTTCGGAACGGCCGCCGGCATCATCCTCAGCGCCTACCTAGGCTCCAATTTCAAACTGCAGCAGAGTTACCGGCTCGAGAAGATGCAGCAGCAGCTCGACGGAGCCTTGGACCAGCTCGATCGGCTCTCCCTGTCCATAGTGGCTTCGCGCCAAATTCAGGATATTTTCCAAACGATACCCGGAGACTCGGCCGAAAACTATTTCCTCTCCCATCCGCGGATACGGGAGGACGTGCGCGACGCCCTGTTTTCCTTCACGGCGATGAAGGCCCTGACCGGACGCATCTGCCTCGTCTCCCGCTACGGCGATCTCGTGGACCTCTCCAACCAGCAAGATACGATTTCTTTCTCGAAGAGCGAGCTCGCGCAGCTCGTAAAGAAGCGCGAGGCGATGCTCGGCGGCGCCTTCCGCAGCTTCCTGCCGCCGCATGGCGAGCCGTGGTCGGCTCGGGGACAGATCGTCGTGTCCCTGCTTAGGCATATTCAGGATACCGAGCAAGTCTACGGTTTCCTCGAAGTCAACCAGCGCATCGAGACCCTGTCGTGGATATGGGAAAGGCCCGACGGCAGGGGGACCGAGCAGATAGGCCTCTACGACAAGACGGGACGCAGGCTATGGGCATCCTTCGACTCCGCCCCGCGGGCCCTCGATGCGGGCGCCGCCGCGAAATCCGGCCGCATGGTCTTCCGCTCCGATCTGGAGAGCGTCGACTGGCAACTGGCGCTCTTCGCCGATACCTCGGCCTACCGGAAGCCGGTCGCCCAGACCCTGGCAATACTTGTCGCCTGCCTCGTGCTCCTTTTCCTGGTAAGCGCCGCCTTCTCCTGGCTATCCCTAAGGAGCATCACGAAGCCGGTCAGGCAGCTCACGGACCAGGTCCGCAAGATCTCGGATTTCGAGACCGGCTTCCCCGCGCCTTTGCCTACGGCTCCGGAAGAGGTCGTGATCCTCGGCACCGCCTTCGGCGAGCTCCTGGTGGAGCTCAAGCGTGAGCACGAGGCCCTGCTCATCGCGGAGAACCACGAGATCAGCGCGCGCATGGCGGCCCTGCAGGCGCAGCTCAATCCCCATTTCATCTTCAATACCCTCACCTGCATCTCGGCCTACGGCAAGAAGGCGGACGCCGTGGCGGTCCACGAGATGTGTAACGGCCTGTCCGCCATGCTCCGCTATACCTTGGAAAACTCCGGGCAGGCGACCACCCTCGCCCAGGAGATCGAGCAGGCCGAAAACTACCTCAGGCTCATGGCCAAGCGCTACAACCCCTATTTCAGCTTTACGATCGTCAGGGCGCCGCGAATGGAAGGCATTGCCGTTCCGCGCCTGCTCCTGCAGCCGCTATTGGAGAACTGCTTCGTCCACGGCTTCGCGGAGAGCGCGGGCCCCTGGGAAATCGCCCTCGCCTGCCGGATCGACGGCGATTCCTGGCTCGTCGAGGTCCGCGACAACGGGCAAGGAATTCCCGATGGCCGCGTCGAGGAGCTGCTGGCCGAGTTCGGCGCGGACGGGGTCGAGCGCGGCACCTTCTTCAACAGGGACTTCTCGACGGGGAGGCTGGGACTGCTGAGCAGCGTCGTCAGGCTCCGGCTCCTCTACAAAGACAGGGCTCGCTTCGACATCGATTCGGCGTGCCCGGGTTCCTGCACGGTTAGCCTCGGAGGGCCGCTCGGCGATGTTTGAAGTCTTCATCGCGGAGGACGAGCCGCCGATAGCCGAAATGGTGGCGGAAATGGTCGACGCCGCGCCGGGGAATTTCCGCGCCTCGGTGATCGCTCACGACGGGCAGACGATGCTCGGCATCCTCGCCAAACGACTGCCCGACCTTCTCCTGGTCGACATCCGGATGCCCGGCATGAACGGTCTCGCCCTGATCCAAGCCGCGCTGGCTCTCGATCCCGACCTGATCTGCATCGTCCTCACGAGCCATGCCCAATTCGATTACGCCTGCGACGCCCTGCGCTATGGCGCCTTCGACTACATCCTCAAGACCGAACTCCCCGACAACCTCAACGAAGTCCTAGGTCGAGCCGAGAAGCAGCTGATCCTGACGAAGCTAAGGCGGGAGCGGGAACGTATCGACCGACTGATAATCAGGCCGGAAACGGCGGCCGGGGAAGCCGCGGAATCGGCATTGCCGTATCAGGTCTATCAGGCCTGGCTCTGCGCGCCGGCCGCGGCCGAGGAGCGGTCGAAGTCTCCGGACGGCTCGCTCTGCGTCCTGCACGATTTCGGCTCGGCCGCGGCCGGCACCCGATTGTTCCTGGCCTGCTACGCCTCGGCCTCCGCCGCCCTCGCGGGCGATCTTCGCGGCATCGCCGCGAGCGCGACCTTCTCCGCCTTGGGCCATTTCCAGGCCGCGGCGGAGCGGCTCCTCGAGCTGGCCGACGATGGCCGATCGGGAGCGGCCCAGGCGCCCTCCGACGCACTCCAGGCGGCCTCGCGCCTCAAGGACTACCTGGACCAGCGAGTACGCGAGAGCTTCGACCTCACGGGCGCGGCCCTGGGGGGCTACAACGAGCTGTACCTGTCGCGAATCTTCAAGGCCTCGTTTGGCCTGAGCCCCAAGCGCTACCATACCGAGGCCAAGATCGATTTGATCCGCGCGCGAGTGCGAGAGAACCCGCGCCTCCTTCTCAAGGAAATCGCCGCCTTCGTCGGGTTTAGCGACGAGCTGTATCTCGCCAAGGTCTTCAAGCAGAAGACCGGCCAAACCTTTTCGGAGTATCGATCGAGCTGCGGGGGATAGCAACCCGGAGTCGGGGCTTTCGCGCGCCCCCTACAGCTTCGCCCCTAGGAGCAGCTGCGGCTGAACGCGGAAGTCCTTCACGGCGGCGCCGTCGTTCTCGCGCGAGAGGCCGGGCAGGAAGGCCTCGAGGCCGAAGCCCGCTATAAAGCCGGGGCCCTTCGCGGGATAGCCCGCGAGGACGCGCATCTCGAGGCGGCTCTGGGGCCGCGAGAAATCGAGGGTACCCGAGTCGCCGAAGAGCTCGCGCCACGAGAAGTCCAGGTCGCCGAAAATGGGCCCAACGTCAATCGAGCGCCGATCCCGAGGCTCGCCGAGGGACTCTCGGGGCTCGCCCCAAAGCCGAATCCGACCGAGGCGATGGTGTAGGCGACACGCGTCCCGAAGGCGTAGCCGAGCATGGCGGAGGAGATGTCCTCGGTCCAAAGCTCGGTCTGGAGGACGCCGTCCTTCTCGATATTGACGAGGCCGATGGGCCAGCCGTCGATGCGGTCGGATACGTTGACGAGACCTACCTGGGTGCCGACGATGTGCGAGGCGAAGTTGACGAGAGCGACCTGCGCGCCCTTCGAATCGCCGCCCGCGACGTTGACGAGGCCGGACACCTGGGCGCCCTCGAAGCCTCCTTGCGCCAGGTTGAGGACGCCCGCGATCTGGGCGTGGCCGGCTCTGCCAAAGACCAGGTTGCAGGATCCGGCTAAATCGACCCAGCCGCCGTCCTCCAGCGCGATATTGGCGAGTCCCGAGACGCGGGCACTGCTCCGGCCGCAGCCATGGGTAGAGCTTCCCTTGGCTCATGATTTGGGCCACACTGGCCGACATGGGTAGTA
>CAYNFM010000151.1:0-6847 GCA_964396415.1 uncultured Treponemataceae bacterium | reverse complement strand
GCGTCGTGTTCAACGGCAACGGCTACGCCGAGGAGTGGCACCGCGAGGCCGAGCGACGCGGACTGCCCCGGTTCAAGGCCGCTGTCGAGGTCATACCCGAGTTCGCGTCCCAAGCCGGCCTCGAGCTCTTCGCGCGCCAGGGCGTCTTCACGAAGGAAGAGGTCGAGAGCCGCTGCGTGATTTACCTCGAGAAATACGCCAAGCAGGTGAATATCGAGGCGGGCATCATGGTCGAAATGGCCAGGCGCTATATCTTCCCCGCCGCTACCGCCTCGGCCGAGGACTTCGCCCGCGCCGCGAGCGCGCTCGCCGCGGTGGGCGCCCTCTCCTCTCCGCAGGAGCTCAGGGCCCGCAAGCTGGCCGAGCTCGCATCGGCCGTCGCCGACGAAACCGAAAAGCTCGAGAAAGCCCTCGCCGGCGTCCAGGAAATCGAGGAGCCCCTCGCCGAGGCGCGAGCCTACCGCGAGAGCGTCATCCCCAGGATGTCCGCGCTCCGCGAAAAGGGCGACGCGGTCGAGAGAATCGTGGAGGCCTCGCGTTGGCCCTTCCCGACCTACGAGGACCTCTTGTTTTCGCTGTAGCGGATGGACCTTCCGGGGGTCGGCGGCCAATCCTCCTCTGGCGGCCGGCCCCCGTTTTTTTTAGCTCTCGAAAAGCTCCCTTTCGTAGGCGAAGAGGGCCGGCGTTCCGCCCGTGTGCCAGAAGACGAGGGTCTCGTCTCGGCCGATCTCCCCCGATCTTACCAGCGAAGCCATGGCGCCCATGGCTCGTCCCGTGTATACGGGGTCGAGGAGGATGCCTTCGGTCTCGGCGGCGAGCCTGAGGGCGCCGCGTTCCAGGTCGCCGACTATGCCATAGCCGGCGCCCGCGAACTCGCGCCGGAGGACGATATCGCCCGGATCGAAGCGCGAGCCCAAGCCGACGAGCTCGGCCGTCTCGTTCGCGAGGGCGAGCACCCGGTCGGCGAAGCCCTCGCCGCTGCGGGCGAGCTCGTCGACCGCCTTGTCGATGCAGATCGCCGAGATTTCGGGCGGGCGCCCGCCGGAGCCTTCGAGGCCGAAGAGCCTGGCGCCCACCATCAGTCCCGATTGAGTGCCGCCGGAGCTCGACGCGAATACGATCCGCGACGGCGCGATGCCCGCTTCCAAAAGCTGGGCGCCCAGCTCACGGGCCGCATCCGCGAAGCCGAGCGCCCCTATCGCATTGGAGCCGCCGTAGGGGATGATATAGGGCGAGCGTCCGCCCTCCCGAAGCTCCTCGGCGACGAGGGGCATATCCTCCCCTTTACGGCTCCGGGACCAATGGATGCGCGCGCCGAGAAGCCGGTCGAGCAGGATGTTTCCCCCGCCGCCTTCGGGCGCGCCGTCGGCGCCCGGCTTCGGCTCGCCGAGGAGGAGGTGGCAATCCAGGCCGCAGGCCGCCGCCGCCGCCGCCGTTTGCCGGCAGTGATTGGATTGGGCCGCCCCCCCGGTGATGATCGTGTCGCAGCCCCGCGCGAGCGCGTCCCCGATCAGGAACTCCAGCTTGCGCGCCTTGTTGCCTCCCGTCGCGAGTCCGGTCTGGTCGTCCCGCTTCATGAAGATGCGAGGGCCGCCCAGCGCCGCCGAAAGGCGCGGCAGCTCCACGAGCGGGGTAGGCAGTAGGGCCAAGCTCCTCCTGGGAAACTCCGATAATTCCACTCGCTCGCTCCTTCTCCCGATAGGGAATAAGTCGATATTCCGCCTAGATGCGATGTAAAAGCGCCTTCGTGACGAAGGTTTGCCGCATCGGGGCCCTTTGACGGGTTTTTTCCATATTAATGTCGACCTTCGCTCTTTTCACCGTCCCATGCCCTCTCTGGCCTAGTTCGGGGACCATGCTATAATGCCCCCGATGAAGGTTTTAAAACGGATCGCGCCCTTCGCGGTAATAGTGGCGGCGGCCCTCCTCCTCCTGTATTCGCCAGATATCGCTCCCGAGCATTATACGGATCTCGCGACCTTCTTTCGCGTGGAGATGCTGAGGCAGGGATATGCCGGATTCTCGGTGGCGGCGGTAGCCGACGGCTCCGTGCTTTACGTGGACGGATTCGGAAGGGAAGGTTCCGGGGCGAAGGTCGGTCCCGACACGCGGCTTTACGTTCCTGCCGCGGCCAAATCCATGGAGGCGCTCGCCGCATACTCGCTCATGCGCGATCAGAGGCTTTCGATCGATAGGCCCGTCCGCGACTACCTGCCTTGGTTCTCCCTCGGCGGGGGCAAGGGCGATCCGACTATCCGCGACTTCCTGTCCCATACGAGCGGGGTCTCGAACATGGCTTTCGACGACGCCCATCCCGACGCGCCCACCCTTGAGTCGGCAGTGCGCCGCATGGTCGGAGCCGTTGCCCGCGACGCGCCGGGAGCGCGCTTCCATTACCTGGACACGGATTACCAGGTTCTCGCCCTCGCGATGGAGAAGGCCGCCGGCAAGGGCTACGCCGCTATCCTCTCCGATCGGATCTTCGGGCCTCTCGGCATGAAATCGAGCACCGGCCGTCCCTCCGCCCCGCTGCCCAAAGGCAACGCCTCGTTCTTCGCCCTCGCCATTCCGCGCGCCGCCCCCTCCTCGCCCCTCGGCGCGCCTTCGGGCTACGTCGTCAGCACCGCCACGGACATGGGCCAGTACATGGCCTTCCTCCTCGGCCCGGAGAAATTTACGCGGGGTCCCATCGCCGCCCACGCGGTGGGCGCGCTTTTCGACCCTCTCGTCTCGAGCGCGCCCTACAGCTTCGGCCTCTATCTCGGCAAGTCGGAGGAAGGCCGCTTCGCCTATCACGACGGATCCATCGAAGGATTCTCCTCGCGCATCGCCCTTTGGCCGGACAAGAAGGCCGGGATAGCCGTCTTGGTCGCGCAGAGCTCGCTCATGCAATCCCTCGTCTCCCTCCCGGCCCTGACCGAGGGCGCCCGCCGCATCATGCTCGACGGCAGCGCTCCTCGTCCCTTCCCGCTCGGCAGGCTCTATATCCTCATGGCGGTAGTCGCCCTGGTCCATATCATCGCCCTGTCGCTCCAGACCGGCGGAGCGTTGCGATGGGCCAAGGAGGCGCGGGACAAGTGCGAGGCCAAAGGCTCGAAGGGACCGGTACGCCTCGCGGCCTTCCGCTGCTGGTCGGGAATAGCGGCGCGGGCGGTGATCCTCGCGCTCGGCCCGGCCGCGCTCGGCTTGGCGTTCGACAGGTCGCTTTCGTGGAGGATGCTCTTCGAGCTCGAACCCGGCCTCGCTACATGGTGCCTGTCGGCGCTGATGTTCGGCTTCCTGCGAAACGCCGCCAGGCTCGCGTGGATAGGCGGCCCCGTGGGCTTCCGGCGCTCTCGATAGCGGATCCGCGGGCATGCGTCGCGGGCCAAGATATTAATAATTTATAAATTACGAAAAATAACCAGGGATTGACGGAACGGAGCGCTTCCAAAACTAAAGGCTAGTATATATATTCCTTACATGATTCCAGAGATATTCACTTCGGATCCCTCATGGCCGTACACGAAGGCCAAGACCGCGGTCATCGCGGCCGCGTCGAGCGTCATTCGCGAGGAAGGTCCCCGCGCCGCTACGCTCAAGAATATAGCGACGAGGGCAGGAATTACGGAGCCCGCCATATTCCGGCATTTCGAAGGCGTGGATGGGCTCTTCGAGGGCCTTTTCAGCGCCTACGAGCGAGTCCATCAGCGCGCGGTGTCCGCCTTCTCGGGCGAGGGCAGGGGGATGGCGAAGCTCCGCGAGGCCTGCTTCAACCTCGTCGCCAGCATCGCCTCGAGCCAGGATTTCTCCTATGTACTGCTTAACGCCCGGCACGTATTCCGCGGTTATCCCGAGCTCAAGGCCAAGGTCGCCGAAAACGACGCGAAAGACCAGGGCGCCTTCCTCGCCTGCATCGCCGAGGGGATAAAGTCGGGCGAGATCCGCTCGGACATCGACCCCGTGTCCGCCGCCTCGTCCCTGATAGGCGGGATACACGTCGCCGCCATGATGTGGATCGAGACCGCCTTCGGCTTCGATATCCGCGAGGCTTTCAAGGATCGCTGGGACGATTTCGAGCGGATGGTCTCAGCCAAGCCGACGTCGAGATCGCGCGAGGCCAAGGCCGCCGCGAGGGATCGGGCCGCGGCCTACTTCCCTTTGCGTCCCCTTCCCCTCGCCAGGTCGAAGGTCGCCTCGGCCAGGAAGGCCGTGGGCGCTCCTAGCGCCGATCCTCGTCGCAAGCCCAAGGCCGCGTCCCCGAAGGCCGCGCCTAAAAAGGCCGCGACCAGGGCCGTCGCGACCAGAGTCGCGACGACGAAAGTCGCGACGACCAGGGCAGGTGCGGCGAAGGCGAAGAAACCGACTTCCAAGTCCAAATAGATAGGGTTTTCAGTCCTCCCAATCGCGGACGGCGGCGAGGCGCTCCAGGACGGACCTGGGCGACTTGGCCGCCGCCGCCGCCTCGAAGAGCCTCGACGCCAACTCGATGCCTGCGCCCTGCACGGCGCGCCTGGGCAAGGGATCCGAGTCGTCTATCGCGTCGAGTATCCGATTGATGTCCTTCTTGGTCAGGGCCTCCAGGATGCGGTCGTGGGCCTTCGGCTCCATGCCCTGCATGGCCGTCGCGACGAGGGCTCCCTCGGCCGCTCGGAAAGCCGCCTTTATCGGCGCCGCGTCCAGGCCGAGGATAGCCTTGGTAAGGGCCGCGACGAAGGCGGGATCGGCCGAGAGCTCGTCCTCGGCCCCCAGGCTCAGCTCTCCCCGCTCCTCCAGGTTGCGAACTACGTCGAGGAAGGCCGCCTGAGCCTGCGCGATCTCGTCGCCCGACAGGCGCGAGCGCAGGTAGGCCGCGTCGTCCTCGAGGGCCATGGCCCCGATCCTGGCGTAGAGAGGCTTCGCGAGGTCCATGCTTTCCTGCGGGCACCCGGCGAGGGCCGCCACCGCGATATCGCGTCCCGAGGCCCGTATGGCGCGCTCGAGATTGCGCTTGTCCATCGCGAGCACGCGGATGACGTCGGGCAGCTCGCCCGGGACCACGAGGCTTTCCGGTCGGCTTTTCCGGCGCTTGGCCTTGTCGGAGAGCCAGGCTTCGGCCTTATCGTAGTACTCCAATCCGAGGAAGGCGCTCATTCGCCGCATTATGACGCTGTAGTGCTCGAGGGCCGCGATGCCGCGAAGGCCCGAGCGCACGAGCAGCCATTCGAGTTGGGCGCCGGGATCGGAGTCGGGCCGCGGGGACGCGGCGGCGAGCCTGCGATCCAAGGTCCCGACGTCGAGTCCGGCCGCGACCAGCTCGAGGCCGACCTTGAGCGGTTTGCGCCGCTCGGCGGCGGCGGCGCGGGCCAGGGCGGCGCTCGAGCCGCGCGCTTGGTCGGCGAGGGCTCCGATGCGCGAGGCCAGGTCGAACAGGGCATCCTTCTTCTGGCGCGAGACCTTGCGGAGCTCCAGGCTCTCGCGCGAGGCTCGCGCGATGGCTTCGATCACTTCGCCCCTCCGTCGTCCTGCGCCTTTTCGATCTCCTCGAGGGCCGCGAGGGCCTTATCGGCGCCGAAGTAGGGCAGGAGCTTCCGAGCCATGAGCGCGGGATCGTCCGATTCCGCGAGGGCGACGAGGCCTTCGATGGTGACGCAGGCCTTGAGGAAGGGCCAGCCCGAGCGCTCCTCGACGAGCAGATAGGTCGCGAGTATATCCTCGAGCGCCTCGCCGGCCACGCCTTCCATTACCAGGCGGACCCCGACGGCGAGAAGGGGATCCTCGATCGAGGCGAGCTCGGACTCGAGGGCGAGGAAGCCTTCGTCTCGTGCCTTGCGATCCAGATCCATGAGGCGCTGGATGATGGGCGTGAGCCCCTTTCTTTCTTCCTCGCGGCAGTGCAGCATGCGCGCGAGATCGGCGCTCCATTGGATCATGTCCCCTCCACCACGCGAATAATATACGCCGCGAGGAGCCTTCGTTCAAAGAGGGCGGGGAGTTTTCGCCGAGTATTCCGCGTCGAATCGGCTTTTCGCCTGCTCGAGATTGCTTCCTGAAAATGGGCGCGTTATATATTTCTCTATGGTGAATCCGGAGGTGGCCCATTGAGGAAAATCGCGATCATCCAGCTCGCTCTCCTATGCGCTTCGGGTCTCGCCTTCGCGGCGAACGGCGCGTCGTCGTCGACCGGCTCCAAGCCTTGGGTCGACAAGGGCGGCTTGCTCGCCGACCTCGGCGTCGGCTGGGGCGGCTTATCCGTCGGCGCCGAATACGACCTCTCCCGCGTCGACGTCGCTAAAGTCCTTCCCCTCACGTTCGGCGCGGCCGCTCGCGCCATCATAGATCCCGGCATCTTCGACTCCGCCTACGCCTCGTCCGAATTCGGCATCGGCGCCTTCGGCACCGCTCATGTCGGATTCAAGGAGCTCGACCTTCCCTCGGGACTCACCTGGATTTCCCGCCTCGACCTCTACGCCGCCCTCGGCGTGGGATTCGGAAGCGCGACCCTGGCCTCGGCCTATTCGGGCTATTCCTTCAAGCCCGGCTTCGGCATCTCCACTTTCGAGGGCATAAGCTACTGGTTCAACGACGGGCTCGCCGTCGATTTCGAATACGGCTACGTCGGCCAGGTCGGCTATGCCTGGCCCTACGGTTCCTTCTATTGGCCCCTCTACTATTCGACGATCGGCCTGATCCTGAAGCTCTAGGGCGGATGGGCTCGGCGCGCGCCTCAACTATTTTCGGGCAAAGCGCGGAAAACTTTTGCCATACTCGATAGATGTCGATATAATAATCAGATCGATTCGCGCAGGGTGGATCGCGCATCGCGATTCGAGGGAAAGGGGGAACGCCCTACATGGCCGATAGAAGCGCCGCGCAGCTCGTCGAGATA
>CAYNFM010000150.1:0-6917 GCA_964396415.1 uncultured Treponemataceae bacterium | reverse complement strand
TCAACTGGCAGGAGATGCTCGGCGATTCCCCCGACCGCCAGAGCCCGGCAAAACGCGCGGATCTAGAAGATCGAATCAGGGACGCGTGATGTACGCAAGAAAGAGGTCGGCGAATTTTTCGACCTCTTTGACCGCTTCCGGATTAAGACGATCTCCTGATTTTACGGAGGTCTCCAGGTACGCGACCGCGATCTCCAGGGCCTTCGCACGGACTTCCTGTTTCTCTGTCATCTTTTTTGCCTCTTGCCTTCAATATACATCATTTCCCCTCCACTGTTGTCCGGAACACGACGATTTCTCGAAGCGGAAGGCTTTAGGCGAAGCCGACGACCCTACTTCGCCTCCTGCGCGAGCATCTTCCTCGTCTTGAAGAAGAAGGGCAGCGACCCGAGCTGGGCCGCGAGGGAGAATGCGACGAGGCCGACGAGGGACTTGTCGTAGAGGACTCCCATCGCCCAGCTCCCCAGGAACCAGAAGGCGCCGAAGCCCATGTAGAAGACGCCGTAGGCCGTGCCGCGCCTCTCCCGCGGAACCAGCTTGGCGACTACGGCCTTGAGGATCGACTCCTGCGCGCCCATCCCGATGCCCCAAAGGACGATGCCCGCGACAGCGAAGCCCGGGGCCTTGAACAGGAAGACCAGGGGCGCGAAAAAGGCGGAGACGATCGAGGATAGGATGATGGCGCCCATCCCCCTCCTATCGTACATCCTGCCGAATACGAAGGCCGATCCCGCGTCGATCCCCATGGCCACGGCGTACAGGATCGGCACCAGGTTATCGGGGAGTATCTGCCGCTTCGTGAGGTGATAGGCCATGAGGGGGAAATCGGCGAAACCCGCCGCGAGCAGGGCGATGCCGACGAGATAGAACCAATAGGCTCGGCTGAAGCCTTTCCCCGCGCCGGCCGGAGCGGCGGTCTCGAGCTCGTGGGGCCTCGGGTAGCGTAGCTTGGCGACGACGAGGAGAAGCATGACGATGAGGCCGGGTATCCCGAGGAGGAGGAATCCGAGCGCATAGGCCGAGAGCTTGGCCTCGGTCCCTTCCTTGATCGTGAGGACGGCGAAGAGCATGACGGGCCCGAGAAAGGCGCCTATCTGGTCCAGTACCTGCTGCAGGGCGAAGCCCTTCCCCGCCCCTACCTCGTTCGCGGCGAAAGACACGAGCGTGGTCTTGGCGGGATGCCTGATCGCCTTTCCGAAGCGCTCCAGGACGATGAGACTGCAGGCGAAAACCCAGCCATAGCCGGGAGCCAAGGCCAAAGCGGGCACGGCGAAGAGATTGATGGCGTAGCCTACGATGGTCATGAGCCAGTAGCGATGCGTCCTGTCGCTGATAAAGCCCGTCGCGAGACGGAGCGTGTAGCCGATCAGCTCTCCGAGACCGGACACGAAGCCCACGGTCGCGGCCGAGGCTCCCAGCAGCAGCAAATACGGCCCTAAAATGCTTCGGGCCCCTTCGTAGGTCAGGTCGGAGAACAGGCTGATTACGCCGAGGAGTACGAGAAAGGAGTAGGCGGCTTTACGCTTGTCGGTCATCGAGCCTCGCTGAATCCGGATGCGATGTCCATTATTCTATCGATACTTCCCCGGATGGGCAACGTGCGCCGATATCCTTGAAAAAATCGGGGACCTGGAGGACTGTTATCTGGCCGAAAAAGCTTACGAGAAGTTCGTAGCGAGTGGAGAAAAATCTATCCCAAAGGAAGGTTTCAACTACCTCTCGTCTAAGAAATAATCAATCCACTTGGGTGAGTGGAGCCGATGCGGAATAGACGACCGCCAAGCCATCCGGCGATTGCGAATCGCGCATAGACATGTGCCGGTATAGGCCAGGGCGACAGATGCCGGTGGGGTACTGGGCGAGCTGATGACAGGGGAGAAAGCGACGGCAAGAAATGGCGGAAAGTATCGGTCATATTTTCGGTCGGGATGAGTCATGCCGGCGGGAAGTATGAGAAGTATTCGAGGACGGCATGACCCATAACGGCGAAAAGCATGAGAAGTCCCGGAGGAATTTATGGGCGGTGCCGGCGTCGAAATTGAGAAGTCCCGGAGGGCGGGATAACTGAATAATTCCTCGCTCCGCAGTCCCACTTTGGAAGCAGAGACGCAATGCAAAAGCCTCTATTGCGAAACGATCATGGAAGCGTAAAATTTCCAATAGTTCGCATTTTGATATTGAGATACGCTTGCGGTGGGGGCATAGATTTTTAGATTGGGGGAACATTCGGCGAAGACTTCGCCGAGATCCTTCGAAGGATCCGTACTCTGCGTATTCGCATCCGGTGCAAGCTCGGGGGGGGAGGTGGCATTGATCGTGACGCTTTTCAGGTTCGAACAGTAAAAAAAAGCCTGGTTACCAATAAACGTAATCCCTGATGGCAGAGTGACAGCTTGGATGGAGCAATCATAAAAGGCAGCAGGGCCTATAGCGTTGACGTCGTTCGGGATGGTATAGCTTGCCAAAGCCATTGGAGCCTGTAAAACCTCGGCCTTTAAAACATTTAATAATAATACTCCGTGGTCGGATTTATAATTCTGATTAGCGGGATCGACGTCGATCTCTACTAGACTGGAGCATCCTAAAAAGACCTCGGTTCCGATACTTGAAACGCTAGCCGGTATGGATATCGTCTTGAGCTGAGAGCACTCTACAAACGCTCCGTCGCCGATGCTGATGACACTTGAGGGGATCGTGACGCTCGTGAGGCTGGAGCAGCCGTAAAACGCGCTGTTCCCGATGCTGGTTGCGCTTGAGGGGATCGTGACGCTCGTGAGGCCGGAACAGCCGTTAAACGCGTATGGCCCGATGGTCGTGACTCCGCTCGGAATAGCCAAGGTGCCGCTAGGCGCGCCGATATTACCCGTAATAGCTATGCTCGATCCGGAACTCATGAAGGAAAGATCGCTCGGAATCCAAATGGCGTACAAGGTCACATTGCTCGTACCGATGGCGAAGGTAGCGCCGCTCGCGTAGCTGCTCGCCCAGCTCCCATCGGAATTCGTCGTCATCCAGCCCGCCAAGGCATATCCGGGGTTCTTGAGGCTTCCGACGCTCAGGACGGTAACCGTGGCTCCCGATGGATAGGGACTCTTGGAGTCGACCGGCAGGCTTCCCGTGATGGCAGCGCCGGAGTTTGCGCTATACGTTACGGTAAAGGTGCTCGAACTACTCAACCACCGCGCATACAGGGTAACGTTCGCAGTACCCATGATCAAGGTCGCGCCGATCGAGTAGGTCGTGCCGGAGCCATCGGCTTTCGTGTTCCAACCCGCGAAGTTATAGCCGGTTTTTACAAGAGTACCTGAATTGCCCGCGACGATTACCGAGTTCCCCTGCTTGTAGGCGGTACCGTCGGTCGGGACCGACCCGCCCGTACTTCCGTTTCCGTCGTAGGCGACGGTATAAGCGGCCGAACTGGAGGGAGAGGAAGGCTGCGGACAGCCGATCAACCACAGCAGGAGGAGAGGCATGAATATAAGGAAAGCAGCCCTTTTCCCCTGATGCATCATGGCCTAGGTCTAAAGACGAAAGGCGCCCCCGTATCCATATTTTCGAGGCGCCCTGTCTTCTTCATCGACTATTGGACCGTAGCCTCGGCAAGAAGAGAATCGGCCAGGCTGACGTCGTCGCCCACGAAGAGCTTGGAGCTGATCCCGGCGTCGAGTACGGCCTTGGCCTCGTCGCAGGCGTTCGAGTCTATATCCAGCCGCGCGAGGAGCAAGGCCCTCGGTCCGGCCCAGGTCCCGGAATCCGGCATGTCTCTCAAGAGCTTGACCGCCTTGGCGTTATTGTCTCCCGCCGCGAGGGCCCAGGCCTCGGAATAGGTGGCCGAGTCCTTATCGTCGCCGGCTGAGGCCTTGGCGGCGACATCGAACCTGGCCGCGGCTCCGTCGAAGTCGCCGTCACGCACGAGCTTACGCCCCTGGTCCATTACCGCGGGAACGTCGACCGGACCGGAATCCCAGGTGACCGTTTCCGTTGAGGGCTCTATCGCGGCCCCGCGTACGGCGGCGACGGCCGTGGTTCCGGTGCTCGCTTGCGGATCGACGAGCTTACCCAGCTTGTCGAGGGCGATGGTCCGCGTTTGGGCCGCCTCTCCCTTCCTGAGGAGGGAGTCGAGAAGATAGGTCCCGGCCGCGGTGAGGGAAACTTTATGCCTGCCTGACTTCAGCTCTACCGAAGCCCCCTCCCCAAGGCGCAGGGTCGCGGAGGAATCGATCTCGTCCCCGAGGTTGACCGCCACCCAGGCCGATCCCTGATTCATGTCGACCTTGCCGTCGGCCCAGGACACCGTCAGGGGCGCTGCGCTTGTCCAAGCCACGGCGACGAAACCGGCGACAACTCCGATAAGTAATCGTTTCATATTGCCTCCTACCTTTGTTGACATAAAGCGAAGTCTTTGTCGAAAGACAAAGGGCGCGCTCGATATCTTCGAGGCGCCCCCGCCTTCTTTTTCCATATGCTTCGCGCTATTGGGCAGAAGCCTCGGCGAGGAGGGACTTGGCCAAGCCGACGTCGTCGCCCACGAAGAGCTTGGCGTTCATCCCGGCATCCAGTACGGCTTTGGCCTCGACATAGTCGCTCGAGTCGATATCCAGTCGCGCGAGAAGGAGATCCCTCGGTCCGGCCCAGATCCCCGAGTCCGGCATGCCGCGCAGGAGCTTGACCGCCTTGGCGTTGTTATCCCCGGCCGCGAGGGCCCAGGCCTCGGAATAGGTGGCCGAGTCCTTATCGTCGCCGTCGGAAGCCTGGACGGCCTCGTCGAACTTGGCAGCGGCCCCGTCGAAGTCTCCGTCGCGCACGAGTTTGCGCCCCTGGTCCATGATCGCGGGAACGTCTACCGAGCCGGAATCCCAGCTCGTCGTTTCCGTGGTGGGCTCTATCGCGGCCCCGCGCACGGCGGCGACGGTAGTAGTCCCGGTACTGGCCTGCGGATCGACGAGCTTGCCCAGCTTGTCGAGGGCGGTGATCCTGGTCTGCGCAGCCTCTCCCTTCTTGAGGAGGGAGTCGAGGAGGTAGGTCCCGGCCGCGGTGAGGGAAACCTTATGCTTGCCCGACGTCAGCTCGACCGAAGCTCCCTGCCCCAGGCGCAAGGTGGCGGAGGAATCGATTTCATCCCCCAGGTTGACCGCCACCCAGGCCGATCCCTGATTCATGTCGACCTTGCCGTCGGCCCAGGACACCGTCAGGGGCGCGGCGCTTACCGAAACGACAGCCAAAAAGGCAGCTAAAACCATAATCAATGGACGTTTCATACTTACTCCTCCGACGTTAATATATCGTTCCATTCCTCATCCTCCAATATTTCCTCGCCTTCTTCCCGATTTTCCGCCGACTCGCGGAGGTAGAAATCGGGACGAGGCACCGTTTCGCCTTTCGGAACGGGATTCTTCTGGCCCTTCGGGAAAGACGCCGCATCGGCCGCGCTGGCACTGGCCAGCACCCTGGGCAAGGCGTTCTCGGTCGCGGAAACCGATACCGGCCGGACATTCGCAGCGATTCCCGTTGTCTCGTCCGGACTGCCCGTAGCGGTTTGCGTCGACCCTTGCCCGGCAGGGCTTGCGGGCACACTCGTCGTTTCGGTCGCCGACGACTCGGATGCAGTCATCGGTAACGTATATCGTACATTCTGGATGGGAGTATTCATTGCATTGGCATTCTCCTTGGCCGCGGCGGTGGCCCTTGCCGCCATTGCGGCGGCAGCCTTGGCGTAACGTTGGATGATACTCAAACCGGAACTATCGATGCTCCGGCTCAAACCTGTCTGCGAAGCCACTGTAGGCGCAAAGCGCATGCTTATCGGCTCCATCACCAGATCCGTGCTGAGCTTGGCGGCCGCGGCAGCCTGATCGGGCTGGGCCTGGCCGTAGGTGGAGGGGGTGTCGGGGAAGACTGGAGTGGTGAAGGGGGTGCGGGAGGAGGAAGAGTAGGAGACAGTTCTTGGTGCGACAGCACTTGAAGTAAAATTAAAAGAGTTATTTGGAAGGAGGGATTTAGCGTTGGCGGTACCGTATGACCCAGGAGTACCAGGGGTCCATATGAAGGTATATGAAACACTTAAGTTTGTTCCGTCATAAAGACAGAATCCGAAAGTCTGATCGGTTGTGAGATGTGTTGAAAGATCTGGCGAACCGCTATTATATGCGGTAGACCAATAGGTGGAAGGCAACGGAGTATCACCGGCCCAGTAGTAAACTAGTGTAGGCGTTCCAGCAGATGTAGTTATCGATAGTGCTGGACCGGTTGAAGCAGTGGCTGTTGCAACCACCAATGCAGTAACTGCAGTAGGCGTTAGTGCACTGGGAGATTCACCGCTCGACTTATTCCCTGCCACATCAACTGCATAAATCGTGAACGTATATGGAGTATGGCTTAGAGGTGGAGTTGTATACGTTCCGAATGTGGTAGTCGCGCTTCCGGTATAATATCCGCCACCTGTCCAACTGACTAGCGCGTGATCAAAAGTACCACCTGGATTCGACCATGAAAGTATAATTGTTCCAGCTGCTGAACCAGCCGCGGCGGAATAGGCTGTTACAGGAGATGGAGGCGTCCCATATGCAGCAACGAGTGCGGGCGATGTCACATAGGCCGCGCTCGAGTTCCCTGCATCATCTTGCGCGGTCAGGCTCACCGGAATGGTCCCCGCAGTCTTATCCGCATCGCCTGAGGTCACCGTGTAGATCATCGTGACCGTCGTACCGGTCTCACTGAAGCTCGGCGTTTCCCCATTCACTGACGACGTTCCCTCTGAGAGTCCGGATTCGTTAGCTGTGAACGTGAAGGTCAGCGTCTGGCCAATTTTCAGATTCGTCGCAGTCGACGGCGAAACGCTTGAGAACGTAAGCGTCGGCACAACCCCATATGCAGCAACGAGTGCGGGCGATGTCACATAGGCCGCGCTCGAGTTCCCT
>CAYNFM010000149.1:0-6923 GCA_964396415.1 uncultured Treponemataceae bacterium | reverse complement strand
CCCAATATATCAATCATCAGATGTCCATATCGGGCAGGCTCGGCGAGACCTTGGCAGCCCATGGCTTCGATCCCGCCAGCATATCAAAGGACGATATCCATGCCATTTTCGTCAAGACCATGATGTTGCTTCAAGACGAATGGGAGAAAGAGGATACCGAGTATGAAGACGACGGAGGCGACGAAGGCCTCGGAAATGAGCTGCGCTACCTTTACAATGACGATGATTACATGGACTGACAGATAGCCGCGAGCCCACCGCCTCGTCGCCTACTCGCCCGTCCACTTGATCAACAATGCGTCTAGCCCGGCAGCTCCTCGTAGAGCCGATAGTCCACGGCCTTCATGCCGAAGCCCGGCGGGCGCGGAGCGAGGCGCCGCCGCCATGGATGCCATCGGCGGATCGGTCAAGGGTGATCCGCCGGCGCCGGCAGCGCCTCGAGCCTATAGCCCACGCCAGCCTCCGTGACGATAAGCTCCGGGGCGGCGGGATCGGCCTCGATCTTCCTGCGCAGCGCGTTTATGTAAACGCGAAGGTTCCCTTCCTCGGCATCGCCGGCGGGACCCCATACTTCCTTGAGGAGGCGCTCGCGCGTGACGATCCTGCCCGCGTAGCGGACCAGGATGTCGAGCACGGCGTATTCGGTCGGCGTCAGGCGGATGAGCTCTCCGGCCACCCTTGCCTCGCGCCTCTCGGCATCGACCTCCAGCCTTCCGGATCGGAATACGGGCTCGCGTCCTGGCATTCGGCGGCGGTGGACGGCCTCGATCCTCGCGACGAGCTCGTTCGTGTAGAAGGGTTTGGATACGAAGTCGTCCGCCCCCGCGTTGAGGAGCTCTACGATGTCGCGCTCGGCATCGCGGACCGAGACGACGATGACCGGTATCGTGCTCCACTCGCGCAAACGCCGCAAGAGATCGGTTCCCGACATGTCGGGGAGGTTGAGATCGAGGAGGATCAAGTCGGGCTTGGCGCCCCGCGCGGCCTCGAGGCCTTCGAGCCCGTTGGTGGCCGAGAAGACCTCCCATCCGAGATTGGACAGGGTGATCTCGAGGAGGCGGCGTATCTGCGCCTCGTCGTCGATGACCAGTATCCGCCTCATTCCGCCGTCCTTCTCGATTCATAGGGGAGGATTGCCTCGACCTCGAGGCCGCCGTCCGGCGCGTTGCGCGCCGTAATGCTTCCGCCGTGGGCCTCGGCGATGCCGCGGCAGATGGCGAGGCCGAGGCCCAGGCCGTTTCCCTTCGCCCCCCGCCCGCGCTTGAACTTCGCGAAGATCGACGAGAGCTCGTCCTCGGGGAGGCCCGGGCCGCGGTCGCGGACGCGGATGGCTAGGGCGTCGGGACCGGCCTCCAGTGCGAAGGAAAGGGGGAGCTCGGGAGGCGAGTAGCGGGCCGCGTTGCGAAGCAGGTTGGCCGCCAGGCGGGCTGCGAGGCTCGCGTCGACGAGCGCGGTCACCGAGGGGGCCGACGTCCTGCCTTCCTCGGCCGCGGCCACCTCGACGCGCCTCGCGGCGAGCTCGGGGCCGGCTCGAAGGATCGCGGCGCGAGCGAGCTCGGGGATGTCGACGGGGCCCCTCGAGAGCATGAGCATGCCGGATTCGATGCGGCTCAATGAGAGGAGGTCCTCGACTATGCCGTCGAGGCGATCCGATGCCTCGAGGGCGTTGGCCAGGATCGCGTGCCGGGCCTCGCCCCGCTCGGCCAAGGCATCGTCCCTCAGGGCGCTCAAGCTGCCCGTAATGGTGGTAAGGGGCGTCCTCAGCTCGTGCGATACCGAATCGAGAAGGATGCCCCCCAGGCGCTCCGATTCGAGCCTGAGCACGGCCCTCCTGCTTCTCGCCTCGGAGCGGAAGCGCTCGACGCTGAGGGCCAGGGTCCTTCCCAGGGATTGGACGAGGTTGTCGTCGGCCCGGGTCCATACTCGATCCTTCGGAATGGCGAGGCCTATCACGCCGGCGGGCTTTTCCCCTGTAGAGGCGGGGATGTAGCGGAGGCGCGCGCTCGGCAGGGTTTCCGTCTGCGCTCCGCAAAGGCTCCGATCGGCGAATGAGTATGCGGCGATGTCGAACTCGCGCTCGTCGATCCGCGACGCGGCCTTGCCCCTCGGCGCGGGATCGAGGCCGCCCTGCCCGTCGTCGACGAAGACCGCGGCCTCGGTATCGAACTGATCCTCGGCGAGCCGGGCGGCGGCCTCGGCGGCGGCCTCGACGGAGGAGCACTCGGAGAGGAGCTGGGCGGCGCCGAAGAGGAAGGAGGCGGCGCTCTCGCGATCCCGCAGGAGCCTCTCGCGCGAATGCACGCGGGAGACTAGGGAGCCCGTGACGAAGGCCACGAGGAAGTAGACGCCGAAGAGGAGCCAGTCCTCGAAGGCGTTTATCGTGAAGGTGTAGAGCGGCGGTATGAAGAAGAAGTCGAGGGCGAGGGCGCTGATGAGGGCGAGGACGGCCACCGGGCCGGGCCGGGCGACGAAGGAGAGGCCGAGGACGGCCGCGAGGTAAAGCAGGGCGACGCTGCGGTATCCCAAGGCCGGCACGAAGAGCTCGCCGAGGAGGGTGAGGGCGGCGAAGGCGACGGCGAGGAGGGCATACTGGCGCTTAGGCGCGTCGAATACCCTCTTGAAGCGCGCGAGGGGGCGCTCCGCGGGCGCGGTGCCGGAGTCCTGGACGAGTGCTATGTCGATCGGGGCCGCGTCCCGCATTATCCGATCCGTGACGGTGGCGCGCCTGTAGCCGAAGCCGAGGCGCGACATCCCGGAACGGCCCACCACGATCATCGACGCGCCCTTCGCGCGCGCCGTCTCGATTACGGCTTCGGCCACGTCGGCGCCCGGCACCACGAGGACCTCCGCGCCCAGCTTGCGGGCCAGGGAGAGGTTGGCCTCGAGTCGCCCCTTTTCGGCCTCGCTCAGGGGAGCGCCCGTATCGACGTGGACGGCCGTCCAATCGGCCCTGAGGGCATAGGCCGTCCGCCTGGCCCATCGCGCAAGATAGGCCGAGCCCGGGGCCGGCCCGACCGCGACGAGGATCCGCTCGCCCAGGCTCGCCTGGGAGGACGATCCGCTCTCGGCGCGTGCATAGGCGCTCAGGCGATGGCTCGCAGTGCGGGCCGCGAAGCGGAGCGCGATCTCGCGCAGGGCGCCGAGGTTCCTCGGCTTGAAGAAATTCTCGATCGCCGCGCGCGAGGACTCGCCGGTATAGATGCTGCCTTCCTCGAGCCTGCGTATCAGGTCCTCGGGGGCGACGTCGATGAGGCGGACCTCGTCGGCGCGGTCGAACACGGTATCGGGAACCCGCTCGCGGACGCGGGCGCCGGTCAGGTCCTCGACCACGTCGGCGTAGCTCTCCATGTGCTGGACGTTGATGGCCGTCCAGACCGAGATACCCCGATCCAGCAGCTCGATCACGTCCTGCCAGCGCTTCACGTGGCGCGAGCCGGGGGCGTTGGCGTGGGCGAGCTCGTCGACGACCGCTATCGCGGGGCGGCGGGCGATGAGGGCGTCCAGGTCGAGCTCCTCGAGGAGGACGCCCCTGTAATCCACCGACCGGCGGGGGATCAGTTCCAGGCCCGACACGAGGGTCTCGGTCTCGTGCCGGCCGTGCGTCTCGATTATCCCCAGGACGATATCGACACTCTGGGCCTTCGCCGCCCGCGCTTCCTGCAGCATCGCGTAGGTCTTTCCGACGCCCGCCGACATGCCGAAGAATATCTTGAGCTCGGCCCGCGAGAGCGAGCCTTCGGTCTCGCGTATGCGGGCGAGGAGCTCGTCGGGATCGGGCCGTTCCTCAACGTCCATAATGAAGACAATGTACGTTCCCCGGAGTCCGGCGTCCAGGCCGGAGCGCCCTTATCCCCGCCGGAGCGCGGGGTTTTAACGCGGCCTTAACCGCGAAGGCCGGCCTTTGAACGCCGCTCTTATTATGTCCCGATCGGCGGCCCATTACGATTGAGTATGAGGCGAACGAGGAAGTATGGAATTACCCGCCGAGATACCGAAATCGACAAGCTTCCTTCCCGAGCAAAGCCTACGGCAGCCTTTTAGTCATGAAAGGGGCCGTCAAGGGATCAAAGCACCTTGCGCAAAAGCTCGAATCTCCGCGATTCTTCCATGCGAGGCCCCAGGCGAGCGATTATGCTTATATGGGGTCGGGAGCTTCCAAGCTCGGCCCCGCGCGCGCCGATTCTCGATCGGCCCCGCACGCCGAGCTACGGGAGCGCGCCTGGCCGACGCGACGAGCCTTCCGGGACCGCCTCGCGTGAACGTCGTATCGTTTGACGCGCTCTTGGGGACCGATCCGATCTTCACCGGCGCCGGCACTGGAGGATGATATGGCCGAGAAATCTAGTTTGCCAGGGCCGGTAATAGTGGCCCTAGGCTACGACGCCTCGGGAGGCGGCCTCGTTCGCGCGGGCTACGCTCTCGCCCGCGAATCCGGAGCGGCCCTCGAGTGCGTGA
This sequence comes from uncultured Treponemataceae bacterium, assembly GCA_964396415.1. Classification (GTDB taxonomy): domain Bacteria; phylum Spirochaetota; class Spirochaetia; order Treponematales; family Rectinemataceae; genus UBA1306. The sequence goes on along the minus strand of CAYNFM010000149.1, from coordinate 2,468 downwards.
CCATCGATACCGGGGTTGCCGCATCGGCGGAGGAAGGCGAGCGCCTCGCCGAAGCCCAGCGACTCGCGCGAGGGCTCGGGGCGGCCATCGCGAGCGCGCCCGACATCGATGCGGCGGCCGGGCTTCTCAAGTACGCCGGCGGCCACGGCGCCTCGGCGATCGTCGCGGGCATGGGCCGCAAGAGGATCTTCGGAAAAGGCGTGGTCGAGCGCCTGCGCTTGAATAGCCGCGATTTTTCCGTAGTCGCCGTAGCTAGCCCTCGAAGCGACGGCCGGGCGAAAGGCTCGAGGAGGCTCGCCGGCTATTTCGAGGAATCGGCCGGGCAGTTCGCCGCGGCCATCGTCGTCATCGCCGCGGTGACGGGCCTCAATCTCGCCCTCGCGGCCTACGCGGGCTACTGGGCGGCCGCCATTACCTATCTGGCAGCGATCAGCATCTCGGCCCTCTTCCTCGATCGATGGCCCGTCTTCCTCGCGGCCCTGCTTTCGGCCGTCGCCTGGGATTTCCTCTTCATACCGCCGCGCTACACCATGTTCATATCGAGGACCGAGGACGTCCTCATGCTCGTCCTCTATTTCCTCGTCGCCCTCTGCTCGGGCTGGATGACGGGGAGGCTCAGGGCCAGCGAGCGTCTCCTCGCGGCGCGCGAAAACCGCCTGTCCCGCCTGAGCGCCCTCGCTTCGGTCCTGGCCGGGGCGAAAACCATGGGAATCATCCTCGACAAAAGCATCGAGGCCATCAAAGACGCCTTCAGCGTCGAGGCTATCGCGATACTCCGAGATGACCAGGGAAGCTTGAGGCACCAGGCCGAGAGCGGGTGGGAGCCCCTCGATTCCAATGCGAGGGACGCCGCGCGAGCGTCCTTCGAAGGCTTGAAGGGCGCGGGGAGGTTTACGGAGCTCTATCCCGAATCGGAATGGCACTTCGTCCCGATGGAGGGCCCGCGCGGCTGTCTGGGCGTTATCGGCCTGCGCGCGGCCCACAATGCCTCATGGAGCGAAGAGCTCGAGTCCTTCCTGCGCACGATCACCCTGACCGTGTCGAGCGCGGTAGCGAGGGAGCTGCCGGAAGCCTAGCCCGGTCCCGGCCGGCATCAGGCGACGAAGCGATGCTTGAGCCCCATTACATCCTTGTAAACGATGGCGCCCAGGCATTTCTTGGCCTCGTCGAGGATGGGTACGGCCCGGAAACCGTAGCGTTGGAAGAGCTCATAGGCGTCCTTCAGGCTATCGTCCGGCTTCAGGCTCACGACGCTCTCCGTCATGATGTCCTTGAGCACGGCGGCTTCGTCGGCCATGAGAATCTCCCTGATGTCCACGACGCCGATGACTTCGCCCGCGGAGCCCTCGACGTACACGTACATGGCCACGTCCTTGCCCTTGGCGATCTTCGCGTAGCCGTCCTCGACGTAGCCGACCTTCGTATCCGCGGGCAGCAGTATGAAGCGATCGGTAGCGTAGTTGAAGATGAATTCTTCCTGCTGATCCATGATCGCCGAGATCTTCTCGCGTAAGTCCGGGTCCAGGCGGGCAATGATCTTCTGCTTGTCGTCGTAGGGCAGCACGGAGACGACGTCCGCCGCCTGGGCGGGCGTCATGAGGCCGATGAGCCTCGCGGCGGTCGCGACGTCCATCGTCGACAGGATCTCACGCTGGACGTTCGGGTCGATCTCCTCTAGCGCGTCCGAGGCGTCCTCCGAATCCATCTGGCTCAGGACCGCCTCTCGATGGGAGGCGTCGAGCTCCTCGATGATGTCCGCTATGTCCACCGGAGGCATGTCCTCGATCTGCTCCTTCAAAGCCTTCAGCTTCAGGTCCCCCTTGAAGCTTCCGATGGTCTCGGGTAAGGGCTGGACGTAGGACCAGGACACGAAATCGTCCTTCAGGGAGAGGAGGTCGGCCAGCCACGGTAACCCGAGCCTCCGATACAGGCTGCGCCGGCCGAAGTCGACTTCGCTGACGTAGAATTTCCGATTGACCTGAAGGATATTGACATCGAAGACCATGGAAACCTCGCGGTCCTCCACGTCGATCACCTTCTTGAAAAGGATGAAGTCCTTCACGAGGAGGGTGCCCTCCCGCAGGTGCGGCGTCGCGAAGCTCTCGATCTCTTCGATATCCAGCTTCAACCCGTCATTTCCGAGGTCGACGACGCGGTCGATCGGAATGACGAGCTGGGGATTGCCGAAGCCGCGGTGGACCAGCACGTCCGTGACGTGGGGGATCGGCCCGCCCTCGGCGAAGATGAGATCGTCGAGCTTGCCGATCTTCCTGCCGTTCCGAAGTACCTTGATGCCGAGGATATTCCGCAGTCGCCAGGTCTTCCTGACGTTTCCGTTCTTGCCGTTCTCGTTGGTCATGATAGCGCTCCTATTTTCCCGCGAGGGTTAAGACGAACCTGAACACCAGGAGTCCGACCAGGCTCAGGAGATACAGTCTCAGGATCAAGAGGCAGAACTTGACGGCTCC
>CAYNFM010000148.1:0-6946 GCA_964396415.1 uncultured Treponemataceae bacterium | reverse complement strand
GACGAATAGGAGGCCTTATGTCGCTACGCGCAAAGCTGTTATCGGGATTCGTAGGTGTCGCCCTTTTCTCGCTCATAGTCGGCCTGGTGGGGCTGAGGAACATGAGCCTCATAAACGCGAACTCCGAGGAAATGTACCAGAGGGAGCTGATGGGACTCAACTACGTCGAGCAGGCCGGTACCGAGGCCATCTTCACGGCGCGGGCCGAGAAGAACTACCTTCTTTCGAGCACGCTCGATGAGAGGGCGAAATACAGGAAGAACTGGCAAAATGCCCTGGCGCAGACGAAGGCGATGCTGGATAAAGGGGAGCCCCTCTTCTACACCGACAAGGGCAAGGAGGAATACGCCGCGGCGAAGGCTGCCTACGATGCGTGGGTGCCGGTCACGTCCCAGGTCATTGCCATTGCGGACAAGGAAAGCCTTAACCGGCAATCCGCGGCAGCGAACCTATCCATGGGCGAGGGGCGGGACAAGATCGACGCCCTCGACAACGCGATGAGCGACCTGCAGGAGCTCAAGAGGGGCAACGCGCTGGCGGAGGCGGAAAGCAATCAGCGGCTCTACGCCTCCAGCGTTGTCAGCCTCCTCCTGGTGATCGCCGGAGCCATGATCATCGGCGTGATCGTCGGCATATTCCTTTCGTCGTCGGTCAGGAAGACCATCGGCGGCGAGCCCGCGCAAATCGCCGCCATCGCGGAGCGAGTGGCGGCAGGGGAACTCGACATCGACGACTCCCGCAAGGATAAGGCCACCGGCATATACCTCGCCCTCATCAACATGACCGGGAAGCTCCGCGAGATAGTCGGCACTATCCAGACCGCCGCTTCGCAGGTGGCGTCGGGGAGCGAGCAGATAAGCACTACGGCGCAACAGATGAGTCAAGGATCCTCCGAGCAGGCTGCGGGAGCGGAGGAAGTCTCGAGCTCCGTCGAGGAGATGACCGCCACGATAAAGCAGAACACGGACAACTCCCTGGCCACCGAGAATATCGCGAAAAAGGCGGCGGCTGACGGGGACGAGGGAGGCAAGATCGTAATCGCCTCGGTCGCGGCCATGAAGGAGATAGCCGGCAAGATCGGAGTCATCGAGGATATCGCCCGCCAGACCAATCTCCTCGCGCTGAACGCCGCCATCGAGGCCGCCAGGGCTGGTGAGGCCGGCAAAGGCTTCGCCGTAGTCGCGAGCGAGGTGCGGAAGCTAGCGGAGCACAGCCAGACGGCGGCGGGCGAGATCACGAGGCTCTCGAAGACGACGGTGGAGACGGCGACGGACGCGGGGGAGATGATTCAGAAGATCATCCCCGATATCAGGAAGACCGCGGAGCTGGTTCAGGAGATATCCGCGTCGTCGAGGGAGCAGAGCGCCGGCGCCGAGCAGATAGCGAAGGCCATGACTCAGCTGGACTCGGTCATCCAGCAGAACGCGTCGGCCAGCGAGGAGCTGGCCTCGATGGCGGAGGAGCTCTCGGGGCAGTCCGTGCAGCTTTCCGAGACCATATCGTTCTTCAAGATGAAGGATCACGATATCGATAAGCCTGCCGCGACCAAGCTGCACATGGTGAAGGTCGCCCATGCCTCGGCGGCCCCCCGCGCGGGAGGCGGGACTCGCGCGAAGCCCGAGGCCGCCGCGAAATCCGAGAGGGTTTCGGCGCGGACGGCGATCGTTCCGGCCTCCGTAGGTTCGGACGACGATTTTGAGGCTTTCTGAGAGGCGCCCGGAATGCAATACCTGACATTTCGCCTGAACGGCGTGGGCTACGCCGTGGACGTCAAGATCGTCGAGACCGTCGTGGAACATAGCGATATCACGTCGGTTCCCACCCCGGTCGAATATATGAAGGGAGTCATGGAGCTCCGGGGAAGCGTGATCCCCGTCATAGACCTGCGCAGGAAATTCGGCATGCCGGAATCCGAGGACGCGAGCCGAGCGAGCATCATCGTCTTCATAGTCGAGGCGGGAGATGCCAGGTCCCTGACGATAGGCGCTCTCGTCGACGAAGTCTCCGAGGTCGTGACGATCGAGGATAGGGACGTCGAGACCGCGGGCGTCGAGGGCCTTGCCCTTTGGGAGCGCTATGTCCGAGGCATCGTCCGCCTCGAGGGCCGAATGGTGGTCATCATCGAGGCCGAGGGGCTCTTCTCCATGAGCGAGATCGAGGCGATGCGCGCGGCCTAGGCCGCGGGGCGCCTGCGCCGCCGGTGGAATTTACCGGGTCCTCAGGGACTCTTGGTAAATTCCACCGGGTTCGGCGGTAAGCTCCTTTACTGGACGATGAATGCCGCACGCAGCTCGTTTGCCTCCATGAGAAACGCGATCGAGGCGAAGACCGAGCTCCGCGTCCGTTAGATCATCGATGTTCTCCAGAAGCCCCAGTGTACGATATCGAACCGCTTCAACAAGCTCGAGAATAAGCGGCCTCCGAAGGACGGAGCGCGAAGGTCGTAAATGGCGCCGTCGGGATAGGCCAGCCTGCAGCGGCGGAACGGCGAAGCTGTGTCTCAGTTCGTAGCCCATGACATCGGATCGTCTGTACTCCATGTCTCCGGTCAGTGCTGTCTTAGGCAGTATCAAGCTGGAAAGGAGGATTTTTCAGCTTGAAAAGTCGGCGTTGACAGGCTGAAAGATCCTCCGCGACAGTCTGTAAAATCCTCCTGGACAAGCTTAATTGTAAGTCTGAACAGGCTGAATAGTCGGCCTTGACAGGCTGAAAAATCCTCTTGACTCACTGATCCCTTTTAAGTATCTATCTGGATGGATAGTTGATGGAGAGACGCAGCCATGGATGAAACCGAGGGCGCAAAGGGAAGGACCCGCGACGCGAATCGGACCCGCGAGGCGATACTTACGGCGGCGGAGGCGATCTTCGCTGAACATGGTTTCGCCGGGGCGCGTCTGGATGCGATAGCGGCCGAGTCCGGATACAACAAAAGCCTCATCGGCCAGTACTTCGGTGACAAATTGGGCTTATACGCGGATGTGCTGAAGCGGGCGGACAGGGAAGTGGACGCCCTCCTCGCGCAGGTCCTCGGGCCCCTGCTCGGGGACGGGGCCGCCGCTTCCGACGCTCGCAGGTTCCGGGCCTACATCCAATCGATGGCCGGAGCCTTCTTCGACTACCTGCTTGCCCATCCGCGCCTCCTGCGCATTCTCACCTGGGAGATGGCAGGCGGCTGGAGAATGTTCGCCGGGATAGCGGAAGGCTTTCCGAGCGAAAATAGCGAGCGATTCGAGGTTTTCTTCCGTACGGCAAGGGAAGCCGGGCTGCTTCGCTCCGATTTCCTTCCCAAGATCCAGTTTTCCATGCTCATGCAGGTATGCATGGCCTATCTCTCTTTTTCTCCTTTATATCGGCTTTTCCTGCCGAACGAGGATCTTGCCTCCGCGGCCTTTATCGGGCAGGCGCGACGCTACGTCGTCGATTTCATCGTTTCCGGGATGCTGAAGGACTAACTGTGGAGGCAGATCATGGATATCGGGACGATCGTCAAGCTTCTCTCGGAACGCGGGCGGCTGCGAAGACAGGACCGCTGGACTCGTCCGCAACTCGACGCCGCCCGGGAGCGGAAGCTGGGCCTCCTGCGCGAATATGCCTACGCCAATTCGCCCTTCTACCGGGAGTTCCACAAGGGACTCTATTCGGCTCCGCTGCAGGAGCTCCCGGTGTTGACCAAGGCCATGGTGATGGAAAGATTCGACGACCTGGTGACGGATCCGGCGATACATCTTCGGGATGTACAGGCGCACATGGCGGAAAAACGCGGAGACGAGCGCTTCCGCGGGCGCTACGTGGCGACTTCGACCTCTGGAAGCAGCGGTCGCCCCGGAATGTTCCTGGCCGATCGCGACGAATGGATCGCCACTTTGGCCGCGGCCCTTCGCATTTTCGAGTGGGCGGGCATCAGGCTGAGACTCGCTCGAAGGACCAGATTGGCTCAGATCACCTCGACGAATCCTTCCCACATGTCCGCCCAGGGAGGGAAGAGCATGGGGAGCTGGTGGATGCCCGTATTGCTCCTCTCCGCCGGAGAGCCGATCGCGAGCCTCGTCGAGCGACTGAATGCCTGGCGGCCGGAGATAATGATAGCCTATGCCTCGATGATCCGCGTCCTGGCCGACGAGCAACTCGCCGGCCGCCTTAGGATAGCGCCGCGCAGCGTGCTCAGCGGCTCCGAGGTGCTGACGCCGGAAACGCGGCGCCGCGCCGGCCGGGCCTGGGGAAAGGTCCTCTTCGACGAATACGGGACCACCGATTGCGGCGGGATCGCCGCCGAATGCGACCGGCACCAGGGAATGCATCTGCAGGAAGACCTCGCCATCGTCGAAGTCGTCGACCGGGAAAATCGCCCGGTGCCCGCTGGGGTTTATGGCGAGAAGCTCCTCGTTACGGTCCTCGGGAACTTCACCCAGCCCCTGATCCGTTACGAGCTGGACGACAGCGTGCGCCTCTCGACCCTCGACCGATGCCCCTGCGGCCGGCCTTCCGGACTCATCGACGACATCCAGGGGCGAGTACACGAGATCCTGACCTTTCCGGGCGCGACGGGCGGAGCCGTGCGCGTCCACCCCATCGTCTTCCACGAAATCGCGGATACTCTGCCGGTGAGCGGTTGGCAAGTCCTGCAAGAGATCGACGGCTTGAAGCTATTGTTGAGCGGCGCGCGCGGTGAACTGGATAAAGAGGCCCTCGCCGACGCCATCGGGCGGGAATTGGCGCGCCGGGGCGCGATCGTCCCTCGCGTCGAGGTGAAGGAGGTAGCGTCGATTCCGCAGGCGGCATCGGGGAAGACGCCCCTTGTCAAGTCCAATCTTTGCGGAGCTTGATGCGCCCCGAGGAAAAGCCGAAGGAGGCATGCGCGGCATGAAGATCGGCTATAAGGTACTACCGTTCTCCGTAAACAGGCGGATGGCGGCCGCCAGCGCCGCCGTGGCGAGCGAGCGAAGCACGATTCACGGCATCACCGAAGCCGATATCGGCGAACCGCGAAGGCTCATGGAGGAACATCGGGAACGAACGGGGGAAGCTCTGTCCCTGACCGCCTACGTCGTAGCCTGTCTGGCCCGCGCCGTGTCCGAGGCTCCCGAGCTGAACTCGTTCCGCAAGGGGCGAAGGCTCGTCATGCTGGATGACGTCACCGTGAGCGTCCTCGTCGAACGGGAGCTCGACGGAGAGAAAGTCCCGGAGCCCGTAGGGATCCAAGCCGCCCAGACGAAGAGCTACCGCCAGATCCATGACCGGATAAGGCTCGCCCAGCATGGCGGCGGGGACCGCCTCGGCAGTCTCTCCGGATCGGAATGGATCCGGTTCATCCCGAGTTTCCTCTTCCGCGCCTTTATCCGCGCCGCCTCGCGGAGCGTTCGCATGGCGAAGCGCTATGGAGTCGTGAGCGTAACGGCCGTCGGCATGTTCGGGAGCGACGCGCTCTGGTTCCTTCCCCTCGGCGGCGCGACCGTCCTGGTCACGGTGGGAAGCATAGTCAAGCGACCGAGGCTCACGGATGGACGACTCGAGGAAAGGGAGCACCTATGCCTGACGATCTCCTTCGATCATGAAATCGTCGATGGCGCGCCCGCGGCGCGGTTCGTCAGGAAGCTCACGGCTTTGATCGAGAGCGGGGCGATAGTGCGTGAATCCCTCGGCGTCAAATGAGATTCCTACCCCGCATGGAACGCATCCACGGCCCTTGCCTCATCGCGGCAGGCTGCTCAAGAGGGATCGGGCGACGAATGGCCAGATCACGTAGGGATCGGGGTCTCCGCCGAGACGCAGGACGACGGCGTTGCGCGTCGGGGATATATAGAGCGTCTGGCCCCTCGCGCCCCTTGCCACGTAGTCGTAGCTGCCGTCCGGGTTCACCAGTCCCCACCAATGGTACTTGTAGTATCCTCCTCGGTTCTTCCAGCCCTTGTAGACCTTCCAGGGCCGCCGGTCCCCGGGATCGGGCGAGGTCGACTCGTCTACCCATGTCTCGGGGAGGATGCGACGGCCGTTCCAGAGCCCGCGATGGAGGAAGACGAGGCCGAATCGCGCGAAGTCGATCGCTCGGGCATTGAATGAAGCGTTCACCTTCTCGAAACCGTCCTTCGCGCTGTCCAGGCCGTAGGATGCCGGGTACTCCATCCCCGCGGGCTTCCATAGTTTCTCCTGGAGGTAGGACGATATGCTCCCGCCCGTCGCCCGCTCGAGGATCATGCCTTCGAGGATCGTGTGCCAGTCGTCGTACCTGAAATACGCCCCCGCCGGCTCGTCGCCGGCCCGGAGCGAGAGCGCGTCGGCGCGGAGATCTGTCGAATAGAATTGGCGCGCGTCTTCGCCGAAGGCGAGGAAGGGCAGGTCGAGGAGGGAAATCCCTTCGTCGCTGACGCGGAAGGGGATGCCAGAGGACATCGTCAGCAGGTCGCGTATCGTGAGCGTGTCCAAGCCCCGCCCCCTGAGCTCGGGGAGGTACTTCACCACCTCGTCCCCTACGCCCCCGATCTTCCCTTCACCGATCGCTATGCCGACGAGGGCGGACATGATCGACTTGGCGATGGAGAAGGAGGTGTATACCGCGTCGCGGCTAGCCCCGTCGGGATAGGCCTCGTAAAGGACTTTGTCGTCCTGGATTACGATAAAGGCCTTGGTGTCCGTCCGGGCGAGGAGGTCGGCGAGACCCTCGGTCCTCGTCCTCCTGCGGTATTCGTAGGCGACGGCATCGGGGATGGACTTCCCCTCGGCCTTCTCGAGGGACGAGACCGGCGCGGCGTTCATGACCTCGCGCTGGGGAAAGATGCGCCAGGTCGAGAGGCCGGGCTTGAGGCTGGTCAGGATGCGGAAGGCGGTTACGGGACCGTGGAACGCGGCGAGGGCCCCTATATAAAGGAGAGCGAGGGCGAGAAGGGCCGTGACCGCGAGAAGGAGAATGCGCTTTGGGCGTCTCATTGAGGCGAACATAGCGCGGCAGCCG
>CAYNFM010000147.1:5232-6957 GCA_964396415.1 uncultured Treponemataceae bacterium | reverse complement strand
CCAGGCGGTCGATCATATCCGCGGCGGACGTACCATACAGGCCAGCCTCAAGAAGCCCGGGCACTATATCGCCCTCGTGGCCTACGACGAGACCCGCGCGGAGCTCATCATCAAGGACAGCTGGGCTTCGCGCTGGGCCGATCATGACGGCTTCTGCAAACCCCTGACCCTCCTTGAGTACGAGACCAATGTACGGCCTCGCAGCATCGTCTACAGCTGAAGGGGGCAGTCATGAGCGATCAAAGCGGTACCAGGGGAGGCTCTCTCCTGCGCGGCGCGGACGGCAAATTGCAATCGCGCAAGCTCGCGGCCTGGATTTCCTTCCTGCTCGGCATCGGACTCCTCGTTCAAGGCAGCTTTCTGCCTCCCGCGGCCGGGCTCGAATCCAAAGTCCTCCCCGCCCTCGTAGCCCTGCTCTTTTCCCTGCTCTTCTGGGGTCTGTTGACCGTCCAGAACGTCGTCCAGCTCGTGGCCCTGCTCAAGGGCCACGCGATCGAATCCAAGGATGTCGGAAATGGCAATTAGGAGACTGAAAGAGGCCGCGCTCTATCTGGCGGCCCTCCTCGCCGTGAGCTTCGGCATGGACTGGGGCTTCCATTACATACTTCTGGCTCATCGCCGGAGGCTCGAAAGGAAGCGGCTCCTTCCCCAAGCCGCGCCATGAAGCGCCTGCTGGCTATCGCCATTGGCGCGATCCTCGCCTTTCTGCTCTTTCTAGGCGCCAAATCAAGGACAAGGAGGGACCATGCGCTACCGCGACAAGCCTCGGCTGTCGGGAAGGCTGCGAGCGACGATGTGCTGGCCGCCGATCCTCGCGCTGTCGTTGCTGGCCTCGCTCCCGATACCCGCGCAAGGATCGATCAAGCCGAGTCCGCGGGAATCGCGGCCGGCCTCGGCGCCGCCCGAAAGGCTCTACACCGAATCGGAGCTCCTCGCAACGGCCCAGGCGGCGGCTAGTAAGGCCCTCGATACGGCTATTCCGCTCGCCGTTCAGGCAGCGGTAGCCGAAGAACGAGGCAAGGCTGCGGCCCGGCATGACCTGGATTTGGAAGCCGCGAAGTCGTTCCGGCGCCAAGTCCTCGCCTGGCGCGCCCTTGCCCTCGTCGCGACGGGCTCCGGAATCGGAGCCACGGCCGACGAGAACCGCGGCGCGTTGTACGGCGCTTCTTGCGGCGCGGCAGCTGCTGTCTTCTGGTGGATCGTCGAGCAGCTGCCGATACGCCGATATTTTCCGGCCCCGCCTTAGCCCCGCCATGTAAAAACCCGGCCCCGTCAAGGGGCCTTTTTATTACCGGCACAGGAAGGGCGCTTCTTAGTCGAGCTTCCCGGAAAGCATGCTCGCGGAATCTCGTCGGTCTTCGGGCCGAAGACCGCGATATATCGATTCCATGCTTCCGGGCGCGAAGCATAGGCGGCACGTCGTCTAGGATACACGCGCTATTGAATGCGTTTCGTAAAAAGTTCAGCTCTCTTGTCCCTCGCTTGCCGGGAAAGCCGAAGGCAGGCCGAGTATCTCTTCGGAAATAGTCCGCAGATCCCGGAGAAACGAAGAACACGATGTCGTTTACCAGGTCGATCTTCAGGAGAACGTCGCCGCGCAGCAAGGAAAAGCTGATGAAACGTTCGGCGCGGATGGAAGCGCCCTATGCCCAAGATAAGCCCTCGCCAGCGCCGTGCCGCCCGTGAGAAAAAACGGCGTTCCCAGAGTCCGCAATATCCGGATCA
>CAYNFM010000147.1:2520-5132 GCA_964396415.1 uncultured Treponemataceae bacterium | reverse complement strand
ATATCCACGTCGCTGCCCGGCCGATAGTTGCCCTTGGCCCGACTCCCGAAGATCAAGGCCGACTGCACCGAATTTCTCGAGGAAATCGCGGCGACGACTTGGGCCAACTCGGCATCGAGAAGGCCGAATTCAGCTTTCTCCACGGTAGAGCTCGGCCGGACTTCTTCGGGCGATTTCCGAGAACGCCAGGTAGACGCTGGCTTTGGCCTTTGTGTCCTTCATGTCTTCATGTCCTACGCGAGACCACGAAATCCCGGACCTGCGAATAGATGCCACGAAAACCAGGCCAGCGGTCGAAGAGCATATTGAGCGTCACGACGGATTCCTCGACATTGTCCGGATACTCATGGGAAAGATTGTTCCGGAGTTCCCGGAATTCCTGCCAAGAGGCCGCCCTTTCTATAATCCGGTGTTTTTCAAGGTCCATGAGAATATCGATGAAAGCCTGAGACTCGGTCTTCCCCGAGAGAAGCCAGTCCACAGCGGGGAAGAGACGTGAGCCCATCGCATCCTGAAGCTTGGCGAAACGAAACATGAACTGGTCAAGATGCTCGACGCTGACTTCGTCGAGATTCGTGAGGGTGAAAGGAGTGAGCGGGAAAAACGCCGCCAATAGTCCATAACCGCGATCGAGACGGGCTAGATGGGAGTCGCATTCTTTGAGCGCCGATTCCAGTTTGATCCCGTACAGGTCTGAATTCACAACGATACCCCCGTTTTACGGGCGATCTGGACAATCCTCCGCTCGTCTTTCCTGTCGCCTTCCGATCCGGGCATCCACGCAAGGACAAGATCGATCTTCCTATCGCCAAGCCCGCGGTGCAGGTCGCTCAAGGCCTCCAACTTATGCCGAACTCCTTCCTCGAGCGGCTCGTCGCTCTCGACGAGAATATCGATGTCGCCTCCTCGCTTCGCGTCATCGGTGCGCGACCCGAAGAGTATGATCCGTCCCTTCCCGCGAAAGCGCCGTCGAATCGCTTCCTTGATTACGGCGACTTCATCCGGAGTCAGACGCACCCCACCCCCCACACTTGATCGCGAGAATTCACTTTTCCTCATGGCTCAGCTCGGCCAGGCTTCTTTCGAGCGAATGGATCAGGGGCGCATACAGGTCCCTGATCAGGTTTTCGATTTCCTGGGCGACCCGTTCGTTGTACATATGGGAAGTCAAATTCCGGTCCTCGAGTCCCTTGAGCTAGACTGCCCCTTCACCTATAAGCCCTATCTGAAAGGCCTTTTTCAAACTCGCGCGCGGCGACTTCAGGTCCCCGAAGCCCTGTGCCTCCAGATAGTCTTTGATCGCGTTCCACGAGAGTTCGAAGCACATCCCGAAGAACCGGATCATTTCCGCTCTTTGCGCCACATCGGGGTTTTTAATTGCCAAAGCAATGCCCAAATTTTTAAGCGCGTTCTGCAGATTGGAAAGTCGCTGGATCCAGCGAATGTCCTGTGTCATGAAATTCTCCCGACTGCGCGAGACGGTCGGGACGCGCCTCATTATGCTCGTCAAGGGGCCTTTTTTATGCCCTCCGCGACGATCGTCTCGAATGCGGAGATCTCCGCGTTTTCCCCCTGAAGGCGCGACTCGATGCGCTTCAAGGCCGCTTCGTCTGAATCGCCCATCGTGAAAAACCGGATTTTCTCGAAGCCCGCCCGGCGCAAGGCGAGACCGAGAAGGTCCCGGTCGTAGAGAAATTGGTGGCCCCAGTTTCGGAAGGCGTTGTTGATTACGAAAGACGCCTTATATCCGCCGATCCCTTTTAGGAACGTATCGGTCATGAGCGCGATATATCGTTGGCCCTCCGGATCCCCGGAATGGCCGTAAAGCCCTATGATTTTCCCCAGATCGGGAGTGGCGATGCGGACGATGCCTCCGGGTACCAGGACGCGATGGCATTCCTTGAGCATCCGAGCGCCTGCCTGCCATGACATGTGCTCGATCATGTGCTCGGAAAAAACGTACTTGAAAGTGTCGCTCGCGAAGGGGAAGCGCTTCGTAGTATCGACATAGGCGATTCGACCCGATGCCGGATACTTGTCGCTGTTCAGCCAGCCGTCGAGCAGGACCGGACCCGCGCCGAGATGCAGCTTCCTCTCCGCGGCGGACGAAAGATAGCTCCGGATGACACCATTGCTGCGAAGGTATCGTGCCGCCGTGCGAGGATGGCGGACCAAGAAGGCCGCGAAGGCCCCTTGCTCGAGTATTTTCCGGATAGGCATAGTTCGAAATATCGCTTCAGGACAGCCTTGGGGCTAAGGCTCGCTCGAACACGCTCGTACATTCGCCGCATAACCGGCAGCATTTCTAACAACAGGTTCAGCGCAGTGACTGTTTGTTCGACGCTGCCCGGATACTCATGCGCTGCGGTCAGAGGTCGTTCACAACGCTATCCCTGTAGCGCGCGATATCCGGACGACGGGGCGTATGTCCAGCAAATCCTCTTCGCTGCCTTCGGGATGGGCAAGAATCAGGTCGATCTTTCGGTCGCCCCGGGCGAATTGGATATCGCTCACCGCTTCGGCCTGGTGAAGGATGGCGATCCTTCCCGCCTCGAGCGTTTCCACCAGGAGATCGATATCTCCTCCCCGCTTTTCATCGTCGACCCGCGACC
>CAYNFM010000147.1:0-2420 GCA_964396415.1 uncultured Treponemataceae bacterium | reverse complement strand
GCGACCCGAAGAGGAATATGCGCCGGACCGACCCGAACCGACCCTCGATCGCGCGCTTTATTATGGAGATTTCCGCTTCGGTCAATCTCATGGTCTCGCCTGCTTCTCCCGATACTTACCGGAAACCGCGCCCGGCCTTTGCCATAGGACCCTGCCGTGCTTCGCGATGTGAAGTTTCAGCTCCTCGTTCCCTTTGATGTCGGTATCCAGCGTGACTATCTTGCTATCGCTCGCCGTCCCTATCCAGCCAGGCCGGCCAGGTAGTCGCCGTACTCCGTCTTCTTCATGCCGGCGGCGGCGGCGAGGAGGCCGGCTCGATCCAGCCAACCCTGATGATAGGCTATCTCCTCGATGCAGGCCACGTAGAGCCCTTGCCGCTTCTGGATAGTCTTGATAAAGGCGCTCGCCTCGTGGAGATCCTCAGGATTCCCCGTATCGAGCCAGGCGAAGCCCCTGCCCAGGACCTCGACGTGCAGGCATCCCATGGCGAGGTAGGCGTTGTTGACCGAGGTGATCTCGATCTCGCCCCTGGCCGAGGGCACGATGCTCTTGGCGATATCGACTACCTGATTGTCGTAGAAATAGAGCCCCGGCACCGCGTAGTTGGACTTAGGCGCCTTGGGCTTCTCCTCGATCGAGATGGCCTTGCCGCTCGAGTCGAACTCGACTACGCCGTAGGCGTTCGGATCGGATACGTAATAGCCGAAGATCGTCGCGCCCGAAACGCGGGCCGCCGCCCGCTCGAGGGTGGCCGAGAAGCTCTGTCCGTAGAAGACATTGTCGCCCAGGACCAGGGCCACCCTGTCGCCTCCGATGAAGTTCTCCCCTACGATGAAGGCGTCGGCGAGGCCCCTCGGCTGGTCCTGTACCGCGTAGGAGTAGCGCATGCCCAGGCGGGCGCCGTCGCCCAGGAGTTCCATGAAGCCGTCGATGTCCTTCGGAGTCGATATGACGAGGATCTCCCGGATCCCCGCCAACATGAGGGTGGAGAGGGGATAGTAGATCATCGGCTTGTCGTATACGGGCAGCATCTGCTTGGATACCGCCCGCGTGGCGGGAAAGAGCCGCGTAGCCGTGCCCCCCGCCAGGATTATGCCTTTCATGTTTTTTCTCCTTCGAAGCCATCGGGGCGCACGCTACCGACGCCGCCTTATTATAATGAAGGAAGCGATGCGCGCCCGACATGACCGCCGGCTCGGGAGACGCGGCCGAAACACGCTCCCACCCAAGCGAAGGCTTTTTTCGTTCAATTATTGAACAATTTAGCATGCGAAACCCGCGAATACAATGGTTCACAAGCTTTCCAGTCTGGGGTATCCTCGGGCGATGAAAGCTCGATCCCTAGGCCCCAGCGCCATGCTTGCCCTCGCGATATTCGGACTCGCGCTGCGCCCCATGACGGCGCAAACGATAATAGCAGACCCCAATGATCCCGTCTATGCCGACGTCGATGCCTGGGCGACCAAAGGTCTCCTCAAGAACCTCCCGCGCCTTCGCCCCTATACCATGACGATGCTCCTCGGCCTTCTCAAGGACGTCGTCGTTACCGGAAGTCCCGAGGACGTCGCCGAGGCGCAGCGTTATATAGATATCCTCGGCGACCACGCCGTCCATCCCCGCGTCGACGCGCGCGCCGATGCCGCCCTCTCCTCCTCGGGCAGGAAGGACGCCGTGCTGGCCGCGCCGGGAGCGACGATCAACGCCCTCTTCGGCGACCATTTGGGGATATCCGGCCGTTGGAGCGTCTGGGACACCTACGGCGACCAGGTTTCCTCCCTCGTTCCCTATGGGACGGGATACGACCGCGACCTTCTCTATGGTTCCGGCTCCAGCCTGGGCAGCCGAAACGACGTGTGCCAGGATCTGGTGAGCGACGCGACCTACGGAGACGCGAGCCTCGGCATTCAAGCCGGCTTCATGCGCGGCTCCTGGGGCCCGGTCTATGACGACGGCGTCGTCGTCGGCCCCCAATCGCCCGAGTCAGGGCAACTTACCTTCTCCTGGCGGACGCCGAGGCTCACGGCCGATTTCGGCTTCTTCATGCTCCAGCAGGGCTGGTCGACCTCCTCCGGCATTCTGGACGACAACGGCAACTCCGTCGGCTTCAATAGCCAGAAATACCTCATGATCCATGGCCTCGATTATTCGCCGACGAGCTGGCTGGAGATCGGCGCCTTCGAGTCCATGGTTTGGGTGGATCGGATCGAGCCCCTCTACTTCATACCTCTCTCGGAGTACTTCTTTTCCCAATCCCTCGCGGGCTACGCCGACAACGCCTTCGCGGGATTGTCGGCGACCGCCTACCTGCCCCACTCGATGAAGCTGGACCTGGTCGGCTACGTCGACGACCTGGCTTTCGCCTCGATACTCCGCGGCGACTGGGATACCGACTGCAAGATCGCCCTCCAGGCCTGTCTCTC
>CAYNFM010000146.1:0-7117 GCA_964396415.1 uncultured Treponemataceae bacterium | reverse complement strand
CGAAGAACGAGAAGGCGCCCCTCGGGGGCCTCGCGGGCGAGAAGCTCGTGAACGTCCTCGCTCTGAACCTGGAGCTACATGATCGATATGGAGAGCCCAAATAATCGCGGCGGACGGTAGCGGTAGCCGACAGGCAGCGGGCCGGCCGCCGGCCCACCGCTCCGCCGACCCGCGCGCCGTCCCGCGCGGTTGAATGGTTTCCGCGCCGATCCCGATCGCCTACTCGCCCCCAAGCTGCGATACTTAAACCTCGAGCGGGTCGTGCGCCTTGTTGAATGCCGCCTTCGAAAGCCTCCGGTAGACCGCGGTTCCTTATACCCGACAATCCTCTCTTCTTACCAATTTCCACCCCCCTCATCCTCTGCTACAATTCCTCCCATGACCGGAACGAGTCACGAGTCCTCTGGCGAATCGCAGAGAAGGATGGGATCAAGGGACTCTATGAGGGTCGTCATCGCCATCGTCGTTTCTCTCATCCTTTGGTCCTCGGCATTCGCGGCCATTCGGGTGGGCCTGAAAAGCTTCGGTCCCGGCGAGCTCGCCCTATTTAGGTTCTCCATAGCCTCGGTCGCGCTTTTCGTCTATTCTCTGATCACCCGCCAGCCTCTTCCCCGTATCCGGGACCTTCCGATGATGCTCCTGCTGGGCTTTCTCGGTTTCTTCATCTACCATGTGGGCCTCAATGCGGGAGAGGTCGTCGTTCCGGCCGGATCGGCGAGTTTCATCATCTCTTCCGTCCCGGTATTCTCCACGCTCATAGCCTTTGTCTTCCTGAAAGAGCGACTGACTTTCCTGGGCTGGATGGGGGTGCTTATCTCCTTCTGCGGAGTGGCCCTGACGTCTCTCGGCTCGGGGGCGGGTTTTAAATTAGAACCCGCGGCGCTGTTCATCGTGTGCGCCGCGATCGGCGAGAGTATTTATTTCGTTCTCCAAAAGCCATTTTACTCTCGCTTCTCGGGCCTTCAACTCACGACCTATACTATCTGGGCAGGCACGTTTTGCATGCTGGTTTTCCTCCCTGGGCTGGCTCGCCAGGTGCACACGGCGTCGCTTAACGCGACTCTAGCGGCCGTCTACCTCGGAATATTCCCGGCGGCCACCGGCTACGTGCTGTGGGCCTATGCGCTCTCCAAGGTAAACGTGTCGCGAGTCACGAGCAGTCTCAATCTTCAACCCGTCCTTTCGCTGGCGATCGCATTGCTATTGTTGGGCGAGATGCCGACGATGGTGGCATTGGCGGGCGGGGCGATCACTATCGCCGGCGTTATCGTCCTGAACACGATCGGGAAAGGGAGACGGACGGAAAGGACGTGAGGTGTAGGTTACGGGGGGTCACCACGCCATGAAGGGGAAATAGTAATTCCGCCTTATCATAGCTGTCAAACTCCTCGTCGTTCCAAGGCATTTATCTTTACATAAAATAAATATCATGTTAGATTTCCATAAAGTCCTATAGCATAAGGAGGAGAATAGTAATGCCGGATGGGAAGAACCCCGCCAAGACGCCTAAAGCCGATAGTCCCGCCAAGCCCAAAGCGAAGGTCGCCAAGCCGGCGCTTAAAGCCGCGCCGGGAAAGCCCGAGGTCGGGGCTCTGAAACCCGAGGTGAAAGTCAAGAAAACGAGAGCCAATAAAAGAAGGGCAAATGCCACCATAGCGGATTTATCGAAGAAGCAATTCGAGTTTGACGCAGTCAAGAAAAGCACCAACGCGAACCTGAAAAAGCAGTATAGCTACCTTGTAAAGGGAGCGAAATCTATAAAGGACCAATACATAGAAATTTTCCCGGAAAGCATTGAATCGGCTCAAAAAGTCCGGGGCGTGGGAGCCCAAAGGGGGACAGGGGCAAAGACAGTCGGCCAAGCCCCCTTCGCGCTCGATGAAATCAAATCGTTTTTTGAGCAAAAACGGCAATCGCGGGCAAGGATAAAGATTTCCGGAATTCGACCTAGGACATATGGGTAGGATAAATGTCTCGTCAGCGAGGCACGCCATGGCCTTCTTTGATTGGAAAGATGGGTATTCAGTGGGGATCGCATCCATCGATACGCAACATAAAAAATTGATCAGCTTGATTAATGACATAGCGGAGAGCATTACAGGTGGGCAAGAAGGCTTAATAACCGGAAATCTCTTGAACGAGTTAGAACAATATTCGATTTATCATTTTTCGCAGGAAGAGATCCTATTCCAAGAATATGGATATGGAAAAGCCAAAGAACATGAAGAAGGACATGAAGCCTATATCAGAGGAATACAATCACTAAGGACGTCATGGTCGTCGAGCGACAATGCCGCTACTATTCCAACTATCGCCTATCTAAAAAAATGGCTAGAGAATCATTTCCAAAAGGACGATATGGATTATGCTGGTTTTATCAGAGATAGCGATAAACCCATCTAACGGTTTTACCAGATCGTAGCGGATAGGATTATATTTCCGAGCTCGGAGGCGGGTAATGGGTATAACTTTAGTTATCGTCGGGGGCCTTGTTCTTATGACGCTCTTCGCGTCGATCGCGGGTAACTCGGGGAAGAAAAAAGACAAATCCGACAATGCGCTTGAAGAGCGCATGAAACTACTCGAAGCTAAAATAAATGCGATCTATGAAACCAGTCAAGATAAGGATGGAAGAATCAATAAGCTGGAAAATGACGTGAGGTTTCTAAATCGCCTTATCGAGGATAAAACGCCGCAGGCAAAATAACTTGCCGGGACAAAAAGTGGATTTCTCGAGATAGTCCGTTCCGATTATTTTCTCGCCGATTTTCTTTTTTCAATGAATATCGGGCAATCTATCAGTAGAAGAATGCCTATGCAAATTTCAAGAACCATCATAGGGTAAAGCAGGCCTCCGCCAAGGAACATGACGATATTCTTGTTTAATAGTATGTAAATCTGCCAGCCAAAACTGAAAATGCTTGACATCAGGAAATACCACCAACTCAATAACATCCTCCTGAATAGGCCGATAATGCATAGAATCAGCAGGATGGTATTTATTGCATAAAGAATATTTATTTTGATGGTAAAATCTATGGTAGGAGCGTGTGGCGATCCCCACCAATGGGAATACGTATAAACCCCCATCTGCGCTTGCATCAAAATAAAACATAGAACATAAACAATAGATAATATTTCAAGGAGCATGATGAGCGTTTTCCTTTTATTTGGCTCTATATTATCTTTCCTGAAACCGGGGCCTTCATTAGCGATTGGCGCTCCACAGTTCGAGCATTTTATCTCATCGGGAAATATCTCCCGTCCGCAATATCTACAATGCATGACTTCCTCCTCGAGCTTAGGAAGTATTACTGTTTTACATTTCGCAGCTACTACGGATCATATCTACGGACTCATGCCGCTGATCTGAAATCTTCAACAATCCTGCTTCCCTGATTACATTGATACCCTTGCTGCTTGAACAAACTGCTACCTATATTCTTGTGCGAGCCAGCTACTACGTCAAGGCTGTCTCAGAAGGGTTCGCTTGGTCTGAACCCTCCCCAAACCTACGAACGGGATCTCGGCATCAGTGCCCACTACGCGGAAGACGGTTGTTTGGCGCGCTTTGCTCCGTCGCTATCGGAGCCCTAGCATGTCTTCTCGGACAATTTTGCCCGAGTTCTACGCTTATCTCTATAGAAATTAATAGCGAAATCAAATACTGTATTGCCATGGGTGAGATTCTTTCGAGACAAGTACGCTCGCTCGCCATTGCGATTCTCGCTGCTTTCTCTCTTCTTCACCTCTCGGCCCAGACTACCATGGCCGATCCCAACGACCCCATCTACGCGGACATCGATGCATGGGCCACGAAGGGCCTCCTCAAGAATCTTCCGCGCCTCCGTCCCTATACGATGACGATGGCCATCGGCCTTTTAAATGAGGTCGTCGCCTCGGGCGACGCGGCCGATGCTTCGGAAGCGAGGCGCTACCTCGATATCCTCGGGGACCACGCCATCCACCCGCGCGTCGACGTCCGAGCGGACGGCGTCTTCTCCGCGTCGGGGACGAAGTCCGCGATAATGGCGGCCCCCGGGGCATCGGTCAACGCGCTTATCGGAGATCATCTCGGCATTTCGGCCCGCATGGATATATGGCTCACAAAGGGCGACAACACGTCGTTGCTCACTCCTTACGGCATGGCCTACGACCGCGATCTCCTCTACGGCACCGGTTCTTCGTTGGGAACCTCCTCCGAGGTGTGCCAGGACCTCGTAAGCGACGCGAGCTACGGGAACGAGAATCTCGGCATCCAGGCCGGCTTCATGCGAGGCTCGTGGGGCCCGATCTACGACGACGGAATCGTCATAGGTCCCCAATCGCCCGAATCGGGGCAGCTCGCCTTCTCCTGGCGAACGCCCGCGCTCACGACCGACTTCGGCTTCTTCATGCTCCAGCAGGGTTGGCCCGATTCCACGGGCCTCACCGACCCCGAAGGCCAGCTCATCGGTCTCGATAGCGGGAAGTATCTCATGATCCATGGGCTGAACTACGCGCCCAATAGCTGGCTAGAGCTCGGTATCTTCGAATCCATAGTATGGACGGACAGAATCGAGCCTCTCTACTTCATTCCCTTGTCGGAATATTTCATAAGCCATTCATTTTCGAATTACGTCGACAAAGCCCACGCGGGAGTCTCGGCAAGCGCCTACCTGCCCGAATCGATGAAGCTCGATCTGGTAGGTTTCGTAGACGACATCGATTTTTCGGGCGTGCTTCACGGCAATTGGGACACCAAATGGAAGCTCGCCGCCCAAGCCTCCCTTTCCTGGGCGCCCCAGTCGCCTCTATTGCAGCGCCTCTCCCTGGATTACACGGCGGTCCTCCCCTACATGTATACGTATGAGTATAACCTGACCGGCTCGGACGCCTCGGGTAATACCTACTACGGAGCGAACGCTTATACGAACGCCGGCCAGAATATCGGTCCCGACCTCGACCCCGACTCCGATAGGATCACGCTGCAGGCCAAAAGCAGGACCATAGACGGCGCCCAGATCTCCGGCATCTTTCGCGTTATTCGGCACGGCAACGCCTCTTCAGGCGTGAACGATTACAGTTCCTCCACGAGCGCGAGCGGCGACGCTTCCGGCGACCTCGGGGATCCGGGCAGGTTCAACAGTTCCACCAATGGCGGGGCTTGGATTTTCTCGATTCCTTACGAGACCGGTACGTGGCCCCTATACCTCCGCTTTCTTACCCAATCGGTGCTTCAAATAAGCGCTCAGGCCGGTTTCGATATCGACTTTACCCGACGCATAGAGAATATAGGTACGCTTACGGCAAGCCTGAGCTATACTTTCGAGTACATCGCCAATGACAACTTGGTAGCGGGCCAGACGAGCATCAATCACTATATCTCGTTCAATGTGGGTTTCGCGATATAAGATGCCCCTAATGGTAGTGATCGATACTATTTCCTGGAGAGGTTAAACGCATGACGAAAGGCTCGGCTCTTCTTACCATTATGGGCTTGATCGGCATCATTCCGATCTCGGCGCAGACGAAATTCCTCGATCTCTGCCAATCCGGGACAGCGGGCGAAATATCCCAGGCGCTTCAGGCTGGCGCATCGGCGAACGAAACAGACAAATACGGCATGACGGCCTTGCTGATAGCGGCGGAATACAATCGCGATCCGGACGCGATCACCGCCCTCGTCAAAGCCGGCGCCTCGGTTACCGCGAAAAACAATACCGGCTGGATGCCGCTCCATGAGGCCGCGATGTACAATAAGAACCCCGAGATAATCACCAGGCTTCTGCGGGCCGGGGCATCGCTTTCCGATAGGGACAATCAGAGACAAACCCCATTGCTGGTCGCGGCGAAACTCAATTCGAATATCGACGTGATCGCCACGCTCTTGAAAGCCGGGGCGGCTGTCACCGACCGGGATGACCATGGCAGGACGCCGCTCATGGACGCAGCCGATTCCAATCCGTCCCTCGGCGCGCTCGTCGCCCTTCTCCAAGCGGGATCGCAGGTAAATGCCCGGGATCGCGACGGGAAAACGGCGTTGATGTACGCCGCGTCGGATAATCCGGATCCGGCGGTGATCAGCGCCCTTCTGAACGCCGGCGCCGATGGAGCCGCGAAAGACCATATGGGCAAGACCGCATTCGATTATGCCGTATCGGGAAACGAAGAGCTGCAGGGAACGGAAGCCTTCGTTGCCTTGCAAAAATCGGCACAGGGGAAATAGCGCTAATTTCTACGCTGACCCCAAGTTCCCAGCCTGGGCGCGTATCGAAGTCCCCATGACGAAATGTCGTGCATGTCGTTTACCTCTTCCCACTATTTCCGAAAAGTGCTAGATTCCGCGAAGGTCGCGGGTCTGTCCTACGAGGATGTCCGTTCCGGGAGCGTCCGCGCGGCGCTTCATTCCAGTTCCGATAGGAGGTTTCCCTTGGATCCATCAAGTAGCGACCTTGCAAGCTTGACAGACGATCCCGGTGAATCACCGCGTCGATGCGCGGATGAGCGTACCGAGCCTCCTTTCGTCCCGACCGTGCAAACCCGCCCGTAGCGTCTTCAGCCTCCACGGGTCGGCTTGAGGGGAAAGGTTCCTCGGAATCCCCATCCGCCTTCGCCGACACTACCCTCGATGGAGGCACTCGAATGACTCTCCTCACGCGACTCGTCTTTACGGCAGAGCGCTGGAAGAAGGCGGTAAAGCTCTTCCTCGTCCTGGCCGGCCCCGGGCTCATCGTCATGATCGCGGACAACGACGCGGGCGGCATCACGACCTACGCCGCGACCGGAGCCCAGTTCGGCAACAACCTCAACTGGTTCCTAGTCCTCCTCCTTCCCGTGGCGTATTTCGTCCAGGAGATGACCGCCCGGCTCGGAGCCGTAACCAAGCACGGCCACGCCGAGGCGATCTTCAGCTCCTTCGGCGTCTTCTGGGGCTGGTTCTCCCTCCTCGACCTCGTCATGACGGATTGGCTGACCCAGATCACAGAGTTCAGCGGCATGACCTCGGCCTTGAGCATTTTCGGGATACCTCGGGCTATCACCGTAGCGGGCGTCCTCATATTGATGAGCGCGATCATCCTCTCGGGCAAGTACTGGACCTGGGAGAAGATCACCCTCCTCTTCTGCGCCCTCAATC
>CAYNFM010000145.1:0-7132 GCA_964396415.1 uncultured Treponemataceae bacterium | reverse complement strand
CCTTGGCCATCTTGATGGACACGGGCACGAGCTTGTCGGTCACGCCGTGGCAGCATAGGACGCGGCCGCAGACGCCGCAGCCTCCCGTGACTCGCGCCTCGTCCCTGACGCCGATCTGGCGCAGCTCTATGCGGATCTTGAATACCGCGACGAGGTCCTTGACGAGCTCGCGGAAGTCCACCCGCGACTCCGCCGAGAAATAGAAGAGCACCTTCGGCTCCTCGAGGAGGTAATGGGCCGAGACGAGCTTCATGGGGAGGTTGCGCGAGGCGATCTTCTGCCGGCAGGCCTCGAAGGCCTTCTTCTCGCGCTCGCGGTTGGCCTCGACCTTGCGCAGGTCATCCTCCGTGGCTATCCGCTCGATGGGCACGATCTCGTCCTTGCCTATCGGCCCGGGCTCCTTCAGGACGCCTTGCATTTCGCAGACGTCCCGGCCGTAGCGGGTAGGCACGACGACCATCGCGCGCCTCTCGATCAGCCCAAGCGCGGCCTCGACGGCGGCCGCGTCGTCCGCCTCGGCGTCGAGATAAGCCTCGGGAAGCACGGGCGCGCCGCCTTCCACCGCGGCCGGGGCCCCTTCGGGCTCGGGAAGCCCGTCGGCCGCCGGGGCCTCGACCGGGCTTTGCCGGGTCGACGAGGCTTGAGCCTTCGGAGATTGGGGGAAATAGGCGTAGAAGGTCTCGTTGGAATGCAAGGCCTTGATCCTGAACAAGGGCCGCGGCAGGTCCCTGGGATCGGCCGCCCTGCCGCGGGGACGCTCGTCCTCGCGCTCGCGAGAGTCCTCGAGCCTTCCGAGCTCCTCCTCGGTCTGGATGCTATTGTCGTCGCGATAATCGCTCATGTAAGACTCCTTAGCTCAGCAGGTCGACGAGCATTCCGTTTATCTCGTCGACCCGACGCAGTATCTCGAGATTGTCGCGCTGGTTGCGGAGTATCTCCGCGGCCAGCTTCTCCAGCGACGCGTCGATCACGGAGACCCGGAAGTAGGCGTTGCGCTTGAGTATGTTGCGCCCCGAAGTCTTCTGCTCGACGGCGAAGGAGCGCTCGACCACGAAATGGACGAAGTCGCGCACCGCCTTCTTGTAGTCCTGGACCAGGTCGACGCTAGGGTTTCCCTTGAGCCTGTCCCCGGTCTCGTGCACCTCGTCCAGGAGGGCCTCGAGGCCCGCCTTGGAGAAGTCCTCGGCGCCGGGGGAAGCCTCGCCCTCCCTGGCCTCGTCGACGGCCTTCCCGAGGATGGTACGGAAGAGCCCCTTGCCCCTCCCGACCTTCTTTTCATTCTCCTTGCGCCTCGGGACGTAGGAGGGTCCGAACGGTGTAATGCCTTCGGGGAAATCGGCGCCGGCCATGGAGATCAGTCCCCGGATCCTTGGCGCTGCCGATCGGGCCGGGGGAGGGGCTCGGCGAAGCAATCGCCGCGGAAGCGGCCGAGAAAGCGCCGCGCGTCGCCGTGGATCTTGACGAAGGCCGCCAATTCCTCGTCGGCGCCCTCGAGCCTGCCGGTCACGGCCACGTCGCCATGAACGACCGTGCCTTCCTCGGCCTCGAATCGCGGCGCGAAGACGTTG
The DNA here is from genome assembly GCA_964396415.1 of uncultured Treponemataceae bacterium. GTDB lineage: Bacteria > Spirochaetota > Spirochaetia > Treponematales > Rectinemataceae > UBA1306. The sequence goes on along the minus strand of CAYNFM010000145.1, from coordinate 5,564 downwards.
CCTATCACCACTCCGCCCTCGAGTATGCGCAGGCGCTCGGAGACGTAGACGTCGCCCTTCACCAAGCCCCCGATGATGGCGGATTTGGCGCGGATGGGCGCCTCGACCCTGCCCTCCGACCCTATCACGAGCTTGCCCGTCACGCGAAGGGTCCCGCGCAAGTCGCCGTCCACGCGCAGGAGGCCATCGACGTCTATGTCCCCGTCGATGGCGGAGCCCGCCCCGATTATCGAATTGACGAGAGTATCTCTCGGATCTGCCATGGACCTCTCCGGCCGCCTTCGGTCTATTCCGTCGCCGTCGCGGCGGCCCTGATGTTGAGGAACTTGAGCGGGTCTATGACGCCCGTTCCGAGATGCACTTCGTAATGGAGGCAGGGACCGGTGGTGAGGCCCGTATTGCCGAGCAGGCCGATCACCTGGCCCTGCTTGACCTTCTGGCCGATGGCGACCCTGAAAGCCATGAGGTGGCCATACCCCGTCAGGAAGCCGTGATCGTGCTGGACGACGATGTAGTTGCCGAGGTTCGGATCGTAGCCGATCGTCGCGACGCGGCCGTCGGCCGTGGACACGACGGGATCGCCGGTACGATAGGTCGAGATATCCACGCCCGAATGGATATACCACTGCCCCGTGAAGGGGTTCTCGTTCTGGCCATAGTACATCGAGATATGGCTCGATCCCTTGACCGGCCAGATATTCGGTATTTCGGTGAGGATGGCGCTTTGGTCCTGAAGGAGAGAACCCAGATCCTTGAGGGGATCGACAGAATTCTCGAGGCTGTTCGTGACGTCCTGAAGCTCCTCGATCTCGCGGGCCGAGCCTGCGCCGCCCAGGATGGATTGGGAGAGGGAAGCCGGGTCTCCCGGCCGCGGCTGCGGGTCGGATCCGGCGCTCTTCGCCTCGATGCGGCCCAATGTACCCGATAGGGCGCTCTCGAAGCGCTTCGCGGCCGTGACGAGCTGGCTCGTCTGATCTCGAATGGCGTCGAGGCGCGCCTGCGTCGAGGCGAGGTCGCTCGAGCGGGACTCCAGCTTGTTGACCGTGTCGGAAAATCGGGCAGCCGAGAATAGGAAGCCGAGGAAGACTAGGCCTGCCGCCAGGATAATGCCTCCGAAGGCGAAGAAGCTCAACTGGACATTGAGAACCTTTCTCTCGGTATGGGGGATGAGCATGATCGTTAGCTTTTGACGCCCGGCCGCTTTGACCCGGGACAGGAAAGCCAGGATGAGCGCGAAGGCGGCCGCAATGCGGGCGGAAACGCGGACGTGAAGGGCGTTTTCCATTTTACGGTCTCCTTGGCCCTCGATCGGAAGACACCGCCTTTTCGGCATAGTACCATTATTGACATCCCGATGTCAAAGGCGCGCGGACTCCGCCGGGCGGCGGAGCCGATCTTTCGCGCCGAGCTTTGAATCGCGCGGAGGGCTCGTGCTATACTGGAATGAATGAGCACAGACCGGGGCGTCGGGGAGAAGACGGTCTTGGCCCTCGCCAACGAGGGCGGCCTCGACCTCACCTTCATCGGCGTAGGTAGCGCCTTCTCGAAAAGATTCTTCCAGAACAATATCCTCGTCGTAAAGGGAGACTCCCACGTCCTCGTCGATTGCGGCACGAGGACTCCCGAGGCCCTCGCCCTCATGGGCCTCTCCGTCGCGAAGATAGACAACTACCTCATCACGCACACGCACGCCGACCATATAGGCGGGCTCGAGGAAGTCATGCTGGTCAACCGCTACGGACCGCGGCGCAAGACTACCATGATCGTCACCGACAAGCTTCGCAAGGCGCTGTGGTCGATGAGCCTGCGCGGCGGGGCCTCGTTCAACGAGGAGCATGACGGTGCCTACCTCGAGTTCGAGGACTTTTGGGACGTCATCGTCCCCAGCCCGGTTCGCGGCGGGGATCGAGAGCTCTGCGAGGCTCGCGTCGGCGATATCGGCATACGCCTTTTCCGAAGCATGCACATCCCCGACTCGAGTCCCGACTGGCGTTCGTCCTTCTTGAGCTACGGGCTCATCTTGGACAGGCGGATCCTCTTCACCGGGGATACCCGCTACGATCCCGAGATGCTGCTCGCCCTCGACGCCGAATACGGCTTCGAGGCCATTTTCCACGACTGCCAGCTGTTCGCGGGCGGGGTCCACGCCTCGCTGGACGAGCTGGCCGGCCTTCCTCCCGCGATTCGCGCCAAGATGCGCCTGATGCATTACGGCGACGCCATAGCCGACTTCCAACCCAAGATCGCGGAGCTCGGATTCGCCGGCATCGCCGAGCAATGGCGGACTTACAGTTTTCCGGCCCCGTAGCGGTATTGCCTCGAGCGCGGGCGATTGGCTATCTTATGGCTTACAATCATATCCTGAGGACATCTGGAGTTTCGACATGCCCCAACATCATTTCAAGACGGAGGTCTCGCGCCTCCTCGACCTCATCATCCACTCCCTCTATTCGCATAAGGAGATTTTCCTCCGAGAGCTGGTCTCCAACGCCTCCGACGCCATAGACAAGCTGCGCTACCTCAGCGTCTCCGACGAGGCCTTCAAGTCCATCGCCTTCGAGCCTTCGATAAAGGTGATCATCGATAAAGAGGACAAGACCATAGTCGTCGACGACGACGGCATCGGGATGGACGAGAAGGAGCTCGAGGAGAACCTGGGCACCATAGCGAGATCCGGCACCCGGCGATTCCTCGATAGCCTCCCCAAGGACGCGAAAAAGGACTCGAACCTCATCGGCCAGTTCGGAGTGGGCTTCTATTCGGCCTTCATGGTCGCGGACAAGATCGAGGTGACGAGCCGCAGGGCCGGGACGGAGGCCGCCTTCACCTGGACGAGCGAGGGCAAGGGCGAGTACTCGATCGAGCCCTCCGAGAGGGTCGGCCAAGGAACCGAAGTGCGCATCCACCTCAACGGCGAGGGCGAGGAGTACCTGAGCCGCTGGAGCGTCGAGACGGTGCTCAAGAAATACTCGAACCACATAGCCTATCCCATCGCCCTGGTTTCCGAGGAGCCCAAGTACGACGACAAGGGCAAGAAGGACGGGGTCGAGCGCAAGGAGGAGGTCGTCAATTCGGCCTCCGCCTTGTGGCGGAGGCCGAAATCCGAGCTCAAGGACGAGGATTACGTTGGCTTCTACAAGTCCCTCACCGGCGCGGGGCTCGGGGAATTCGGCGGGGCGGAGGGCGAAGACGCGCCCCTTCATTGGATCCATACCAAGGCCGAGGGCACGATCGAGTACACGACCCTCTTCTATATTCCCTCCAAGGCCCCCTTCGACCTCTACCGCGCGGACTATCGCCCGGGGGTCAAGCTCTACGTCAAGCGGGTCTTCATAACCGACGACGAGAAAGAGCTCTTGCCGGTGTACCTGCGCTTCGTCCGCGGCGTCATCGACTCGGAGGACCTGCCCCTCAACGTGAGCCGCGAGATCCTCCAGCAAAACCGGGTCATGGCGAGCATCAGGCAAGCCAGCGTCAAGAAGATCCTCGGGGAGCTCGCCGACCTGGCCAAGACCGATACGGATAAATACGCCGCATTCATAGCCGAGTTCAACCGCCCCCTCAAGGAGGGACTGTACTCGGACTTCGCGAATAGGGAAGCCCTGCTCGGGCTCGTGCGCTGGAAGAGCAGCGCCGAGATCCCGGCCGCCGGGGGCTGGACGAGCCTCGCGGACTACAAGTCCCGGATGAAGGAGGGGCAGAAGGCCATCTACTACATCGCCGGAGGGGAGGAGGACAGGCTCCGCAAGTCGCCCCTCTTGGAGATGTACCGCAAGGAGGGCATCGAGGTCCTCGTCTGCTCCGAGGAGATAGACGAGATCGTCATCTCGGGCCTCGGGCCCTTCGAGGGCCTCGAGCTCAAGAGCGTCAATCGCGCCGGCAGCGAGTCCGAGCTGGGCTCCGGTTCCAAGGACGGGGCGAAGCCCGAGGCGGGCAGCCCCGTCGCGGCGGCGATCGATGCGGCCAAGAAGGCCCTCGGCGAGGCGGTCAAGGACGTGCGCCTGTCCAAGCGCCTCTCGGAGAGTCCCGCCTGCGTCGTCGTCGATTCGGACGATCCGAGCCTCCAGCTGCGCGAGCTCATGAAGCAGCTCGGCGGCAGCGAGATGCCCGAGGTCAAGCCAATCCTCGAGCTCAACGGCGAGCATCCGCTGGTAAGGCGCCTCGCCGCGGCCGACGCCGCGGAGGCGGAGGACCTGGCCAAGGTGCTGCTGGGACAGGCCCTCCTCGTCGAAGGGGCCAAGCTCGCCGACCCGGCCGACTTCGCGACGAGATTGACGAGGCTGCTGAAGTAAGGGCTTCCTAGGCCTCGAGCTCGCGAAGCTTGTCCCTGATCTCGGCCGCGCGCTCGTAGTTCTCGTCGGCCACGGCGGCTTCGAGCTCGGCGCGGAGCCTGGCCACCTCTCCCTCGCTCGAGGCGGGCGCTATGGCGCCGGCGGCTTCCGGTGATGGGGATTCGGCCTCTCCGAGATGGAGTCCGGCGACGAGATTGACCGATATTCCGGCCTCCTCGACGACGCTCTCGGCGATGAACACTGGGCAGCGGGCCCGGACCGCGACGCCGATGGCGTCCGAGGGCCTCGCGTCCACGACGATCTCGCGTCCCTCGACGCGCAGCAGCATCCGCGCGTAGAAGGTCCCTTCGCGAAGGTCGTGTATCTCGATCCTCGTCATCTCGGCGTTCAGCGTCGACAGCAGGCTGAGCAGGAGGTCGTGGGTCAGGGGCCGGGGCACCTCGATGCCGCCCATTCCTATCAGTATGGACTGGGTTTCGAGCTGGCCGATGAAGATAGGCACGGCGAGATCGGATTCTTTGGGCCTGACGAGGACGACATTACCCTGGTCCGTCTGAGCCACGGTCCAGATCTCGGCTTCGACGAAGGTCTGCCCCTCCATCATCTCCCCCTCGTTCCACAGTATACTATCATCGGCTGTCGCGGGCCATGGAGGCGCATCTTTGTCGAGTTACGAAAAACCCGATTTTTGGGCGGCGAAGGCCAGGAAGGAAGGCTACCCCGCGCGCTCGGTCTACAAGCTCATGGAGATCGACAGGAAATTCGGCCTCGTGAGACAAGGCGCGCGGATACTCGATATCGGCGCCGCTCCGGGATCGTGGAGCCTCTGGATACTCCGGCGCCTCGCGGGAAAGGGCTTCCTCGCGGCCGTGGACCTGCAGGACCTGGCCGCGGCTCCGGCCTACGAAAACTTCCTCTTCGTCCGCGGCGACCTCTACGACGCCGAAACGCGCTCGCGGCTCCTCGCCGCCGGTCCCTACGCCCTCGTGCTGTCGGATGCCGCGCCCGCGACCACGGGCAACCGCCTCGTCGACCAGTCGGCCTCCGAGAGCATCGTCGAAGCCGTGATAGCCTATGCCGAGGCGGCCCTCGCCCCCGGCGGCGCGCTCGTCGCCAAGATCTTCCAGGGCGGAGCCGAGGCCGGCTTGCTCAAGCGCCTTCGCGGCCGCTTCGCTCTGGCCAGGGGCTTCAAGCCGGAGGCCTGCCGATCGGAGTCCTTCGAGACCTATCTCGTCGCGACGGGTTTTCGGAAAGCATAAAGTAAGTTAATCG
>CAYNFM010000144.1:0-7146 GCA_964396415.1 uncultured Treponemataceae bacterium | reverse complement strand
ACTAATTAATTCGAATGGAGTTTTTAGAATGGGACATGGTTGGCATTGTTGGTTCCAGAGGAATAATGTATTACATAAAGATCATCTCAAGAGAGTCTCCTATTCTCGCCTTCGATCTAATGGCTTTATCGTCGATCCTCGAAAGGAAAGATAATGCCCAAAGTGTCCGTAATAATACCGGTTTATAATTCCGGTCCTTATCTAGAAAGATGCTTCGATTCGCTTGCCCGACAAAGTCTCCAGGATATAGAAGCCATCGTGGTAGTCGATGAAGGAACCGAGGATGATTCGGTATTGGCCGTCGATTCCTATACCAAAAAACATAAGGATCTTTTTCGGTCATTCACCATGCCGCACGGCGGCCCGGGAGAAGCGAGGAATTATGGGTTGACTTTTGCGACAGGAGAGTTTGTCGCTTTCGTCGATTCGGATGATTATGTCGAGAGGGAATATTGCGAAAGCCCGTTCCGAGCCGCAGAGGGCTCGGGAGCGGATATCGTGTGTTTCTCCGCCTATATGATCGATGAACATCGCGGCACGAAGAGAATCATCGATCCGGGGATAAGGCCAGGTATGGGCCCTCGGCAAGCCCTTCTGAAGGCCAATGTAATGGCGTGGAACAAGCTTTACCGAAGAAGTTTCTTGGATCACTGTGGTATCCGTTTCCCGTCCGTTTTCCATGAAGATCTCGCGGAAATCCCGAGGCTGTTCGCCAACGAGCCTCGTATCGCCGTTATCGATGATATATTGTACGACTACATTAAGAGGGGGGACAGCTCCTCGGGCTTTTCTTTCGGCATACACGATCTGGATGTATTACCGGTATGCCGGCTTTTGCTGGATCATGCGCGGAAGTATCCGCGCTATTCCGCCGAATTGGAGTATATTGCCATTCTTCAACTTCGCGGTTTTTTAAAGGATTGTAGTGGAAGAACGGAAGAATGGGCTCGGGAAGGACTTCTCGAAGCCCTGGCCTTCGTCGATTCGATGCGACAAGCGCGGGAGGAGAACCCCTATGTCCTCCTCGAGGAAGCCGAGGAATTCGGGTTCGGCAAGACATTCTCCAGATTGCTCGCGGCGATACGCAAAGTCATCGTTCGGCGCTTACGAAGGCATTACGGCCTATTCCTCAGCCTCGAGCGCCTGAAATTCGGGAACAGGGCCCATTTTCGCCTCACAAGGGGGCGAAAATGAAGACGGCCTTCCTGGCGATGTCCGTCCATATCAACAGGACGCGATCCTCCGATTTCTTCATCGAGATTCTGCGGGAATTCTTCGGGGACGTGACAGTCATACCTCACGAGAGGGTCTGGATCGACGTGCCCAAGACGAAATGGGATCTGATCGTCGTCTGGCAGGCGCGCTATACGCCTCGGGAATTGGAGGCTTTCGGGGCGGACCGGGTGGTCTTGGTCCCGATGTACGACGATGTGCCCTTCGAGCAGGCATACTGGACTCGGTACCGGCAATTCAAAGTCTTCTGCTTCTCCTCGACGCTCGAGAAGCTGCTGATTTCCTACGGCCTGAACGTCTGGGGAGCTCGCTATTACCCCGACCCCGGCGCGCCGATCGATCATTCATGGGACGACTTGCGCGCCTTTTTCTGGCAGCGTTATGCCTACGTCGATTGGCCCCTCGTCAAGAGGCTCATGGGGGAAACGGAATTCGCGCGGATCAACCTACATTGGACTCCGGAGGAGCATGAGGCGCAACGACCGCCGATCGGCGACGAGGAGCTGGCGAACGGGAAGGTCCAGGTCTCGAGCTGGTTCAAGGGTTCGGAGGAATATCGAAGTTACCTTACCCGATACAATGTCTACTTCGCGTCCCGCATATACGAGGGGATCGGCCTTTCCTTCCTGGAGGCCATGGCCATGGGCCTCTGCGTAGTCGCTCCCGAGCGCCCCACGATGAACGAGTATATTGAAAACGGAAAGAGCGGGATTCTCTATGACCCCGAAAGGCCGATTCCCCTCGATTTTTCCCGCGCGCGGGAAATAGGGGCCGCTGCCAGGGCTTCCTGCGAGCTGGGAAGAAGTCAATGGCTCGAGGCCCTTCCCCGGCTGCGCGGTTTCCTGGAGGAGCCGGTGCCGCGGTATCATCCAAGGAAACATCCATTGATCGTAGCCAGAGGCTTGGCCAATTACGCCATACGAAAAGTTCCCGGCGCGAGGGAAGCCTATCGTTTCTTGAAGCGCCTGCTCGCAGGAGAAAGGGAATAATGATCACGATTACTCCTACGGCAGGACTGTGCAACAGAATGCGGGCCCTCGATTCGGCCTTGGCGCTTGGAAGGGCGGCATCGGTCCCCGTAAGGATGGTCTGGAAGCGCAATTTCGAATTGAACTGTCCCTTCGAAGAGCTTTTCGAAGCCATCCCCGGGCTCGTTTCCATCAAAGAGCGAATGGAAGGCCTGAAGCCGCCGTCGAGCTTCGTCAGGAAGACGAGCCGGATCCGGCGCTCGATCAGGGCCGCGATCTCGAGGACTCGGTTCATCAATCAACCGGAATCGGCGCATTACGCCGACAAGCCCGAGGCCCTGATCGGGCTCGCCGCCGAGCATGACCTGGATATCGACACCTACGAGCGCTTCTTCCGCGGGTCGGAGGATTATCAGGGCTTCAGGCCGAGCGCGGGAATCAGGGAAAAAGTCGAAGAATATAAATTGAAATCGAGTAACATCGTGGCGGTGCACATCAGGCGGGGGGATTCCAAGCCATCCTGGATATACAGCCCGACTCGAGGATACATCGCGTCCATGCGATCGGTGTGCGAGGCCGATCCCTCGGTCCGATTCTTCGTGGCAAGCGACTCGGCCGAGGCGGAGGACGAGCTGGAGAGTGCATTCCCAGGACGCATCGTCAGGCAGCCCAAGGCATCCTATGCGCGCGAGGATCCCGAGGGGATAAAGCACGCAATGGTGGACCTGTACTGTCTCGCATCGTGCAGGCGGTTCATCGGCAGCTATTGGAGCTCGTTTACCGACACTGCCCTGGAGATCGGCAAGATGCCCTTCGAGATGATCTATTGCCCGCCAGCCGAAAAGACGTGAGCGAGGATATGAAGCGAATCGCGATAATCTATCCTTGGAGCGACCCTTCCGGCATGGTCAGGGGCTCCGCGCTCCGGGTGGGGCTTCTCGCCAAATACCTCAAGGGCAGGTACGAAGAAGTTCGACTCTTGTCTATCGACTCGAGCTGTCGGAGCTTCGACGGAGTAGAGGGGCTTTGCTATTGGCCGACCCCTCGGGCCCGAAAGCGAAGCGCCCTGTTGTCGCTTCCTTATAGGCTCTGGCTGCTGGCCGTCTCGCTGGGGAGAAGCAGAGGCAGGACTTTCCACCTTCAACAATACAAGCGCTTCTCCCACGATCCCGAGTTCGCGGGGCTGTTGCGTGAAACGGTGCGATGGGCCGACATCGTGCTCGTGGAATATACCTTCTTCGCCGCCAGGGTCATCAGAGAGGCCAGGAAATTAGGGAAAAAAGTGATCGTGACGGATCACGACGTGATAGCCCATGACCCGGAGAATGCCCAAAGCGGAGGCTTCATGAGGCGGGCCGTGCTGAAAAGGGAGCTGCAGGCGCTTCGAGGCGCCGATTGCGCCGTCTCGGTCTGCGAAGAGGATAGGAAGGCCTTTCTCGACTACGGCGCGCCGACTGTCTGCATACCTCACGGCATAGAGATCAGGCGAGCCGCCGCGGAGCTGACGGCGGCAGGATCAAGAACGATATTGCACGATAAATTCCATATCGAAATCCCCGCGAGACCCGTCTGCCTCTTCGTCGGAAGCAATATACGACCCAATGTCGAGGCCGCGCGATCGATAGAGGCCATCGCGGAGTCGCCGCAGGAGGCCTGGGTCGCGACGGCGAAGCTCGGACGCCCCTTCTTCATGGTCGCGGGGCGGTGCATGGAAAAGCGGCAAGGTCCCAATCTGGCGAGCCTCGGATATATCGACGGGGAAGTCCTGGACCTCGCCTACTCAATAGCCGAAATCGTCGTCATTCCGCTCGTGGAAGGAACAGGCTCCTCTCTCAAGACTATCGAGGCCATGTCGCGCGGCAAGCCCGTAGTGGGTACCAGCGTCGCGTTTCGCGGATATCCCGTTCAGGATGGTGTGCACTGCATCGTCGAAGGCAGTCTTAGCGACTACCCTGCCGCGATCGCCCGCTTGCTGGCGGATGCCGAGGCTTGCGAGCGCCTTGGCAAGGCTGCGATGGACTTCGCGGACGAATACGACTATCGGACCGTCTACAAGGCCTATGGCGACCTGATCGACGGCCTGGGAGCGAGTCCGTGATCCCCTTGGTATCCGTGGTAATCGCCACGAGGAACGACGATCCGCGCTATCTCGCCGAGGCCATCGAGAGCATCGTCGCCCAGACCTACGGGAATTGGGAGCTGATAATCGCGGACGACAGCAGGGATGCCGGGACGATACGAGTCCTGGATTCCTATCGCGAGACGCTCGGCGAGAAGTACAGAGTCGTCCATAACGATCCGCCCCTCGGTCTCCCGCGGTCGATCAACGCGGCTCTCGACCTCGCGCGGGGTGAATTGATAGCCAGGATGGACGGAGACGACGTCTGCCTTCCCGACCGCCTGGAGGCCCAAGTCGCATTCTTGGGCGACCATCCCGAAATCGGCATCGTCGGGGGGGATATCGAGATAGTCTCGCGGGAGCTCCGCCACCTCTCCTTCCGGCGCTATCGCAAGGACGCGAAAGACTTGGAAAGGATGAGCTTCATCCGAAATCCCCTGGCCCAGCCGACGGTCATGCTTCGAAAGTCCGTCTTGGAGAAAATCGGGGGATACGACCCGAAGTGCGAGCGGGCCGAGGACTACGAGCTTTGGCTTCGAGCGATAAAAAAATGCGTCGGCATCGCGAACATGGAAAAGGTCCTCATCAAATATCGCGTCCTGGACGAGTATTCGAGGAAGCGCGACAAGCGCAATTGGAATTACGGCATTTATGGCAAGATGAAGAATTTCAATTTCCGCCATCCCCTGCTTTCGATCCTCGGGATCCTGATTAGCATAGTATTCCGCATAGCCCCGGCTTCGCTCGTAGATGGACTCTATCGAATGGATCACGAGGCGCCGATGTTATATCGAGAATAAGGATGGAAAAATGAAAAAATGCCTCGTCATCGGCGGGGCGGGCTTTATCGGCTCCAATTTGGTAGCCGAGCTCGCAAAGGAAGACGATCTGTCCATCGTCGTGGCGGACGACCTGTCCTTGGGTCGGATCGAAAACATCGGGCCGCAACTGGACTCCGGAAAGGCTCTCTTCGAGCAATGCGACTTCAGCCAAGCAGATCCGGTCGGCTCCGTCTTCAGGCGTCACGGACCTTTCGATACCGTCTATCACCTGGCGGCCAACTCGGACATCGAGAGGAGCTCCAGGAATCCGGGAATCGAATTCGAAAAGACGTTCTTGACAACCTACCGCACGCTCGAGGCGATGCGCGAGCATGGCTGCAAGGAAATAGTCTTCTGCTCGACCTCGGCTATCTATGGCGATAAAGACGGCGTCGCCGTAGCCGAATCCACCGGTCCTTACCTCCCTATTTCGTACTATGGCGGGGCCAAGCTGGCGGCTGAGGGCTTCATCAGCGCCTATGCCCACATGAACGGGATGAAGGCGATAATCCTGCGCTTTCCCAACGTCGTCGGGGACAAGGCGACGCACGGGGTAATCCTGGATTTCGTCAGGCGACTCAAGGCGGAGCCCGGAGAACTGAGGGTACTGGGCGACGGGAACCAGGAAAAACCATACCTCTACGTAAAGGACTTGGTGGCTGCGATCCTCTATGTACGGCGCCTCGCCGTAGAGCCCGTCGCCGTCTATAATATCGGAACCGAGAGCCGGACCAAGGTCAGGGACATAGCGCGGATAGTGATAGAGGAAATGGGCCTCGAGGACGTCAGCCTGATATATACCGGAGGCAAGGCCGGATGGAAGGGCGACGTCTCCCGATTCGGCTACGACCTTTCCAAGATCCACGCCCTGGGCTGGAAGGCGACGAACAGCTCGGACGAAGCGGTCAGGCTCGCGGCCCGAAGAATATTGGAAGATTATAAATAGGCGGGACGCCACATGGTAATAACCCAAACGCCGCTTCGCATGTCCTTCTTCGGCGGGGGGACGGATCTCCCGGACTTCTACTCCAGGCACCGGGGCGCTGTTCTCAGCACCACGATAGATAAATATATCTATATAATCGTCAAGCCGCGCTTCGACGACCTTATCGTCCTCAATTATTCCGAACGCGAGAAGGTCGGGAAGGTCGAGGATATCCGCCACAACATCTTCCGCGAGGCGCTCCGCTACGCCGGGGTGGGTTGCGGCGTCGAGATCACCAGCATCGGGGATATCCCCTCGAGCGGCAGCGGGCTGGGCTCCTCGAGCGCCTTTACCGTGGGCCTCCTGGGCGCGCTTTTCGCCTATAAGGGAGAGGCCAAGGGCCCCAAGGACCTCGCCGAGGCCGCGTGCAGCATCGAAATCGACATCCTGAAGGAGCCGATAGGGAAGCAGGACCAGTACGCCGCTTCCTTCGGGGGCTTCAAGCGCTATCGATTCGCCCGCGACGGAAGCGTGGAGGTCGAGCCCATCCCCATGGGCTACGACGCCTTCCTGGCCTTGCAGCGGTCCTGTCTATTGTATTATACGAATGTCACGAGGAAAGCCTCCTCCGTCTTGAGCGACCAGAAATCCCGGATTGCGACGACCACGGATTCCCTGCGACGCCTGGCCAGGCTCGCGGAAAGCCTGGACGAGGCTTTCGAGAAGGGCGATATCCAGACTATAGGCCGGAAGCTGGACGAGAACTGGCGCGAGAAGAAAAAGCTTTCCGGGAAGGTATCCAGCGGGGAGATAGACGCCATTTACGACCGGGGCCTCGACGCGGGCGCCATTGGCGGCAAGCTCTTGGGCGCAGGCGGGGGCGGGTTCTTCCTTTTCCTCTGCCCTCCCGAGAGGCAGGGAGCCTTGCGGACGGCCATGAAGGATTTGCGGGAGCTTCCCGTATCCTTCACCCGCCAGGGAAGCAAAGTCATCATGAACCTGGAAGAGAACGTATATCCGTTGGGCTAGATCCCGGAAAAGCGAGCGCGAATGACGGAATTCCTCAAGAGAAAATCGATA
>CAYNFM010000143.1:0-7147 GCA_964396415.1 uncultured Treponemataceae bacterium | reverse complement strand
CTCCGCCGACGCTCCTGCGTAGCCAGGGGCTCCGGGAGGTCCTCGCCAAGCATCCCAACATCAGGATAGTGGACGCCATCGTGGCAGACTGGCTCCGCGATACCGCGGAGGACAAGGTCGCCGAGCGGATCAAGGTGATCCCCGATCTGGACGTGATCTTCGCCCAGAACGATGCCATGGCCTTTGGCGCGTGGAAGGCGGCAGGAGTCGCTGGAAGGCCTGGAATCAAGATAATCGGGATCGACGGGCTCCCCGGTCCGACCGGCGGGATCGAGCTCGTTCGAAAGGGGATCTTGTCGGCGACGTTCACCTGTCCGACAGGCGGCAAAGAGGCCCTGATCTACGCCCGAGACCTCCTTTTTCATAAGGAAGGCATACCCAAGAAGATTTTCCTGAGACCGATCAAGGTGACGCCGGAAGTCCTGGATCAAAGCCAGGGCGTCTTGCCCTATCCCGATCGAAAGGCCTTGCCGATGGGACGGCGCATCCTGCTGGGATTCGCGCAGGTAGGCTCGGAGAGCGAATGGAGAGTCGCGAATACCAAGTCGATCAAGTCAGCGGCCGCGAAGGCGGGGATAGACCTCCTGTTCGAGGACGGTAAGCAGCGGCAGGAAAACGAGATTGCGGCTATTCGTTCCTTTATCCGGAAGAAAGTGGACGTTATCGCCTTCTCGCCCATAGTCGAGTCGGGCTGGGACGAAGTCCTGAGGGAGGCCAAGGGCGCCGGTATACCGGTGATCATGACCGATCGAACGGTCGACTTGAAAGATGATTCGCTCTGGCTCAGCTTCATGGGCTCCGACTTCGTCGAGGAGGGGCGGCGCGCCGCGCGCTGGCTCGTCGAGAAGATCAGGATCGCGGCTCCCGTCGATATCGTGGAGCTTCAGGGAACCATCGACTCCTCTCCCGCGATCGAGAGGACGATCGGGTTCACCGAGATCCTGAAAGCCTATCCGAATTTCCAGATCATCGCGTCGGAGAGCGGCGATTTTACTCGAGACCAGGGATACGAGGTTATGAAGAAGATCCTGGAGCGCGAGAACCGAAAGATAGACGCTCTTTTCGCTCATAACGACGATATGGCCTTGGGAGCGATCCAAGCGATGGAAGAAGCCGGATTGAAGCCCGGCAAGAACGTAATGATCGTTTCCATCGACGCAGCGCACGGGGCCTTCAAAGCCATGATTGACGGAAAATTGAACTGTACCGTGGAATGCAACCCCCTGCTTGGGCCCCAACTCATGAAAGCCATCAAGGATTACGAGACCGGGAAGGATCTACCGCTTCGCATGATCACCGCCGAAGGCGTCTTTCCCGCGGAAACGGCGCGGACGTATTTGGCTAGGAGGGAATATTGAATCCTCGATGCTCGATGGCCAGGGCACCTCCTTAATCGATGGCTTTACAGCTCCATTAGTTTAAAAAGTGCACAAAAAAGCCGTTTGGTCTAAATCGCATTAACGAAAAGTGGTCCTTAATGTATACGCGAACTTATGAAGGATCGCGACCGTAACCATCGCCATTAGGCTAGGAGTAAGGATATGAAGCAGTTTTTTAGAGGGATATTGATTTTATTGGCATTCATTATATTTTCCGTGTCAGCCTTGTACTCGGCCGGATCGAAGGACGGCTCGCTGACCTGCGTCGGATTGTACTCCGAGACCAGCGATGGCTACGTGAGCTTTCGAACCATCGGGAAGGACGCCTGGGTGGTCATGAAGGTCGGAGACGTGATACCGGCCAATGCCGAGATACGGATCAACGTGGATAGGGATTGGGTCGAGCTGACGCCGACGGACAATCCCAACGCAGTCTATGAGATGGATGGGCCTGATTCTGGCGAGACCATAAAATCGGTAGCCGCGATCCTGAAGGGCAAGGCCAGGTTGGTAAGCTTCCCAAAGGGCGGCGCCGGCTCGCCCGACCCGAAATACAAGAATAAGCTGGTCGTTCGGCAATATCTGGGGAGGCAAGTGTATTTGACTAAGGACGGAGACTCGAGCGATATCAAGTACGGAGCGGTATTGGACGTCAGCGGCAAGGTAAGGATCATCGCGATCAATAACACGATCAATTTGATGAATGCCGCCGGCAAGGTGACGACTGTCATCGGGCCTTTGAATTTCGATGTGGAAAAGGTCCTGAACAACGAAAGTCTGTACAGGTATTTGAACGTCCAGAACTGACTGGACAGAAGGAGGAGCTCAGGGAGGAAGATTAGGAATGCGAGATACCCGCGGGTATCGAGACAAGTAGTTTGCAGGTTCCCCGGATCGGCTGGGACCGAGCCTGGGATATAGCCACTTTATCATTGGGATCCTGATTAAAGAGGAGTATTTTATGAGGAACTGGAAAAAAGTCCTGGTTCTTTTGGTCGCGGCGATGATGCTTTTCTCGGTGGCCGCGTTCGCGGCTCCCAAGCAGTGGGTCGTCGGATTCGCTCAGCTCGGCTCGGAGAGCGAGTGGCGCACGGCCGATACCGTCTCCGTTCAGAACGCCTTCCTCGACGATCCTAGCTTCACGCTTATCTACTCCGACGCCCAGCAGAAGCAGGAGAACCAGATAAAGGCCATCCGCTCCTTCATCGCGAGGAAAGTCAACGCCATTCTCTTCACGGCCCTCGTCGAGACCGGATATGGTCCCGTCCTTCAGGAAGCCGCGAACGCGCATATTCCCGTCGTCATGATCGACCGCGACGTCGCCAAGGAAGATCAGCATCTGCGCATGACAATCATGGGTTCCGACTTCGTGAAGGAAGGGCAGAAAGCCGGCCAATGGCTCGCCGACTATCTCAAGAAGCAGGGCATCGACGACGGCAAGACCCCGATCGACATCGCCGAGATCCAGGGCACTACCGGCTCGGCGCCTGCCATCGAAAGGGCCCAGGGCTTCCGCGATATATCTAAAAGCCACCCGAATTGGAACATCGCCCACTCCCAGGACGGAGATTTCACTTCTTCGGGAGGCAAGGCAGTCATGGAGGCCTTCCTGAAGGCCGATCCAAAAATCCAGGTTCTCTTTGCGCATAACGACCAGGAGGCCCTCGGCGCGATCCAGGCCATCAAGGAAGCCGGGTTGAAGCCCGGAAAGGACATCATCACCGTCTCGATGGACGGCGTAAAGGGTATCTTCGAGGCCATGGTCGCCGGCGAGGCGAATTGCACCGTCGAGTGCAATCCCCTCCTCGGGCCTCAGGCCATCCAAGCCCTGACCGACCTCCGCGACGGCAAGAAGCTTCCCGCCAGGATCTGGACGATCGAGGGCGTCTTCGACCAGTCCAACGCCGCGGCCGCGCTGCCGACTCGCCAATACTGACTTTAGCGCTTAACGCCACGAAATGAAGATCAAGGCCACTCCTCGTCGGAGTGGCCTTGATCGGTACTCGCGCGTGTGTATTATTATCACAGGGAGGCACGGGAATGACCGAAACGGCCCCGATTATAGAGATGAAAAAAATCAACAAGACTTTCCCCGGAGTGAAAGCCCTTTCCGATGTAGATTTCCGGCTCTTCAAGGGCGAGGTTCACGCCCTCATGGGGCAGAACGGCGCAGGCAAATCGACCCTGGTCAAGGTCCTCACCGGCGTCTACCGGGAGGATTCGGGAGTGATGCTGCTCAACGGCAAACCGATCAAGCCTGATTCTCCTCTCTCCGCCCAGAAGCTTGGGATCAATACCGTCTATCAGGAAGTCAATCTTTGCTTAAACCTTTCGATCGCGGAGAATATCTTCATCGGGAAAGAGCCTAAGAAGTTCGGAGGAATCGATTGGAAGACCATGAACCGCAAGGCCGAGGAAGTCCTCGAGCGATTGAGCATCGGCATCGACGTGACCAGGACCTTGGTCTCCTGTTCTATCGCGGTGCAGCAGATGGTGGCTATCGCGCGGGTCCTCGACTCATCGGCCAAAGTGCTAATACTTGACGAGCCGACATCCAGCCTGGACGAGGGCGAAGTCGAGCAGCTCTTCAAGGTCATCAGGAAACTGAGGGACGAAGGCCTGGCTATCCTCTTCATCACCCATTTCCTGGACCAAACCTATCAGATATCGGACCGAATCACCGTACTCAAGAACGGCTTGTTCGTCGGAGAATACGAAACCGGCAAATTGCCCAAGCTGGAACTCATCACCAGGATGCTCGGGAAAGAGTTATCTGAATTCAGCTATACATCCAAGACGGGCGATAGGCAGAAAACGGGCGCCGAGGCGCTTACCGATAAAGCTTCCGTGCTTAAGATAAGGCAGTTAGGCTTACAAGGGTCAATAGCTCCCTTCGACCTCGACGTCGAGGAGGGGGACGTTTTCGGCTTAGCCGGTCTTTTGGGCTCGGGCCGAACCGAGATGGCGAGGCTCATCTTCGGCATAGACAATGCGGATCAGGGCGATATCTTTATTAAAGGTAAGAAGACCGCGATCAATTCGCCGCGGGGCGCGATGATGTCGGGAATCGGGTACTGCACGGAGGACAGGAAGAACGAAGGCATCTTCGCCGAGCTTTCGATCCGCGAGAATATTATCCTGGCCCTTCAGGCCAAAAGCGGGACCTTCAATCACCTTTCGACGAAGAAGCAGATCGAGATCGCCGAAGAGCTGATCAAGACTCTGGGCATCAAGACCCCGAGTTCGAGCAACGAAGCCCGTCAGCTTTCCGGAGGCAACCAGCAGAAAGTCATGCTAGCGAGGTGGCTCGCGACTCATCCCTTCGTCCTGATCCTGGACGAGCCCACGCGAGGAATAGACGTAGGCGCCAAGCTGGAAATCATGGAGCAGATCCTGAACCTCAGCAAGGAAGGCTTGGGGGTCATCTTCATCTCCTCGGAGTTCGAGGAAGTCCTCCGATGCAGTACCAAGGTCGCTGTACTGAAGGATAAGGCGAAGATTGCCGAGCTCCGGGGCGATGAAATGACGGAGAGTCGCATCATGCGCACCATCGCGGGAGGGAAATGAAAATGGGCTCGTGGAGATCCTTTACCGGCAAGAAATTTTTTTGGCCGCTCGTCGCCCTGGTCTTCCTCCTGTTGTTCAACCTTTTTTTTACTCCCCATTTTTTCCGAATCGAGATTAAAGAAGGGCATTTTTACGGCAACGTGATCGATATTCTCAAGAATGGCGCGCCGATCATGCTCCTCGCGGTTGGCCTCACTCTCGTCATAGCGACGCACGGAATCGACATCTCTGTCGGCTCGATCGTAGCTGTCTCGGCCGGAGTCGTGGCCATGCTGATCGGCGGAAGCCTCCAGGGCGTTCCCAAGAACCCGATATGGCTCGCCATGGGAGCCGCGATCCTTGTATCCATCGCGGCGGGGATGTGGAACGGCATGCTGGTCTCGCGAATCGGCATGCAGCCAATCATCGCGACCTTGATCCTTTTCGTCGCGGGGCGCGGGATAGCCATGGTGACGACCAACGCGATGATCGTTTGGCTCTACGCCAAGCCCTTCGCCCTGCTCGGTCAGGGATATTGGTTGGGCCTTCCCTTTTCGATTTACTTAGTCGTCGTACTTTTGCTGTTGACCTATCTGGTTACTAGACGAACGGCCTTGGGCATGTTCATCGAGGCGGTCGGTATAAATCCGAAGGCGGCCCGCTTCGCCGGTATTAACGCGAAAAACATTCTCTTGGGTGTCTACGCGTTCAGCGGCTTCTGTGCGGGGATATCGGGCTTGGTCGTTTGCTCCACGGTCATGAGTGCCGATGGCAATAACGCGGGTCTCGGATTCGAGCTGGACGCCATCCTTGCCGTCGTGCTCGGCGGCACTTCGCTCAATGGGGGCAAATATTACCTCATGGGCAGCATAATCGGCGCGCTCATCGTGCAGACCCTGACGACTACGATTTACGCCTTCGGCGTGCCGCCGGAGATATCGAGAGTTGTCAAGGCAATCGTGGTTTGGGGCATGTGCCTACTCCAATCGAGCAAATTCCGCTCCATGATAGCCGGTGCGTTCGGGAAGAAGGAGCTGGCGGCATGAAGACAAAACTGAGCATCGATCCGAGGCATTTCCCGGTCCTCGTTACGCTTGCCCTATTCATCCTCATGTTCGGCCTAGGATCGGTGTCGTTCACCGGGTTCTTTTCGCTTCAGAATTTCCTGAACCTGTTCATCGATAACGCCTACCTCATCATTATTGCGGTGGGGATGACCCTTGTGATAATTTCGGGCGGCATCGACCTCTCAGTCGGCTCGATGCTGGCCCTATCGACGATGGTATCGGCGAGCCTCGTCGAGAAATCCCATTGGAATCCGGCCCTGGTCATACCCGTTGTGCTTCTTATGGGTGTAAGCTTGGGCCTCTTCATGGGCTATCTTATCCAAACTTTCGACCTGCCTCCATTCATCGTAACATTGGCGGGACTCTATCTCGCGAGGGGAATGTGCTATGTAGTCAGCCTCTTCACCATAGGGATCACGAACAATTTCTGGCAGAGCATGGCTCACGGTCAAATCAAACTCATCGGCAATAGCTTCGTCTCGCCGAGCGTAATAATCGCCGTAGTCATGTTGCTCGCCGGGATGTTTATCTCCCGCTCCACGAAGTTCGGCCGTACGGTTTACGCGATCGGCGGCAACGAACAATCGGCCATTCTCATGGGACTTCCGGTGGCTCGAACGAAAATCCTTCTCTACGCGTTCAGCGGCTTTTGCGCGGCGTTGGCTGGAATCGTCTTCACCTTCTATACGCTTTCGGGCTATGCCCTCAATGGCCAGGGCATGGAGCTGGATACGATTGCATGCGT
This sequence comes from uncultured Treponemataceae bacterium, assembly GCA_964396415.1. Classification (GTDB taxonomy): domain Bacteria; phylum Spirochaetota; class Spirochaetia; order Treponematales; family Rectinemataceae; genus UBA1306. The sequence continues at coordinate 410 of CAYNFM010000143.1, read as the reverse complement.
CGTGATCGGCGGAACCCTGCTGACCGGAGGTGTCGGCAGCGTGCTCGGCACGCTCTTCGGTGTGTTCATCTACGGGACGATCCAAGTCCTTATCGTTTTCCAGGGCACGCTGAATTCCTGGTGGACGCGTATAGCGATTGGCTTTCTGGTATTCGTCTTCTGTGTTCTGCAGAGGCTGTTCGATTCAAGTCGGGGAGGCCGGGCGAAGAAGGCGGCCGCGCGGCCGGCGGGTATCCCGACACAGGCCTGAGTCCATGGCCCGTACTAAAGTCCCGCCGGTTGTCACGCGTGCGGGACTTTTATGATCCTGCCGTTTCCGGGGATGCGCGATACGGCCGACTCGAGCATGCATAGGATGACCATGTATAGAGGCTGGTTATCGTCGAGCAGGCTTTCCGCTTCGATCTTTC
>CAYNFM010000142.1:0-7166 GCA_964396415.1 uncultured Treponemataceae bacterium | reverse complement strand
TCAGGGCTCGTAGCGCGCCATGCTCGTCTCGGTCTCGAAGACCTCCACGGCATGGAGGGGCGCGAGGGGCAGCCGTAGCGCCAGGGCCTTGAAGACGAACTCGGCTATCCTCTCGGCGCTCGGATCGTCCTGGAATGCGGCCTCGTCGTTGAGGAGGCTGTGGTCGAGGCCCTCGAGGACGGCCCGCAGCTCCTCCTTGAGGGCCGTGAAATCGAGGAGCATGCCGCCTTCTCCCAGGGCGGGTCCTTTGGCCCAGACCCGGACCTTGTAATTATGGCCGTGGAGGCGCTCGCATTTGCCGCCGTAATGTCTGAGAAAGTGCGCCGCCGCGAAACCAGCCTCGACTCGTACCAGATACACCGCGCCCTCCCGCGGTCTCCATACTACCATAGGTAAGGCCGAGGAGTAATCTCGCCGAGGCCCGGCAGCGAGGGATCGAGAGAGGGCTGCCGCCCCTTTTCGCTTCGGCCGTCGAATGCTACTCTTGCGCCCATGTCTAAGGAGCTGTCGGAAATCCTCGAGGGCATCGAGATACTGGATCGCAGGGGGCCCGCTCGCGAGCTTCGCATAGAAGGGCTTGCGTACGATTCACGGACGACGGCGCCCGGCTTTCTCTATTTCGCGCTGCCTGGCCTCCATGCCGACGGTCGCGGCTTCATACCCGCCGCCATAGCCGCAGGAGCCCGTGCGATAGTCCATGCGGGGGAGCTCGAGGCCTACGACCCGGCCGTCGCCTATCTGCGCGTCAGGGACCCGCGTTTTTCGATGTCTCCCATGGCCGCCAACTTCCATGGCCGTCCCTCTCGCGACCTGGCCGTCATAGGCGTCACCGGCACCGAAGGCAAGAGCACGACCGTCTATCTCATCTATCAGCTCCTGCGGCTCGCGGGCCTGGGCGCCGGCTTCTTCTCGACCGTGATGTCCGACTCAGGTAGGGGCGAGACGGCCAATCCGGAGCACCAGACGACGCCGGAGGCTCCGGCCGTGCATCGCCTCCTCGCCTCGATGCGGGACGCGGGCCTGGGATACGCCGTCGTCGAGGCCTCGTCCCACGGCCTCTCGCCGCGCACGAACCGCCTCGGCGACGTCGATTTCGACCTGGCCCTGATGACGAACGTCACGCGGGAGCACCTCGAGTTCCACGGGACCTGGGAGCAGTACAGGTCGGACAAGGCCGAGCTCTTCCGAGCCCTCGGCCGGCATTCGGGCGCGGCGGGCGTCCCCGAGCCGGGGAAGAGCCTGGGCGGCCGGAGGGTCCCGCGCTTCGGCGTCGTCAACGCCGACGATCCCTCGGCCGGCTATTTCCGCGCCGCGACCGCGTTTCCGGTCCTCTCCTTCAGCGCCATCGGCGCGCCCGGAGCGGATCTGCACGCGGCGGGCATCTCGGTCGACGCCGAGGGAGAATCCTTCGACGTCGTCGAGGCCGCTCCTCACGGGGCGGGCGGCTCGACGCGCCATCGAGCCCGCGTCGATCTCCCCGGCTCCTTCAACGTGGGCAACGTCCTCGCTTCCCTCCTCGCCGTCTCGGGCCTTTGCGGGATCGCGATAGGCGATCTCGTTCCCCTCCTCCCCCGATTGAGGCCGGTCCGCGGCCGCATGACGGCTATACGCAGGGGCCAGCCCTTCGAAGTCATCGTCGACTACGCCCACACGCCCTCGTCCTTCCAGACCGTCTTCCCGCCCCTGCGCGCCCGCGTCAAGGGCCGGATGATCTGCGTCTTCGGGTCGGGAGGGGAGCGCGACGTCGAGAAGAGGCCGAGACAGGGCCGCATAGCCGCCGATTGGTTCGATGTCGTCATCCTCGCCGACGAGGACCCGCGGGGCGAGGACCCGATGGCCCTGCTCGAGGAGATCGCCGCCGGCTGTCCCGAGCTCGAGCGGGGCGAGCGCCTCTTCCTCATCCCCGACAGGCCCGCCGCGATCCGCAAGGCCTTCGCCCTGGCCCGGCCCGGAGACCTCGTCGCCCTCCTCGGCAAGGGTCACGAGAACTCCATAATCTACGCGGGGGGGACCGTCCCCTTCGACGAGCTCGGCGAGGCCGAGGCGGCCCTCGCCGAGCTCGGATACGAGGGGACTCCTTGAAGAAGATCGTCATTCTCTACGGCGGCCGCTCGGGCGAGCACGAGGTCTCCCTCGTCTCGGCGGCGAGCATAGTGCGGCATCTCGACTCCTCCCTCTTCGAGCCCATCCTGGTGGGCGCGTCCAAGGAAGGAGAGTGGTACCTTCAGGAGGGCAGCGTCGCCGAGAAGGCGCTCGGCTTCGCCGACGGCGAAGCCGAGCCGGGTCACGGCGCAGCGGGGGCGCCCCTCGCCATAGCCGAGGGCAGGAAGGTCCTGGCCGCGCCGGGAAGGGGCCTGGTCGTGGAAACGCCCCATGGCCTCGAGAGCCTCGACTGCGACCTCGTCTTCCCCGTCCTGCACGGCAGCTTCGGCGAGGACGGGACCGTCCAGGGACTTCTCGAGATCGCCGATCTTCCCTATGTGGGCGCCCCCGTCCTCGGCTCGAGCCTCGGCATGGACAAGGAAAAGGCCAAGCGGCTCTGGCTCGGCGCGGGCCTGCCCGTCGTCCCTTTTCTCTCCGTCCGTTCGGCTGCGCTTCGCGACCTCGAGGCTCTCGCGCGCGAGGCCGGCTCTCGCTTCGGCTGGCCATGCTTTGTGAAGCCCTGCTGCGGCGGCTCCTCGGTCGGGGCCTCCAAGGTCGATTCGGCCGAGGCCCTCGGCCCGGCTCTCGCCGCGGCCTTCCGATGGGATGAGAAGGTCTTGGTCGAGCCCTTCGTGAGCGCGCGGGAGATCGAGTGCGCCGTCCTGGGCAACGACGAGCCCGTAGCCTTCCCTCCCGGCGAGGTCGCGCCGACCCACGATTTCTACGATTACGAGGCCAAGTACCTCGATCCGGAAGGAGCTCGGCTCGAAGTGCCCGCCCGGATTTCCCCCGAGCAGTCCGACCGCGTGAAATCGGTGGCGATAGCCGCCTTCAAGGCTTGCGAGCTGGCTGGAATGGCTCGCGTGGACTTTTTCATCGATAAGCTGACGGGCGAGATCCTCCTCAACGAGGTGAACAGCATTCCGGGCTTTACGAGAATATCGATGTACCCGCGCATGTGCGAGGCCGGCGGCCTCTCCTATTCGGCCCTCATAACGCGTTTGGCCGAGCTGGCCCTCGAAAGACGCGCGAGCCGGTCGAGGCTGCTGCATAATCATGCGTGAAGGCCACATAATTATTTAGTTATGCAATAACTACTTAGAGATACTTGCCGCTTGGCGCCACGCCTCCCCGGATGCTATACTCGCTTTCGAGCCGAAGGAGGACAGCCATGAATTCTCGAGACTACATCGCCTTGGACGAACGATACGGGGCTCGCAACTATCACCCCCTTCCCGTCGTCATATCCTGGGCCGAGGGTTGCAAGGTAGAGGATCCCGAAGGCAAGAGCTACTACGATTTCCTCTCCGCCTATTCGGCCGTCAACCAGGGGCATCGGCATCCGAAGATACTCGCCGCGGCGCGCGAGCAGCTCGAGCGCGTCACGCTCACGAGCCGCGCCTTCCACAACGATCGCACGGGCCCCTTCCTCGAAAAGCTCTGCGAGTTCACGGGCTTCGAGATGGCCCTTCCCATGAATACGGGCGTCGAGGCGGTCGAGACCGCCCTCAAGGCCGCCCGCCGCTGGGGCGTCGAGGTCAAGGGCGTGAAGAACGGCGAGCAGGAGATCATCTGCGCCGAAGGCAATTTCCACGGCCGCACTCTCGCCGCGATATCGATGTCCGTCGATCCCGACTCCCTCGTCAACTACGGCCCCTACCTCCCCGGCTTCGTCAAGGTCCCCTATGGCGACGCGAAGGCCGTCGAGGCGCGGATAGGTCCCCGAACCGTCGCCGTCCTCGTCGAGCCGATCCAGGGAGAGGCCGGCGTCGTCGTGCCGCCGGACGGCTATCTCAAGGCCTTGCGCGATATCTGCGACAAAAACGGCGTCCTCTTCGTCGCCGACGAGATCCAGACCGGCTTTTGCCGGACGGGCAGGCGCTTCGCCTGGCAGCGCGAGGGCGCGCGCCCGGACATCATGTGCCTGGGCAAGGCCCTGGGCGGAGGGATCATGCCAGTCTCGGCCATCGTAGCCGACCACGGCGTCATGGACGTCTTCACCCCGGGGACCCACGGCTCGACCTTCGGCGGCAATCCCCTCGCCGCCGCCGTCGGGATCGCCTCCCTCGAGGTCCTCGAGGACGAGCGCCTCGACGAGAGGGCCGAGGCCCTGGGGGAGGTCTTCCGGGCCGAGGCGGCGAAGATCAAGTGCAGTAGGATGAGGACGGTCCGCGGGCGCGGCCTGCTCAACGCCATCGTCTTCGACGAGGGCTTCGAGGCCTGGGATGTCTGCATCGCGCTTCGCGACGCGGGACTCCTCGCCAAGCAGACGCACGGAAACATCGTCCGCTTCGCGCCGCCCCTCGTCATCGGCGATTCCGAGATGGACGAGGCCCTGGGCATCATCTCCTCCACCCTCGCCCGAATATGATACTATAGCTCGTGCCGACACCCGGGCCCAAAGAGCTCCTCGACGCCGCGATAGCCGCCGGCGCCGAGCGCGACTATCCGAAGGCGACCGAGCTCCTCACCCTCCTCCTCGCCCAGACGGACTCCATGCCGGAAGCCCTCCTCTATCTGGGCCGTGCCCGATACGCGCTCGGGGAGCAGGGCCGCGCCATCGAGGCCTTTCGCGGCTACCTCCGCGGCGGAGGCGAGGCCGCGGCCGGGCTCTTCTTCCTCGGCCGCTCCTATCTCGCCTGCGGCCGCCCTACCGAGGCGGCCCGCGCCCTGCGAAAGAGCGTCGAGGCGGATCCGGGCAAGGCTCCGGCCTGGGCATTCCTTGGCGCGGCCATGCTCAAGCTGAGAAGGACCAAGGCCGCCGTCGACTGCCTCGAGCGGGCTATCGCCCTGGCCCCTCAGGACAGGAACATCTACAGGGGATACCTCAACGCCATCTACGCCCGCGGCGTCCGCCTCCTGGCGCGCGGCGACTCGGACATGGCGAGGCAGCTCCTCGGCTTCGCCGTCGACAACGGCCTCGAGGGGCCGGCCATCAGGCTCTGGAAAGCCAAGGCCCTGCGGGAGACCGGCCGCATACCCGAGGCGATCGTCGACTGCGAGGCCGCCCTCGCCGCCGCGCCCGGCGACCCCTCGATACGCTGGCTCAGGGCCGGCCTCCTCCTGGCCGCCGGCCGTCAGGGCGAAGCCCTGCGGGAGTTCGAGGCGATACGCGCGAGGCACCCCGACCTTCCCGCCCTCCCGGACGACGACGCTTCGATGGCCAGGCTTCGAGCCTCGGTGGCCTTCCGCGAAGGGCGATACAGGGAGGCCGTCTCCGATTGCATGCTCCTCTTGCGCGCCGACCCCAAGGACGCGGCCCTGCGGTCCATCGCCGCCGAGAGCCTGCGCGCCCTCGGCGAGTTCGCCCGTTCCCGCGACCATTGGGCGCGCGCCATCGAGGCCGCGCCGGAGGAGGCCGAATTCCGCCTCGGCCTCGCCCTCGCTCTCTACGACCTCGGGGACTACGAGGCCTCCCTCAAGGCGACCGAAAGGGCCCGTAAGCTCGGCGCCGAAGCGAGCGAGGCCGACTATTACGCCGCCCTCTGCAGGTCTCGCCTCGGCGAGGATCCACAGCGGTTGATACCCCTCCTCCAATCCCTCCTCCGCTCGCGGGCGGGGGACCCGCGGCTCATGTTCGCCCTCGGCGAGGCCCTGTATCGCTCCGGACGGGCGGACCTCTCCTCGGGGTGGTTCGAAAAAGTCCTGAGCCTGGCTCCCGACCACGAGATCTCGCTCTTGTACCGCATTTCCGTGGCCGAATCGCTCGAGGACGAGGAGGCGAGGGAAGAGGCCTACGCCGCCTATCTTCAGGCCTACCCCGACAACTCGAAGCTGAGGCGCGAGTACGTGGGCCTCCTCTCCGCGCGCGGGGATTGGTCCGCGGCCGCCGCCCAGCTGGAGCTCGGCATGTCCTACGGCGAGATGGACGGGAAATCCCGGCGCCGCCTCGCGATCGCCTATCGCAACGCCGGTCGCTACCGGGAGGCGGCCCTCGCCTACCGCGACCTCCTGCGAGAGGAGCCGGGATCGGGGGAGTTCCTCGTCGGCCTCGCCTACTGCCTCGAACGCGAAGGCCAGGCCGACTTCGCCCTTGCACTCCTCGAGAAGGCGCCCAAGGCCGCCAAGGCCGGGCCCGACTCCTGGATCCTCCAGGCCTCGCTGTACGCGCGGGGCGGCAGGACCGAGTCGGCGGTCCAGTCCCTGCGGAGCGCCATCGAGCGCGAGCGGGGCAGCGAGCGCGCCTGGCGAAGCCTCTGCGCCCTTTACAGGAAGCAGGGTCTGTCGGAGCTGGCCGCCAATTGCGAGGAGGAGGCGCGAATCGCCCTCGGGGCCGCCGAAACGAACAAACGCTCGAGGGGCCGAGGTTGAATTCCTTCGCGTTCCTGCTATACTTGCCGATGGAGGACTAATCATGCCCGTAAAAGCGATGGATCTCTTCGACGCCTACGCGAAAAACGCCCTGCCGAAGGATCGCGGATTTATCGTCACCTCCTTTTTCACCAACAATTCGGTTTATTCCCGCTACGAGATAGTCTCGTACAACAACGTCAAGTCGATCTATCCCAACGACGAGGGCCTGACCTTCCAAACCGACGGCAAGAAGCTCTTCGTCCTCATCGAGCCCGCCAATTATCCCAACAAGGGCATGGAACCCTTCGTCCGAGCCGACTCGGACAAGATCCCCCTGCGCTTCGCCGAGCTCGAGATGCACAACTGCAAGAACCTGACGCGCATATATTGGGCGAAGGACGCGATGATCTCCTACGGCTCCTTCACCATCGCCCGTCCCGCGGGCATCAATTTCTCGTTCTGCTTCTACCAATTGCCCGACATGCACCAATCCCTCCAGCTCTTCTTCGAGAAGACCTTCAACAAAGAATGCTCGATCCCCTACGCCGACGCGAAAAAGGTGGCCGCGGCGATCGCCGAGAACATCAAGACGAAGATGGTCTGGGACTTCACGACGGAGTGAATCGTCGCGCCGCGGAGTGATCGAAGGGGAAGAGCGGCGGCGCGCTTCCCAGCGACCGCGTGTGCGTTATCCGCTGAACTCGCCGACGTAATGGCGCGGCTCGGGATCG
>CAYNFM010000141.1:0-7176 GCA_964396415.1 uncultured Treponemataceae bacterium | reverse complement strand
AGCCCACGCAGCACGCCGTCAAGGAGCTGCAGGAGGTCGGCATCCAGCCCGACGCCCTGGTCATCAGGGCGGCCGAGCCGATAGACGAGGGGATGCGGCGCAAGATCGCGAGCTTCACGAACGTCGAATTCGACGGGGTGATCTCCGGCCACGACGCTAGGACCACCATTTACGAGTTGCCCCTCCTCTACCACGCCCAGGGCTTCGACACCTTCCTTCTCAAGAAGATGGGCATCGAGAGCCGGCACGCCGACCTGAGGGAGTGGATCGAGGTGGTGCGCAAGTACCGGGAGCCGAAGCGCCGGGTCCGCGTTGGAGTAGTCGGCAAGTACATGGACCTCACGGATTCCTACAAATCCGTCTGGGAGGCGCTCTCCCACGGCGGCATCGCCAACGAGGCGGCAGTCGACGCGATCAAGGTCGACTCGGGCAGGCTGGAGGCCGAGGGGGCCGACATGGCCCAGGTATTCGCCGGGATCGACGGGATCCTGGTGCCGGGCGGCTACGGCCAGCGCGGGTCGGCGGGAATGGTCCGGGCCGCGAAGTGGGCGCGCGAGAACGATGTCCCCTATTTCGGGATCTGCCTCGGGATGCAGATGATGGTCATCGAATGGGCGCGCGACGTGCTCGGGTGGGAGGACGCCGACTCGACGGAGTTCAACCAGGACAGCGGGCACGGCGTAATCAGCCTCCTCGAGGAGCAGGTGGACGTAAAGAGCTACGGCGGCACGCAGCGCCTGGGGAAGAGCGAGAGCGTGCTCAAGGCGGGCACGCTGATACGCAAGATCTACGGAACCGACTCGATATGGGAGCGGCATAGGCACAGGTACGAGGTCTCCAACGCCTTCAAGGCCGACCTCGAGAGGACGGGCCTCCTGGTCACGGCGATGACGCCGGACGGAAGCCTCGTCGAGGCCGTCGAGTGGGCCGACCATCCCTGGGGCCTCGGGGTGCAGTGCCATCCCGAATTCAAGTCGAGGCCCGTCCAGCCGGCGCCGCTGTTCAAGAGCTTCATCGGGGCATGCATAAAGAATGCGAAAGCCTGAGCACCGGCTCCTCGCCGCGCGCTCCTTCGCCACGGCGGTCGTCGCGGCCGCCATCATCTCGGGATGCAGCGTCGCGGGATACGCCCCTCGGCAGGAAGGAGAGGAGGAGGAGCTGCCGGCCTTGGTCTTCACGAACTATTCGCATACGGTCGTCGTGAGGGGCAAGAGGAACTTCGAGCTGAAGGCCGCGCGCGCGGAGGTCTACGAGACGAGCAAGAAGACGATGCTCACCGACGTGAGCTTCTCGGAATTCGATCCCGATACGGGCGAGCTCCTGTCCTTCGGGAAGGCCGACGGCGCGATTTACCACAGCGACACCAAGGACGCCGAATTCTCCGGCAGCGTGCGCCTCGAGTCGAAGAAAGAGGACGCGATCCTCCAAGGCGAATACCTGCGCTGGATAGACAAGGACAAGAGGCTGGAGGGACGGCTGGACCGGACGGTCACGATAAGCAGGGCCGACGGCTCGCGGGTGAGCGGCGCGGGCTTCGAGGCGGAGGCGCGAACGCGCTCCTTCTCCTTCCGCGAGAGCGTCGAGGGGCGGATCGAGCCGAAGGCAGAGGATAAGTGAAGGGCCCGAAGGCTTCGCGCCCGGCTATTTGCGCCATTCTCGCCTTCGCATGCGGGCCCATCCTCGCGGCCGCTCCGGAGCCGATCGACTTCAGCGCGGACAGCGTGCAGGCCAGCCTCGCCAAGGACAAGGAGCGGACGATCCTGTCGGGCAGGGCCAGCGTCAAGACCGGATCGATCTCCATCCTCGCGGACCGGATCGAGCTTTTCGGAAAGGACTTCACCTACATGCAGTGCACGGGCTCCGTCGCCGTCGTGGATACGGACAAGAAGATGCGACTGGAGTCGCCCAGCCTCTATTACGACAGGGATAAGAAGCTTTTGCGCGCCGAGGGACCTTCCATCCTCCAGGACGACAGGAACAAGCTCGTGCTCAAGGCCGAATGGATCGAGAGCGACAACAACAGCGAGGTCACTCTAGCCGAGGTGGCCGTCCGCATCGTCAAGGACAAGCTCGCCTGCCGAGCGGAGTACGCGCTCTACCGGCGCAAGGACAATATCCTCGAGCTGACGGGCTCGCCGTCGGCATCGAAGGGGGGAGACAATTACGCGGCGACGAGGATGGTCGTAAACACCGATACGGAGGATATCCAGCTCGAGGGCGATGTCTCGGGCAGCGTCGTCGACAAGAAAGAGCCCGCGAAAGGCCAGACGGCGTCGCCGGCCGCCGCGAAGCCGCCGGATCAGTCGCCCCCGCCCGCGACGGCTTCTCCCTCCGCGACGGCTCCGGAGGGCGTCGCCGCTCCCGACGCCGGCGGGGTCAAGTGATCTCGGGCGGCGGCGGGCCCCACGTCCTCGAGGCGACGGGCTTACGGAAGCTCTACCGCAGGAAGATCGCGGTAGGCGACGTGTCCTTTTCGATGGCGACAGGCGAGGTCGTGGGATTGCTCGGCCCCAACGGAGCGGGCAAGACGACGGTCTTCTATATGATCGTCGGCTTCATAAGGCCGACCGCGGGCAGGGTAGCCTTGGATCACCATGAGATAAGCGGCCTGCCCATGTACCAGAGGGCGCGGCTGGGCATAGCTTACCTGCCTCAGGAGCCTTCGGTCTTCAGGCGCCTCTCGGTCGAGGACAATATCCGGGCCGTGATCGAGACGAGGGCGGACATATCGGCTCAGCGCAAGCGCGAGCGGCTCGAGGAACTCCTGGAAGAGTTCGGCATCGCGAGGCTGCGCAGGCAAAAAGCCTATACGCTCTCCGGCGGCGAGCGCCGCCGCACGGAGATCGCGCGCGCCCTCGCCCTCGATCCGAAATTCCTCCTTTTGGACGAGCCCTTCGCGGGCATCGACCCGATCGCCGTGCACGAGATCAAGAACATCGTGCGCAAGCTCTCGGACGGGGGCATCGGAGTGCTCGTCACCGACCACAACGTAAGGGATACGCTGGACATCACGCACAGGGCGCACATCATAAACCTGGGCAATATCGTCGTTTCGGGGTCGAGGGACGAGGTCCTGGCCTCGGAGATGGCCCGAAAGATCTATTTGGGCGAGGAGTTCAGGATGTAGCCGGAAAGGCGCGCCCATATTGACGCGCCGGAAGCGAAATCGGTATAGTTTCGGTAAGAAGTCCTCCGGGATCCTTCCCGACCCATTTTTATGGCCTGGGCGTCGTCGGTTATAGCGAGTTGACGACGCGGCGGGCTCGTGTTACATTTATCCTTGCCCAGTACGGGATCCACATCATCACCAGTTTCTCTACGGAAGACAGATGCAGTATTTCGACACTCACGCCCACATCGGGCTCATCTACGATGACCCGATCGAACAGCTTTTAGTTTGCCAAGAGGCGAAGCAGGCCGGAGTCACCAGGATAGTCAGCATCTGCAACAGCCTCATCGACTTCAAGCAGGTGTACGACAACCTCAAGACCATGGAGCATGTCTTCCACGCGGCCGGCGTTTCGCCGTCCGAGGTCCAGAATCCCGGAAAGGATTGGCACAGGACGATAGAGGAAGCGGCCAAGCTGCCTCGAGTCGTCGCCCTGGGCGAGATCGGCCTCGACTACTACCACAAATTCGGCGATCGCAAGAGTCAGATAGAGCTATTCATAGACCAGCTCGACCTGGCGGCGCGCCTGGATCTTCCCGTGATCGTCCATAACCGCGAGGCGGGCAAGGACGTCCTTGATATACTCAAGGACCGCCTCCCTCCCTCCGGCGGGGTGCTCCACTGCTATTCCGAGGATGGCGAGTACGCGCGCCGAGTCCTCGCCCTCGATCTCAATCTCTACTTCTCCTTCGCGGGAAACCTCACCTACCGCAACGCGCGCAACCTGCACGAGACGGTGAGCGTCCTGCCCCTCGACCGCATCCTCATCGAGAGCGAGGCGCCTTTCATGGTGCCCGCGGAATATCGCGGGAAGCGCAACAAGCCCGAATACCTGCCATCGACCTGCGCCTTCCTCTCCGAGATAGTCGAGTCGGATCCGGAGGTGGTTTCGCGGACGGTCTTCGAGAATGCCTGCAGGTTCTTCAAGCTGCCGGTGCCCGTCTGGAGCTGACGGCCGCGATGACGGTCGGCCGAGCGGAGGGCGGGGAGATCGAGGAAGGAGGGAGATCACGGAGCAGGGAAGGGAGGGGGTCCTTCTTCTAATACCCGTATCCTCTTTGCCTTCTCCGTGGCCTCCGTTCTCTCCGTGGGGGCATTCTCGCATGACGTTCTCCCGCGGGGACCGGTAACGGGCAAGGCGTGAGCCTGTATCATCCCGTCCTCGTGGGCGGCGTCAGGTTGCCGGGGAACCTGTTCCTCGCGCCCGTGGCGGGCTATTCCGACGCGGCCTTTCGATCGGTCTGCTTCGGGCTCGGCGCCGACCTCTGCTACACCGAGATGGTGAGCGCCGAGGCCCTGACGCGGGGCCATCCCAAGACGGGGCTCCTCATGGACAGGGCGGAAAACGAGACGCGTTACGCGATCCAACTTTTCGGCTCGAGGCCCGAGGCGCTCGCCGCGGCGGCCCGCATCGCGGCCGCGCGCGGGCCGACTCTCGTCGACCTCAACTGCGGCTGTCCCGTCCCCAAGATCGTGCGTTCCGGGGCGGGCTCCGCGCTCATGAAGGACCCCGACCTCATCCGTCGCATAGTCGCGGCGATGGTCGCCGCGCTAGGCCCGGGCGGCCCTCCCGTAACCGCGAAGATCCGCTCGGGCTGGGAAGAAGGCGGAGCGAATTACCGCGAGGCGGCCGCCGCGGCCGTCGAGGGCGGCGCCGCGGCCGTGACCTTGCACGCGAGGACGCGAGCCCAGGGCTATTCCGGCCACGCCGATTGGAGCCGTATCGGGGATCTGGCATCGCGCCTGGCGGTGCCCGTATTCGGCTCGGGCGACGTTTTCGCGCCGGGCGACGCCGCGCGGATGATCGCGGAGACGGGCTGCGCGGGGGTGATGATCGCGCGGGGCGCGATGGGCGATCCCTTCATCTTCCGAAGAGCGAGGGCGGTCATGGAGGGAGGCGCGCCGGAGGATGTCTCGCGGCGCGAGCTCGTCGACGCGGCGAGGAGGCATCTCGCCTTGGCCGCGCGCTTTCTCGGCGAGAGGAGCGCCTGCATCGAGTTCAGGAAGCAATTCTGCGCGTATACGAGGGGCGCGAAGGGCGGAGCCGAGCTGCGCGGAGCCGGCGTCAGGGCCTCCTCGGTCGAGGAGTTCGAGGCCCTGTTCCTCAGGTGGCAGGAGGAGCGATGAGCCTGATGAATCGCCATTCCGACGCGCTGCGCGAGCGCCACGGCGACCGCGTGTGGAGGATCGGCCTGGACGGCGGCTTCTCCTGTCCCAATAGGCGGCTCGGCCGCGGCGCGGGGGGCTGCATCTACTGCTCGCCGGAGGCCGGAAGGGCGGTGTACCTTCCCGAGGGCGAGTCATCCATCGAGAGGCAGGTCGCCGCTGGCGTAGACTACCTGCGGCGGCGCTATGGGGCGCGGCTTTTTTCCCCCTACTTCCAGGCTTACAGCTCGACATTCGCGAAGATCGAGGAGATGCGCCTGCGCTACGACGAGGCGCTGCGCGCGACGAGGAGGGCCGCCCCCGATGGGCTCCGGGGCCTCGTAGTATCGACGAGACCGGACTGCATCGACGAGGAGAAAGCCGACCTCCTCGCATCGTACGCGAAGGAGGGCCTCGAGGTCTGGGTGGAGCTCGGGCTGCAGAGCTCGCACGATGCCACGCTTTCGAGGATCGATCGCGGCCACGATTACGCCTGCTTCGTCCGCGCCCGTAGGACGCTCGCCGAGGCAGGCCTGCGGACGGCAGTCCACCTGATGCTCGGCCTGCCCGGCGAGGGCGAGTCCGACATGCGAGAAACCGTTTCGCGCATCGCTTCGCTCTCGCTCGAGGGCGTGAAGTTCCACGACCTCCTGATCCCGAAGGGCAGCATCCTAGCGTCGGAATACCTCTCGGGCGAGATCTCCCTCATGCACTCCTCGAGGCTACCCGGCCTCCTGGCGGATTGCCTCGAGCTGCTCGATCCCGCGTGCGAGGTGATCAGGCTCCGGGCCGACGCTCCCGCGGACACCCTGCTGGCGCCGCGGCGCAGGCCCGACAAAGCCCGGCTGTACCGGGCCGTCGAAGCCGAGCTCGCCTCTCGCGGCTCTCGACAGGGATCTCGGCGGGGCGTAGCGATTTTCCCATGAGTGGGCTATACTGACGGGCACATGCAGATCAAGAATCCGGAGATATTCGCTGCCGTAGAAGGCATAGGCGAGCACTTTCGTACCAACATCTCCAACAGATTCACCCGCCGCGGCATTTCCTCGCTCGTGTTGGACCCCAGTACGTGGAGTCTCATCGAGGAGCTGACCGAGAAGGTCGAGAACTATCGTTACCAGGGCTATCACCTCGACGAGCTATACGCGCAGATAATCGCGATGGCCCGCTTCATTTACCAGGCGCGGCGCGATCTCTTGCCGAATCTCCGCTTCCTGACATCCGGCGGCAACGATCCGGGGAGCGCCTCCGACAAGGTCTTCCGAGGCATGGCCATCACCAACTTCGGTCCCAACCTCAAGGTACTCGCCGATAAGGTCAACGAGCTCTATGTCAAGGTGGCGGCGATCGACAAGCAGAGCGCCGGCCAGAAGAGTCCCGTCTTCTCGCAGATCCCCGAACTCAAGGAGATCGGGCGATACCTGGTGGAATGAATCGCTAAAGGTCCGCTTATTGACAACGGCCCGGCAATCGCGTATGTTTTGCTACCGCGCTGATTGGAGCGGTGTCCGAGTGGTCTAAGGAGGCGGTCTTGAAAACCGCTGTGCCGCAAGGCACCGAGGGTTCGAATCCCTCCTGCTCCGCGACGGCGAATGTTTCAAGGGAGAGGTGCGAGAGCGGCCGAATCGGGCTCCCTGCTAAGGAGTTGTACCCCTAAAGGGTACCGGGGGTTCGAATCCCCCCCTCTCCGAAAATCCAAATTACTTCGGCGTATGACGGGGGATCCGAGTCGAAGCCCTCGCCGACCGGTGGGAGGGAGAGGCGATACGAAGCCGTCGCTCGCGCTAGCGGGCATGACGATCCGTTCCATGAGGCTATAGCTCAGCTGGATAGAGCATCAGATTGCGGATCTGAAGGTCGGT
>CAYNFM010000140.1:0-7177 GCA_964396415.1 uncultured Treponemataceae bacterium | reverse complement strand
CCTGGCTGCCCGACGCGCATACCGAGGCGCCCACCGCCGGCTCGGTCCTGCTGGCGGGCCTCCTCCTCAAGACCGGCGGCTACGGGATGCTCCGCTTCGCCATCCCTCTCTTCCCCGATGCCTCCAGGGCCTTCGCGCCGATCGCGATGTGGCTCGGAGTCGCCGGTATCCTCTGGGGCGGAGTGATGGCCCTCGGCCAGAGCGACATGAAGCGCCTGGTAGCCAATTCGAGCGTGAGCCACCTCGGCTTCGTCCTTGTCGGCATCTATTCCTTCGACCCCGCGGGACGAAACGGGGCGGTGATCCAGATGCTGAGCCACGGACTCTCCACGGGGGCCCTCTTCATGCTGGTCGGGGCCCTGCAGGACAGGATCGGCACGCGTGACCTGGGGCGCATGGGAGGGATCGCGCGCGCGGCGCCCAGGCTGGGCGCCTTGGGCCTCGTCCTGACCCTAGCCCTCCTCGGGCTGCCGGGAATGGGCAACTTCGTCGGGGAGCTCCTCGTGCTCTTCGGCGCATTCAGGAGCTCGGCCGCGGTCGCCGTCCTCGCGGGGTTGGGCCTCGTCATCGCGATGGCCTACGCCTTGCGGATGTTCCAGCTCGCCTTCCATGGCGAGGCCAAGGAGACGCGCGACTTCGCCGACCTTTCCGCGATGGAGACGACGACCCTCGGCATCCTCGTGGCCGTCCTGCTCTGGGTCGGCCTCTATCCCCGCGGAGTGCTCGCCCTCATCTCGCTTGCCCTGCCCGGCCTGATCGGAGGGATGACGCCATGAAGCCGGACGACGCTTTCGCGGCCGCTCCCCTCATCATTCTCGCCCTCGCCTGCATCGCGTCCCTCGCCGCCGTCTCTTTCGCGAAGCGCAAGGCCCGAGCGGCCTTCGCCGTCTGCGCGATAGGCATGGCCCTCGCGCTGGCGGCGGCCTTCGCCCTGTCCCTGCCCATGATGCCCCGGAGGATCGGGGACCTCCTGTCGATGGACGGCCTTTCCCTTGTCGGGACGACGATCATCCTCGCGTCGGCCCTGGCGATCGCCATCGTCTCCAGGCCCTATCTGGCGCGGAGGGAAGGCGAGCGGGGAGAATACTACGCCCTGCTCCTGTTCGCATCCCTCGGCGCCTCGGTGCTGGCGGCCAGCTCGAGCATGGCGACCTTGTTCCTCGGCCTGGAGCTCCTCTCTGTCTCGCTCTACGCCCTCGTCGCCTATCGCCGCGAGCGCGCGGAGGGGGGCAGGGCCGCCTTCACCTACCTGATCCTGGCATCGGTGGCATCGGCCTTCCTTTTTTTCGGCATGGCTTTGGCTTACTATCAAACGGGAAGCCTCGAGCTGCAGCGGATAATCGGGGCGGCGGCGGACGGCTCGGGCGGGCCCCTCATGATAGCAGCCCTCGCGATGATGGGGGTCGGCTTCGCCTTCAAGCTCGCCGTCGCCCCTTTCCACATGTGGGCTCTCGAGGTCTACGAAGGCGCGAGCGCGCCAGTGGCCGCCCTCATAGCGACGGTCTCGAAGGCCGCTATGGCGATACCCCTCATCAGGTTTCTCGCTCCGCCCATCCTCGCGACCTCGGGCGGCGACGGCGCTCCCTCCTTCGTCTGGATCATCGCCATCCTCTCGGGCGCCTCGATGATAGCGGGCAACCTCCTCGCCCTCCGGGAGGAGAGGGTCAAGCGCATGCTCGCCGGATCCTCCATCGCCCAACTCGGCTATATCCTCGTCGCGCTGATCGCGGGCGGTTCCTACGGGGCATCGTCGGCCCTCTTCTATCTCGCCGCCTATTCCCTCTCGACCTTGGGCGCCTTCGCCTGCGTCGCCGCGATCTCCCCGGCGGACGGAGATGCCTCCCGCTCTGATTTCAGGGCCCTCGCGACGAAGCGGCCCCTCGCCGCCGCCGTAATGACGGTCTCGCTGCTCTCGCTCGCGGGCATGCCTCTCACCGCGGGCTTCATGGGGAAGTTCATGCTCTTCTCGGCCGGCCTGGGCTCGGGCGGTTCGTCGGCCGGGGGCCGCGCCGGGACGGCGACCGGGATCCTAGCCATCCTCCTCGCCTTCAACAGCGCCCTTTCGCTCTTCTACTACCTACGCCTCCTGTCGCTGATGTACCGCGGGCCCGCGGCCGAAGCGCCGGAAGCGAAAAAGGGCCGAGAAGCTGCGGGAGAATCGGCGAGGATCGGACCGAGCCGCTCCCTTCTCGCCGGCTCAATTCTCGCCCTTATCGGCCTCTCCATCCTGGTGATCGGAATCGTCCCGGGGCCGCTGCTCGGACTGATCTCCTCGCTCGCGGGCAGATGAATACCGCTTGCGCGGCGAATGGGCTTGTAGTATCATGATTCTATGGATATTCAAGCGATAAGCATGGATTCCGCCCGGTCGAGCCTTCTCGGTCAGGTGGGCGTTTCCATGCTGGCAAAGGGTCTCAGGGGCGACCAGCAGCAGGCGACCGATCTCTTAAAGTCCCTTAACTCGGCGGCTCCGCTGCCCGAGGGCGCCGGCACCCGAGTCGACCTTTTCGCGTAAGGCTTTTTCGAAACCATCCATCCTCGTTTAAATGATCAGGGATTTTGATCGCGTCATAGATCGCAGCGGGACCTATTCCCTCAAATGGGACAATCCCAAGAACCTCCAGGGCCTTCCGGGAATAATCCCGCTCTGGGTCGCGGATATGGATTTTTCTCCCCCGCCTGCCGTCATCGAGGCGATCCGAAGGCGCGGCGAGCATCCGATATTCGGCTACACCCTCCCGGCTCGCGATTACTTCGAGGCGGTTTCCGCCTGGTATGCCGAGAGGCAGGGCATCGATATCGGACCTGACGAGATACTGTTGGGGCCGGCCGTGATGCCGTCGATCGCCGCCGCCCTCCATGCCTTCACCGGAAAGGACGAGGGGGTGATGATCATGCCTCCGGTCTACCATCCCTTCTACAGCGTCGTGGAAGAGAACGATCGTTCCATCGTCGAGGCCCCCCTCGCGCGCGATGCCGAGGGCGCTTGGAGGATGGATTTCGAGGGGATGGAGCGAGCGGCCCGAGAGGCAGCCGCCTCGGGAACCATGCTGCGCGCCATCCTCGTCTCGAGCCCGCACAATCCCGTCGGCCGCGTCTGGACCGGAGAGGAGATCGAGCGCCTCTTGGATTTCACCCGGGAACGAAGCCTCGCCGTCCTGTGCGACGAGATACACTCCGACATCATCCTCGGCGAAGGCCCTTTTCTCAGCATGGCGTCCATAGGCGGATCCCGGGCGAGGGAAGTCCTCGTCTTCAGCGGGCCGAACAAGACTTTCAATATCGCCGGCCTCCATATCTGCCAGGTCATCGCCCGCGACGAGTCGACCCGCGACAGGATGAAGCGGGCTATCTCGGCCTGGGGCTTCGGGCTGCCGAACGCCTTCTCCCTGGTCGCGGCCATCGCGGCCTATCGCGAGGGCGGGCCCTGGCTCGACGAGCTCCTCTCCTACCTACGAGACAACCTCCTCTATTCCCTCGATTTCCTGTCCTCGCGGCTGCCGGAGGTCGGCGTAGCGCCTCTGGAGGGAAGCTATCTCGCTTGGCTCGACCTCCGCTCCGTCCTCGCGAAGCGAGGCGAGGGACCGAGCGAGGAGCCGTTGGCGCGTCTCCTCGAGGAATCGGGCAGGGTGCGGCTCTCGCCGGGAAGCGGCTATGGGAAGGGAGGAGAAGGCTATCTCCGCCTCAATCTGGCCTGTCCCCGCTCCATCCTCGCCGAGGGTCTCGAGCGCTTCGCGAGAACCATCGCCTCGTAATGGCGCGCCCTGGACCGGCGGCCGCGTCCTAGAAAGCCCCGTCTCGGTTCGGCGATTCGGCCGGGATGGCTTGGCCGCAGTCCCACATCTCCGCGATCCTGCCGCCGTCGAATCGGAACAGGTGCACGGCGATGAGTCCCGGATCGCCGTCGCGCGGGATGATGCGCGAGTGGACGGCCACGAGGTCGCCGTCGCTCAGGACGTGCTTTACGGTCAATCGCTTATCGGGGAACTGGACGTGGTTTTCCTTCATCGCCTGGCTCAAGGCCGCGAAGCCCGCCGCGAAGAAGGCGTTATGGTGCTTGCCGTCCATGCTTACGTAGTTCCGGTAGGCTTCGTCTATCTTCCCGGCTATGACGAGATTCAGGAATTGCACGGCTATATCGCGGTTTTCGGTCGTAGGCCGCATTCTGGCCTCCATGTCACAGTATAGTACTGCCGCGCCATGCCGGCGGATCCGAAAGCGCGTCGGGAAGCGCACCGAGGCCAGCGATACCCCATCGCGGTATCGCCGGCCTCATACTGGATGCTAAAAGCTCAGAATCGTCATATTCTCGCTCGCGCCCGCGTATGTGCCTATGTCAAGGACATTGACCTTCCCGTTCTTCCAATATACGGGGATATTTAGGCCGGATGCCGATGAGAGGGTACCGCCGATATAGATATCGCTACCGACGATATACGCCCAACCTGAATATCCGCCGAGTCCGCCGATGCCGGGCGGCACCGGCAAGGTCTGGAGCTTCCAGTTTTTCCAATAGACAGGCATGTTCGAAGTACCTGAATTCCAAGTACCTACCATACCCATCGAGTAGATGTCGGTGCCGATGAAATCGGGCCCCCAGGTTTCACCGTTCGCGGTAGTCGTCGATAAGCCATCCATCGGGAGTACGGTTGGCTCCCCGCCGTTGATCCAGTAGGCGGGGACGGGGCCATTTGAATCTTGCAGCGCGCCGGTAGCGTAGAAGACCGATGCCGAACCGATGTCCATTGAGTCGACATATCCGCCTTGGGTACCGGCGACCGAAGGTAGGACCGCGGGGACCCCGTTTTTCCAATAGACGGGTACTGAATAATTCAAGACCGGATCTTGCAGCGAGCCTCCTACATAGACGTCCCCATTCGCGGAAATGTACATGCCGCCATGGAAGGTTTCCCCCCAAGGAGCCGTTCCATCCCCATTCGAAAGCGACATGGAGAGAGGGATCCAGGTTCCGTTTTTCCAGTAACCGGGCTGAGGGTTGTTAGTCGCGGTCGAATAAACAGCTCCTGTAACTAATATATTACTAGAAGGATCTATGGTCAGTCCCTTCGCCCATCCATAGGCATTTGTCGGCAAGGTAAGCGCGGACATCGTGCCGTTCTTCCAATACACGGGAATCTGCGAGCTGGCAGTCGCGCCGTTCTGCAAGAAACCCGCGATATAAATATCGGTCCCGTTCGCCGTTACGCCGTTGGCCCCTCCGTTGGGCGCAGCCGTAGTCGTAGGAAGAAGCGTGACCGTTCCATTCCTCCAATAGCCCGGGACCGTGAGATTCGCGCTTTGACCGTATGTCTGCAGGCTCAGGGCGAAGAGCAAATCAGGCTGTGTCCCCAAAGACAGGGTAGCGGCAGTAGTGGCCGCTCCTGCCGTCACGGCGACGGTTGTCGTCGCGCTGCCGTAATTCGCCAAGCTCGCGACCAGAGTATACCCCGTACCCACGGGGACGCCGGTAATCGTATATGCTCCCGTGGCGTCGGTCATCGCGGCATAGGATGTGCCTGCGATATACACTACGATCCCGAGGTTCCCGCTCGTCGCCCCGTTGATATTCGCTATGCCCGCGATGCTGCCGGTCGGGGTGAGGGTCAAGTCTGAAGCGCTGACGGTCTTGCCGGCCGTTACCGCGACCGATGTCGTGACCGCCTTCTCGAGGGAGTTCTGGCTCGAGGCATAGACGGTATAGGTGCCTGCGGCGAGGCTGGTCAGCGTGTATGCGCCGGCGGAATCGGTAGTCGCCTGCGCCGCGAGCGTTCTCGCGGCGCCGACGGACCTGCCGAGCATGCGTAATACGGTAGCGGTCATGCCGCCGGATGTGCTGTCCGCGGTGATGGTTATTCCGCCGTCGTTCGACTGGCCGCTGTAGCGCGCGAATCCGGCGATTTCGCCGGTTGTAGCGGACGACGGACTTTGCATAGCCGAGTTCGCGCAACCGAGCAGCAATGCCAAGAGAGTGGTCGGCGCGATCCCCGCAAGAAAGAACCTCCCTTTATGGTAAGTCATTTTGCCCCCTTTACTCATCTTTCCCAAAAAATAGCGAGGTCGCGGCCGATTCGGCATCACCCGTTCGGGTGATGCCGGCGAATTTTCTGTTCGGGATTTACGCGAGGGGGACGGATATGGACGATAGGAGGACGGCGACGAGTTCACCTTGCCTATTGGTCCTCGTCTTGCCGAAAATAGAGCGGAGCTGGCTCTTGCAGGTTTCCCGACTCAGGCAGAGTCGTTCGCCGATCTCCGCGAGATTCATGCCGCGCGCCAATTGCTCCGCCAACCGAGTCTCGGCCGGCGTCAGACCGAAGAGCAGGCGCAGGCGATCGGCGCTGATAGGTTGTTCGTCGTCGGCGCGGATGAGGAAGAGGGCGAGATCGGCTTGCGGTAATCCGCCCCGGCTCGATTGACCGCGCAGGGCCTGCGCAAGGAGCGCCGCGCTTCGACCTTCGGCATCGAGGAGGCGGATGGCGGAGCCTTCCTTCGAAGCCGTGGCTTTCCGGTCGTCGGAGGATGCGGCCGCCAGCAGATCCGCGAACCGCCCTTCCTGTCTCGCGTTTCGCGGATGGACGCGCCCCTCCCGCAGCGCGAGGTAATCCGCGCGGCGTAGCTCCTCGGCGCCGGCCGGATTGACGTGGAGCAATGCGCCGCTACGGTCGACCAATAGGACCGGCGCGGAAAGCAGCTCGACCAAGGCATCCAAGGAAGCCAGGCGGGATTCCAACCTGCCCAATCGGACGTGGAGACTCAGGGCTCGCTGGATATGGGGAAGGAGCCCGGCCAAGCTATTGAGCTGGTCGTCATCGTACCGCCCGTCGCTTCTCGAACGCATCAAAGAGATAAGCGCGGAATATCGCGAGTCTAACGTAAGCGTCGCGCCCATCGCGAATCGCGCCTCGTATTTGTCCAGGAATTCGTTCACGAGGGGGGAACGCTCGAAGGCAGTTTGACTAGTCACCATTTGATGGCAGGCCAGCGCTTTGCCGGGATGCTTCATAGCGAAGGCCAATCTCGGATCTTCCGCGGCGTAGCGTTCCTCGTAGATCGACAGTGCCTCCGGATCGACGCCTATCACTATGCCGATAGGCCACGAACCTCTATTATCGATGATATTGAATTGAACGCTCCGACTATCCGTGAATTTCCCGACCTCGAAGAGCATTGCGGCGAA
>CAYNFM010000139.1:5634-7224 GCA_964396415.1 uncultured Treponemataceae bacterium | reverse complement strand
AAGATCACCCAACCCTTCGGCTACATCATCAAGCCCTTCGAGGAAAGGGAGCTCAAGATCTCGATAGAGATCGCCTTGTATCGCGCGGTGATGGAACGTCGGCTGATGGAGAGCGAGGCGCGGTACCGCAATCTTTTCTACGAGGGGATCTCCGGCAATTTCCTCGTCGACCGCGAGGGTTCGGTCGTGGAGGCGAATCCTGCCTTTCGCGCTCTCGTCGGCCTCGGCCCGGACTCCCCCCTCCCACGCCTCGAGAGCCTCGTCGCCGACGAATCGGCCATGGCGGCCTTCGGGGAAACGCTTGCGTCGGGGAAGAGGCTCGAGCTTCTCGAGCTCCCGCTGCGTTCGATCGACGGCAGGGACCTCATCGTGCTCGCCAACGCGGCGGCAGTCTACGATTCGGAGGGAGGGCTCGACGGAATGAGGGGCGAGCTCATCGACGCGACCGAGCGCCGAAGGCTCGAGGAGAGGCTGGCTCAGGCGCAGAAGATGGAAGCGGCCGGCAAGCTCGCCGGAGGAATCGCGCACGATTTCAACAACATCCTTACCGCGATCCTGGGCTATTCCAACCTTCTCGCGGACGAGCTGCCCGCCGAGGGCTCGGCCCGCGCCGACGTCGAGGGCATCCGCACGGCCGCCGGCAGGGCTTCCAACCTGACTCGTCAATTATTGGCCTTCTCGAGGCGCCAACCCTTCTCGCCGAAAATCCTGGATTTCAACGCGGCGGTTCAGGATGCGCAGAGGCTGCTTCGCCGCATACTCCCCGAGGATATCCTGCTTTCCCTTTCCTTGAGCGGACGCGCCGCGACTGCCCTCGCGGATCCCGCTCAGATCGAGCAAATACTCCTCAACCTGGCCTTCAACGCGAGGGACGCGATGCCCGCTGGCGGAGAATTGCGGATAGCCACTACCGTCGAAACCATCGAAGAGCCGCGCGCCATCGGCCTCGACAGCCTTTCGCCCGGAAGCTATATCCTCCTCGAAGTCGCCGATACGGGCATCGGGATCGCGCCGGAGATCATGGACAGGATTTTCGAGCCCTTCTTTACGACGAAGCCGCGGGAGAGAGGGACGGGACTCGGCCTGTCGACCGTCTACGGCATCGCCCGGCAATTGGGCGGCGCCGTGGGCGTAGCTTCCGAGCCGGGGAAGGGGGCCTCCTTCTCGGTCTGGCTTCCCCTCGCGCCGGGCCGGAGCGAAAGCGAGGAAGCCCAGCCTTCCGAATCGCCATGGCCGAAGGGCGACGCCGCGACGATCCTCTTCGTCGACGACGACGAATCCGTACGAACGCTGGCTTCCCGGCTGTTGGCTAAGAGCGGACACCGCGTCCTTCTCGCCGCTAACGCGGGCGAGGCGATATTGCTGGCTGAAAGCTACGGCTCCGCGATCGATCTCCTCGTGACGGACACCGTGATGCCTTTCATGGACGGGCACGGTTTGGCGAAGCGCCTACGGGCGATCCTTCCCTCTCTCCGTCTCCTCTTCATCTCGGGCCATCCGGGACGAGGGAGCGATCCCGAGGTCGAGGGCCGCTTCCTGGCCAAGCCCTTCAGCGAAGCGGAGCTCGCGAAAGCCGTATCGCGGGCCTTG
>CAYNFM010000139.1:0-5534 GCA_964396415.1 uncultured Treponemataceae bacterium | reverse complement strand
GAAATTTATTTATAAGTTCGCCTTCGGCGAACCGCATCTAACGTACGGAAGGTCGTTCGGGGGCGAGCGCGAGCTTGTAGAGCCGCGATTCGGCGTCCATAGTCGCCGCCGCGCCGAGGGCGCGCCGGCTCCGCGGGACGTCCACGGGAAATGCGTCGATTATCCTCGCCGGCCGGGAAGAGAGCACGACCGCTCGATCAGCGAGATAGACCGCTTCCTCGACGTCGTGGGTGACGCAGACGACCGTCCGCCTCTCTTCGCTCAAGAGACTCAGGAAGACGTCCATCAGCTCGAGCTTCATCTTGAGATCCACCGCCTGGAAGGCCTCGTCCATGAGGAGGATATCCGAGGGATAGGCGAAAGCGCGGGCGAGCGAGAGACGCTGCCGCATCCCGCCGGACAGCGCGCCCGGTCTCAGATGAGCGGCCTCCGACAATCCCGCGGCGGCCAGGAATCGGTCGACTCGCGCGAGCGCCTCGTCTCGCTTCAAGGCGCCCGAGAGCGCGAAGGCGGCATTCTCCCTGCAATCGATCCAGGGCAGGAGACGCGGCTCCTGGAAGGCGTAGGAAAATCGGCAGCGCTCGAAGCCGATGCGCTCCCCCGATTCCGCCGCCTTGAGTCCCGCGATCAAGTTGAGCAGCGTCGTCTTTCCGCAACCCGAGGGGCCGAGGATGACGGTGATCGATTGGGGCGCGAGATCGAGCGTGATCCCGTCCACCACGGGAATCCCGTCGTAGGACGCGCGCAGGTCCTTCAGCTCATAGGCCATGCCGTGCCGCCTTCCTCGCCGCGAGCCCGAGAGCCCATTCGGTCAAGCCGCAAAGGGCCACGGCCGCCACGGCCCAGGCGAATACGCTCGCCGACTCGAGGAGGAGCCGAGAATCCTGCATTCCGGTACCGAGAGCCCTCGTCGGCTGGCAGAGTATCTCGCCGGCTACGACGACCTTCCACGACAGGCCGAGGGCGTTCTTGGCGCCGGACAGCAGATGAGGCGCGGCGGAAGGCAAGCGCAGCTTGAGGAACAGCTCGCGTTCGGGCACGCGGAAGAGACGCGCCATTTCGAGGAGCCGTGGGTCGGTAGCGAGGGTGCCCTCGGCTGCGCTCGTGGCCATGATGGGGAAGGCCATGAGGAAGGCCGTGAAGATCGGGACGAAGCCGGAAGGGAACCAGAGGAGGGCGATCAGGACGAGGGCCAGCACGGGCGTCGCGCGTATGACGGTCAGGATGGGCGCGAGCATGGCGCCGAAGATCGGCCGCCGCCCCGATGCGAGTCCCGCGGCGATGCCGAGTCCGGCCGAGAGCCCGAAGGCCGCCAGTCCCCGAAGGAAGGTCGCCCAGAGATCGGAGAGGAAGGGCGGCGTCGGATAAAGCGAGATCGCGACGGCGAGCACTCGGGCGGGGGAGGGTAGGATTATCTCTTTGCCTATCGCGAGGGAGGCCGCTTCCCATGCTGCCAGCAGCAGGATCAGGCTCGCCCCTCCGGCCAAGGCGCGGGTCCTGCCGCTAGAAGGACGCGTAGAATCCGTCATCGGGGAGCTTCCCGCCGACCGCGACCGGAGCCAGGTCGAGGAATGCGCCGAGGAGGGCCTCGACGGAGGATCTGGCGGCCCGCGCCTCGGTGAAGACATAGGCAGAGAGGGGAATGGCTTTCGACGCTATGCTTGCCGTGAGGCCGAGTCCCTCCTTCTCGACGAGGGCGCCCGCTTCGGCAGGCCTTTCCTTTATCCAAGCGATCGACGACGCATAGGCCGCGAGTATGGCCTTGACCGTTCGCGGCCTCCCGGCGGCGAGCTTCGACGAGACCACGAAGGCGGTCATCGGATAGCTCCGCTGCCCCGTCCGCCTCGTCCAGAGCTCCCCGAGGTCGATAGGAGAGCGAAGGGCGGGATTGGTCGCGCGCGCCATCGTCGCGAATGGCTCGGGCAAGATCGCGCACGCGATCTTGCCCGCCGCGAGGGCCGAGGCCGCTTCGGGATAGGAG
This sequence comes from uncultured Treponemataceae bacterium, assembly GCA_964396415.1. Classification (GTDB taxonomy): domain Bacteria; phylum Spirochaetota; class Spirochaetia; order Treponematales; family Rectinemataceae; genus UBA1306. The sequence goes on along the minus strand of CAYNFM010000139.1, from coordinate 3,553 downwards.
AGCGAGTAATCGAGCCTCAGGTCCTTTCGAGGATCGACGCCGGCATCCTCGAGCAGGCGACGAAAGAGGAAGTCAGGAGTCGCGTCCTGGCCCGCGACATTGACCTTCCTGCCTCTCAAGTCCGCGAGCCCGGATATAGCCGGATCCGAGCATAGGAAGGAGACCATGCCGTCGCCGACGATGGCGGCCAGCCTGATCGGCACGCCGGCGTTGTAGAGCTTCGCCGCGACGTTGACCGGCAAAACGCCCGCATCGTACTCCCCCGAGATCAGCTTCGCCACCATGAGGTCGGCGCTGGAGACCGCGATCATCAGTATCGCGGATCCGTCGCCCGGATCGGGCGGCGTCTCGAAGAGCCTCGCCATCCCGATTCCCGATGGTCCCTTGAGCGCGGCGACGACGATCGGCTTCTGCGCGGCGTAGGCCGCGAGAGCGCCGATCGAGAGGATCGCGGCGAGCGCCAGCCTGGAGGGGCCTCTGAGCATTTTCACGACCTCCGACGGCATCATGATACAGCCGAGCGCTGGCCTTTTTCTATGTCTTCGGCTATATTCAAGAACGTGACCTGCGTGCAATGCGGCGAACGCGAAGCCTTCGTCTTCATCCGACGGAATGGCGAGGGGGACGAAGGCTGCGACATCGCCCTCTGCGAATCCTGCGCCAAGGGCCGGGGCATAAGCGCGGGCAAAGGCGGCTTCGAGCTCAACATCGACGATCTGATCGGCGATAGCCTGGACTCGTCGCGCCTTCCCGGCGCCGGCATCGCCTGTCCCGGCTGCGGCCTCGAGCTCGTCGCGCTCAAGCGAGAGGCCAGGCTCGGCTGTTCCCGATGCGCCGACGCATTCTTCCACGAGATTTCCAGGATCCTCGGGCGCAGGGCCGTGTCGGCGCCGGGGCGCCCGAGAGCCGATAGGGAGCCTCGTCCCGTCGCCGCGTCGGAGCGGAGGCGGCTGGATCGCGAGCTCGCTGCCGCGCTGGCTTCCGAGGATTACGAGACGGCGGCCCGTCTTCGCGACGAGCTTTCCCGCGCGATCCCCAGCCCGCTCCCCACGGCGCCGGCGACCTTCGTCGCCGCGCCGGCGGCGAGAGCCGCCGGCGATTTCCCCTTTGATCCCGGAGCCTTTGACGCTGCCGAAGGGGCCGAGGACGATGTCGTGCTCTGCACTTCGGCTAGAGTATGCCGGAATATCGACGCTCTTCCTTTCCCCGGGTCTCCGGGCGGGCCTTCGAACCCTTCTCGCGCCGCGCTTCGAGAGAAGATCCTCTCCTACGGCTTTTGGCGAGAGGCGACGATGGCCGGGCTCGGGCCCGTCGCGAGGCGCTCCCTTTCCGAGCGCGGAATCGTGCCGCGAGGCTACGCGGCCGACGATGCCGCCATCGTCCTTTCCGACGCGGAGGACGGCCTCTACGCCCTCCTCGACGAAGGCGATCACCTTCGAGTCAGGAGCGTGGTCCCGGGTCTCGATCCCTCGGGCGCCATCGACGGGGCTCTCTCCTTCGCCGATCGGGTCGGCGAGGATTTCGCTTTCGCGCGCAAGGACGGCATAGGTTGGATCTGCTCGAGGATCTCGGATTGCGGGATCGGCTGTACGCTTTCGGCCACGATTCACATACCAGCGATCGTCGCCGCCGGCATGCGCGATCGCCTCTTCAAGACCCTCCTTTCCGACGGCGCCGCGCTCAAGGGCTTCTATTCCTCGAGCGAAGAGTCGGCAGGATCCGTCTACGAGCTCCGGATCGATCCGTCGAACGCGGCCACGGTCGACGAGCTCGTCGCGGAAATCCTCTCCGCCCTGGCCAAAGTGATCGCGGCCGAGAGGAGGGCGCGAGCCGAGATAGTCGAAAAAGGGCGCGACGCCCTTGTCGATGCCGAAGGCAGGGCCTTCGGCATCGCGCGGCATTGCAGGCTCCTGGGCGCCGAAGAGGCGGCCTCCCTTCTCTCCGTCCTTCGCCTGGCCGCGCTCAGGTCCTCGCTGGTCGGCGCGGATCACCGCGTCATGGGATCCCTGCTCCAGGCCCTAGGCCCGGGCTCCGTCGCCCTCGCCTCCGGCATGGGCGGGATCCCGTCCCCCTCGACTCTCGATACTCTGAGGGCTCGGCTGGTAAAGGACGCCCTGGCTCGCGCCGAATATGTAATCGAGGAGGGCGCCTGATGTTCAAGGGCTTGACCCATCGGGCTCAGCGGGTACTGACGGTGCTCGCGCAAGAGGAGGCGAAGCGCAGCAGGTCGGATCAGGTGCTCCCGGAGCACATCCTCCTCGCGATCATCGACGAGGGGGAAGGAATCGGCTTCAAGGCCCTTCGCAGCCTGAAGATCGATACCCTCGAGCTGCGCGACGAGCTCGATCGTTCGATCGAGAAGCGCCGCTCGAGCGTGATAATCGGGGACCTCCCCCTTGCGCGTCGCTCGCGCTCCCTCCTCGAGGGAGCCGCCGAGGAAGCCAATATGTCGGGTTCCGACTACATCGGCACGGAGCACTTCGTCGTAGCCGCCGCCCGCGAGCAGGGCTCGGCCCTCGAGGCCCATCTGGCGCGGATCGGCGTATACTACGAGCAGCTTCGCGCCGCCGTGCGCCTGCTGCGGGAGCCCCAGGCCGAGGAGCGCAAGGAGCGCGCCCCCGCTCGACCCGAAGGCCGCGCCGAAGGCAAGTCCGCCTCGGGGAGTCGGACGCCCCTGCTCGACGAATTCGCGCGAGACCTCACGGCCTTGGCCCGCGAAGGCAGGCTCGATCCCGTCGTCGGTCGCGAGAGGGAGATCGGCCGCGTCGTACGGATACTCTCGCGCCGGACCAAGAACAATCCCGTCCTCGTCGGCGAGCCCGGCGTGGGGAAGACGGCCATCGTGGAAGCCCTCGCCCAGCGCATCGCGCGCGGCGAATCGCCAGAGGCCCTTTCCCGGAAGCGCATACTGGCCCTCGATCTGGCCGCCGTCGTCGCTGGCACCAAGTACCGCGGCGAGTTCGAGGAGCGCCTCAAGCGCATAATGAAGGAGATCGCCCTCTCCGGCGGGATAATCCTCTTCATCGACGAGATACATACGGTCGTAGGCGCCGGCAGCGCCGAGGGGACCATAGACGCGTCCAATATGCTGAAGCCCGCCCTTTCGCGAGGCGAGATACAGTGCATCGGGGCGACGACGCTCGACGAGTACCGGAAGCGCTTCGAAAAGGACGCCGCCCTCGAGAGGCGTTTCCAATCCGTCCTGATCGAGGAGCCGGGACCCATAGAGTCGATCGAGATCCTCGAGGGCGTCAAGGCGCGGTACGAGGAGTTCCACGGAGTCTCCTACACCAGGCGGGCGGTCGAGGCCTCCGTCGAGCTCGCCCGGCGCTACGTCTCGGACCGATTCCTCCCCGACAAGGCGATCGATCTCCTGGACGAGGCCGGGGCCCTCAAGAAGATCGGCGGGCCTTCTCGGCCTCCCGAGCTCGCGGAGGTCGAGGCCGAGATCCGCCACCTCACCGACGACAAGCTCGCCCTCGTATCCACGCAGAATTACGAGCGAGCGGCCGAAGTGCGCGACAGGGTCCGCAAGCTCAAGGCGCGGCTCGAG
>CAYNFM010000138.1:3994-7230 GCA_964396415.1 uncultured Treponemataceae bacterium | reverse complement strand
CAGGCCCCGCCAGGGATGGTACGAAAAAAGTTCTTCGCCGCGACCAAATGATATCTGGGAGTCCTGTTGCCAGGACGACGATGCTCTCCCCCCCTATCCCACCGTCTCCACGCGGATCATGTTGGTCGTCCCCTTCTGCGCCAGCGGCAGGCCGGCCACGAAGACTACGACGTCTCCCTTCCCGAGGACTCCGGCCAGCGTGCAGCTCTCGATGGTCTCCGCGATGAGGGCGTCGATGCTTTCCTCGACGCCAGCGAGCAGGAAGGGATAGACGCCCCAGTTCATCGCGAGCTGGTGGTAGACGGCCTTCTCCTTGGTGAAGGCGAAGATGGGCATGCGCGGACGGAGGCGCGAGATGAGTTGGGCGGCGTGGCCGGTCTCGGTGAGGACGACGATGGCCGAGGCGCCCACTTCGTAGGCGACGGAGAGGGCGTTGTACGAGAGCACCGCGGGCAGCTCCCCCGACCGGGCGAAGAGTGGCATGCGCTTGTGGAACTCGTCGTAGTCGAACTCGGCCTCGACTGCGCGTATTATGGCGCTCATCGTCTCGACGACTTTGACGGGGAAGCGGCCGATGGCGGTTTCGCCGGAAAGCATGACCGCGCTCGTCGAGTCGAAGCAGGCGTTGGCGACGTCGCTGGCCTCGGCCCTCGTGGGCATGGGACTCTCGATCATGGACTCGAGCATCTGGGTCGCGGTGATGACCGGCTTGGCGGCGAGAAAGCCCGTGCGGATGAGGCGCTTCTGGGCTATGGGCACGGTCTCGATCGCGATCTCGACGCCCATGTCGCCGCGGGCGACCATGATGCCGTCGGCGGCCTCGACGATCTCGTCGGAGGCCGCCAGGCCCTTGGCGCTCTCGATCTTGGCTATGAGCTTGACGCTCGGTCTCCGCCCGGAGGCCGTCTTGACGCGCTGGACGAGGCGCCGGACCTCCTCGATGTCGGTCGCGTTTCGGACGAAGGACAGGGCTATGTACTCGACCTCGCTCTCGACGGCGAAGCTGATGTCCTTGATGTCCTTGTCCGAGAGGAAGGGTATCGGGTAGTCGACGCTGGGGATGGTGAGGTGGGCCTTGGGCCTGAGCTCGCCGGGATTGCCAATCCTGACGCCGACCGAGCCGGCCGCCTTGGATACGACCTCTCCGGCGAAATAGCCGTCCATGAGGAGTATCCGCTGACCGATGGCGCACAACGCGTCGATGTCGGGCAGGTTGGTGTATACGGTGGACGCGGAGCCCGACGCGAGCGACTCGATCCCCTCGGCCGGCCTCGATTCTATGGTAATGACCGTCCCGGCCTCGACGGCGAGGGATTTCGCGTAGCCGTACATCCTGACGGCGGGACCCTTGATGTCGGCCATGATCGCGACCGGGAGGCGCATCCTGTCGCGGACCGCCAGGATCCTCTCCACGGTGCCCCTCGCGGCGTCGGGATTGCTGTGCGAGAAGTTGAGGCGGAAGACGTTGACGCCCGCGGCGACGAGGGCTTCGATCGTCTCGGGAGCATCCGAGGCCGGGCCGAGGGTCGCGACGATCTTGGTCCTCTTATCTGTCATTTCCATGGCTATCAGGATAGTGCAAAGCGAAAAGGAATGAAAAGGCCGCGGGAGCCGGGCCGCAGGAAAGGCCTAGCGCTCGCCGAAGATCGAGCCGAGCATGGCGATCGCGCGCTCCCAGCCGGCGGCGAGCCGTTCCGCCCTGCAGGCGATGACCGTCTTGTCCTCGTCCGGAAAGCAGAGGGCGAGGCGCCGGAGCGCCATTTCGCCCCGCTCGTAGCCGAGCCGTCCCAGGAGGGCGCCCATGGCGCGCGCGGGGGGCCTCAGGGCCTCCGCGTCTCCGGCGGCGAGGGCCGCCCCGATCCGCGACGCGAAGCCGGGCATATCCCGAATGGCGACGGCCAGGGCGCGCATGCCTTCAGCCGTACGGCCCGCCCAATGCTCGGCGAGGGAGGACTCCGACGGCGCCTCGCGCTTGTCGACGGCGGCATCGAGATAGGAGAGGAGCTTGGGCACGTCCACGGGCTTATCGAAGACGCCGTCGAAATCGACGCCGGAGCGCGACACCTCCTCGGGATCGAAGGCGGTCAGGGCCACGAGGGGGATGTTCGGGTCGTAGCGGCTGCCTGCGTATTCTCGAATCTTGCGACCGAGCTCGATCCCGCTCATGCCCGGCATCTGGATATCGAGGATGGCGGCGTCGGGGGTCGTCCTGTCCAAGAGCCGCAGCGCCTCGGCTCCGCTCGCGGCGGTGACCGGCCTATGCCCCGCGTTGGCGAGTATGGCGGCCATGTATTCGAGGTTGACCTCGTTGTCGTCGACCACGAGGAGTCGGTAGGCTCGGCGGGCGATCGGGCTCACGGCCGCCGGCTTGACCTGCGGATCGCCCGCGGGCACGAGGATGGTGAACACCGACCCGCGCCCGACGTCGCTCTGCAGGCGGACCTCGCCGCCGAGGGCCCGGACGATATTGCGGGCGAGGGAAAGGCCTATTCCGGCGCCTCCTCGCTTCGAATAGGGCGAGGCGAGCTGGACGAAGGGCGAGAATATCCTGCCCTGGTCCTCGGGCTGGATGCCCGGTCCCGTGTCGGCGACCGTCAGCGTCAAATAGGGGATATTGCCCTCGCGCCTTTCCATCGTCGCGTCCACGCGGACCTTCCCGCGCTCGGTGAAGGACACGGCGTTGTCCAGAACCGCCGAGAAGGCGCGCCCGAGCCGATCGGGATCTGAGCGGAGGGTCTCGCGGGGGATGGGACCGACCTCGAAGGCGAGGCCCTTCGCCAGGGCCGCCTTGCGCGGGGCATCGCATATTCTCGCGACGAAGCCCGGCAGGGGAAAGGCGTACTTCCTCAGGCTGCCGGCGCCGGTCTCGAATCGGACGAAGTCCAGGATATCCCCGAGCATGTCGAGCAGTCCCTGGGCGCTCGCGATTATAGAGGCGGCGCGGCGCTCGGGCTCGGGGCCGCCCATCTCGATGAGCCTCGCCGCGGCGAGGACGCTCGCGACGGGGCTCTTGAGCTCGTGGCTCATCGAGGCGAGGAAGTCGCTTTTCGCCCCGTTGGCGCGTTCGGCCTCCTCCTTGGCGAGGCTCACGAGCTCCTCCATGGCCTTTCGCTGGCTGATGTCCTCGCAGATGAGGATGGCATGGGAGATCGAGCCCGAGGGCGAGCGCACGGGCGACGCATGGAGGGCGGCCCAAGGACCTTCACGAGCGGAGCTCGCGTCACGAGTCGAGCTCG
>CAYNFM010000138.1:0-3894 GCA_964396415.1 uncultured Treponemataceae bacterium | reverse complement strand
CGAGTCGAGCTCGCGTCGCGGGCGATGCCTGCCTCGGGAAGGCTTTCCGAAGGACGATCGCGGGGCTTCGCCAGCCGAACCTCGACGTTGGCGTCGAAGCCTTCGAGCACGAGGGAGCGGATCTCGTCGGCCTTGCCCGGCGGGAAGTCGAAGAAAGAGAAGAGCTCGGCCCCGATCACGTCCTGCGGGCTCAGGCCCGTGATCTTGAAGAAACCGGGGTTGACGTATTCGATCCGGAAGGACCTGTCGGCTATGAGTATTCCCGCGGATAGCTGGTCGACCGCCTGATAGAGCTTTCGGAGCATTTCCTCGGACTTGCGCCTGAGGGTGATGTCCCTGATTACGCCTACCGATCCCATGAAATCGAGAGTCGACGAGTCCAGGGCGTACTCGCCGGCGGCGGTCACCTCGCCGTAGGAGATTACGGTGACGATCATGTCGCCCGAGCCGAGGCTGCTGCCGGGCTTGCGTCGCAGGCGCACCTCGAGGTTCTCGGTCTTGCGCTCGACGCCGCGCCTTTCGTTGAAGAGCTTGGGGCTGAGGGCCTGTCCGGTGACCACCCCGCGGAAGGCCTCGAGCACCGAGTCCCTGTCGACCGCCTCGGCGTCCTCGTCGTACAGGAGGATGGAGAAATGCTTGCCGAGGAGATCGGCGGGAGCGTAGCCCAAGGTGGCGACGGAATTGTTGACGAAGGTGAATCGGCCTTCGGAGTCCAGCTCGTAGATGATGTCGGGAAGGGAATGGACCAGGTTCTCGTAGCGCTTCTCCAGGACGTTGATTCCGCCCTCGAAGCGCCTGTTCAGGGAGATGAGGGCGCGGAAGTACGCGGCCGCGCGCTCGGCCCAACCGGGGCTGTCCCCGACGAGGTAGTCGAAGGCTCCTTCCTCGAGGAAGCGCGCGGCCGCGTCCTCGCGAGCGGAGACGACGACGAGTATGACCGCATAGGACCGGGGCGGAGAGGCGAGCGCGGGACGGACCCTCTCCCAGGCGTCGGCGCCGACGAGGAGGAAACCTTCCATCTTTCCCTGATCCGTCGGGTCGAGGGGGGCGCTGGCTATGCCGAGGGCGCCCAGGGCCGTCGCGACGGCGGCGCTGTCGGCCGGGGGGAGGTCGAGGCGTACGATGCCGGCATCGAGAGTCTTCATTACGCTAACGGATGGCTCCGATTCGGGAAGGCGGCCAGATCCTGAACAGGGCGTAGCCTTCGATGAAGCGCCGATCCAATGCGAAGGGATCTATATTCGAATAGTACATGACGGAAGAAGGATCGGCGGGATCGAGGGGCCTTATGGAGAAATTGCCCGTCTTATAGCGGAAATCCAGCGAATTGTAGCGGTTGTCGCCCATCGCGAAGTACTGATCCGGCCCGAGGTATCCGTCGCCGGCGGGGAACTCGGGGAAATTGCGCTCGTCGTAGAGGCCCGCGTATTGGCCATTTATATAGTAATCGAGCTCGCCCCTCTCCTTGGCTAGGCCTGAGAGCGCGGCGTCCTTGGACAGCTCGTCGAGGGTATGGCCCGAGGCGATGAGCTCGGCGTCGCGAGCCGTCCGCCTGAGCAGATTGTCCTTGATCAGCAGGTCGAGGGCGCGGCCGCTCCGCGCGTAGGCGTCCGCGGCGGGGATAGCGGCCGCCCGAGCCGTCGCGTAATCCGCGAGATCCGAGCGGAACCGAGACGAAAAGGAGGCCGAAAGCGCCATCGCGAGGTCGTCGGCTCGTGTGCCCGCGGCCGAGATGGGATTCCCGGCGGAGGCATCCCCCTTCTCGAAGGCCGCTCGATCGGCCGACACCACTTGGAATACGTTGGGGCGATTCCGCTCGAGCTCTTTCAGGAATGCGTCGGCCCTGGCCGGCGAAATCGCGGAGAGGATATCCCGCGACGAGGCTGCGATCGAGGCGGCGAGGACGACGGGATCGGCGGCCTTCCGCTTCGCGTCCCAGGCGCTCAGCGTATCCCGATGCGTCTCGTCTATCGGCAGCTCTTCGATTTTCGCGAGCCTATCGGGGCTTTCCCGCCATAGGTCGGGATGCGCCCAGGTCGCGTCGGCCTCCACGGGGGCGAAGGCCGCGTCGCCCTTCCGCTTCGAGTACAGGACGTCGTCGATCATCATGAGCTTCTCGCCGGGCAAGCCGACTATCCGCTTGACGAGGGGATCGGCTTTCTGGGAACCGTCGGGAAGGTATCTGTCGATATTCACGGCGGTGAAGGTGACCATGGATACGAGCTGGGCGAGGTACTTCTTGAGATTGACCGTCTGATTCTCTGGATAGCGAGGATTGGCCAGGGTGACTATGTCCCCTCTATGCGGGAGCCTCAGGAAGGGAAGACGCCAATCGGTCAGGGGAATCCGGGGACCCGCCTCGAATTTGACCGTGAAGGGCCTGTCCTTCTTGAGGAAGGCCGGTACCATGGACTCCGAAGGGATCTCGTAGAGCTGGAACACAAAGGTATTGATGAGAATGACGAGTATCGCGGCGAAGCCGAGGGCGTCCGCCCACTCGAGAGCGCCATGGAGGAAGCCCTGTTTGCGGCGCTCCGAGAATCGCTTCTTGCGCAGTGCCTTGTCCCGGACTTCCTCGTCCGGGATTAGCCCGAGGGCGGCGTAGGCGGCCGGCCGGCCCGAGGCGACGAAAAGGACCAAGCCGACGGCGAGGCAGAGCATGGCGAGGACGAAAAGGTAGACTACGCGGCCCTCGCCGATCGCGCCGCCGTTTGACCAATCGACTCGAGGCATGGCCGCGGCCGCGTAGTGCAGGACCAGGCCGTAGCCCAGGAATTTCTTGAAGGCCGGGTGCGACGAGGACTTCTTCCTTCGATAGATCGCGTCCAGGAAGGCGAGGCCGCCTGCCGCGAGGCCGATCGTGACCGCGAGATAGATCGCGTAATAGGCGGTGAATCGCGGGCAGAGCGAGGCGACCGCCGTGGCCGGAAGGAGGCCGATCCAGACGAGGGCCAATAACGGCAAGGCGCGGCCGGCTTCGGCATAGGCGCTTTTGCCGCCTTTCGTCTTGGCGTCGCGCGCCGCCGCGGCGCGGGCATTCTTGGTCTTGCTCATTCTCGCCAGTATCCTCACGACGGGCTATGACGGTCAAGCCGGCCGGCACCGTCTAAAGAGTGAAGCTTCGCCCCTCGCGGGCCATCTCGATCTCGAGCGGAGTCCGGCCCCTCACCTTCTCCTGGTAGAAGAGCTCGAGCTCCTGGAGCTCGGCGTCGGTGCGGTTGGGATCGTGATGGAACATCACCAGGCGCTTGACGCGAGCCCTGTGGCAGGCGTTGATCGCGTATTCGTAGGACGAGTGGCCGAAGCCGATCTTGCCCTTGAGGTACTCCTTGGCGGTGTACTGGGTATCGTGGATGAGCAGGTCCGCGCCGACGCAGAAGCGCTGTACCTTCTCGTTCTCCTCGGCGGCCGCCTCCTTCCCCTCGCGCGCGGCCTCCTCGTCGAAGTTCGGGTCGGCCGGGTCGGTCGGGAAGACGTTGCTGAAGGGCTCGTTGTCGTAGACCGTGACGAAGGACTTGCCCTCGTACTCGATGCGGTATCCGAGGCAGAGGATCGGATGGTTGAGGTATTTGGTGGTGACGAATATCCCGTCGCCCAGGTCTATGGTCGTCTCCTTTATCTGCTCGTACTCGATCTCGGCCGAAAGCTCGTCCTGCCTGACGGGCCAATAGCGGTAGGACAGCTGGGTTCCGATGACCTTCTCGAGGCTGTCGTCCTCGTAGCTGATCGGGCCGCGGAGATGGAGCTTCGTCCCGGGAACGTAGATGGGCGTGAACATCGGGAAGCCCATGATGTGGTCCCAATGGGTATGGGTAATGAAGAGGTCGGCGATTATCGGGCCCTTCCTGATGTCCTCGCGCATGAGCTTCTCGCCGAGGGGCCTGATGCCCGAGC
>CAYNFM010000137.1:0-7291 GCA_964396415.1 uncultured Treponemataceae bacterium | reverse complement strand
CGAGGTAGTCGACGGAGTGGCTCAGGAGGTAGGTACCCGGCTCGAGGACTCCCCCCGAGTTGGAGTGGAAGAAGGCCTCCGCGTACTTGCCCTTGTACGAAAGCACGAGTCCGCGGGTGCCGTCGACCGCATCGTCGGTTCGGCTCTCCCTCCACGAGTCCCCGCCGAAGGCTTGGGATCGCACGTCCGCGAAGAGGTCGTAGCTCTTGCCGGCCTTGCGCGCGACCTGCGTCGACCTGAGCGCGTAAGTCCGCGCGACGACGCTCTGGGCCTTGAGGGCCTCGACATTCCACTCGGGGTACATTTCGTGGGGCAGGACGCCCTTCAGGTAGGTCTCCAAATCGAGGGTGTCGAGGCACCAGGCGAGGCCAGAGCTCACGCCCAAGGTCAGGACGCCCGAGTACGAGAGGCCCTGGAAGGCGATAGGCTCGATCGAATAGAAGCGGGCGCGGCCCTCGGGGACGACCCGGCCGTTCACGACGAGGAGCTCCCCGTCCTTGGCGACACTCGCGTACTCGTCGCCGAGACTCCCGTCCGGCTCGATGACCTTGGACTTGAGGAGCCCGACCAGCTCGGGCTTTTGGTCCGCGACGAGGATTCTCAGTACCGGCGTCTCGGGCAGGCCTTCGCTCGGAAGGGCCGCGTTTCCGGCGTCGAGCCCCGCGGCCGGCAGGCTCCGCAGGAAGACCGCCGAATAGCCGCTCTTATCCTTCCTGATAACGACCGCCTGCGCCTTGCCAGCCTTCCCGTAGTCGAAGCCCGAGTCGCAGAAAAACAGGAGCTCTTCCTTGCCCATCTGCCTCCCGTTTACGATGAGCCTGTCCTGGTCGACCGCCACGCTGAGCAGCTCCGTCGGCCCGAGCCCTTCGCCGTAGATGGCCTTGCCGCGGATGAGGGCGCAGGCGGCTTCGCTCCCGAGCGGGATGGGGGCCGAGGCGATCACCGCCTCGCCGCGAGCGCGATAGGCGACCACGGGGCTTTCGGAGATCGAGAGCCTCGGCGAGGGAGGAGGGGCCGAGTCGAGAACCTGCGGCTCGGTCGCGCAGGCCGCGAGGAGGACGGCCGCCGATAAGGCGGGCGCCAGACGAAATGCCTTCACTCAGGACCCTACTTCTGCAGGTAGAACTCGACGCGGCGGTTCTTCCACCTGTTCGCGTAATCGCTGTCCGGCACTATCTGGTCGCTCGCTCCCACGCCGCTCGTGACTATCCGGGATGCCTCTATCCCCCTCGCGACCAGCGCCTGCATTATGGCTTCCGCCCTGGCTTTCGACAGAGGCAGCAGCTCCTTTTCCTGCTCCGCCTTTCCGAGGACCGGATTATCCCAGTTGACCATGACGGCATGGCCGACCATCTTGATCTGGTAGCCCGAGAACTTCTTGAGCTTTTCCGCGAGCAGGTTGAGGGTCGCCACGTTCCGTCCGGCGATATCGGGCGCGACATCGAGATAGTCGGCGGTGAAGGGCTTGAACACGATGCTCGCTATCCTGATGCGATAGCCGTCGCCTATTTTCACGATGAGTATGTCGACCTGGACCGCCGACTTCAGCTCGAGGGCGTTCCCGAACTCGTCGCGCACGTGCGCGATCACGGGATAATCTTCGGCGGACTCCACGAGCTCGTTCTTTCCGTTGCGGCCGTTCCAGGCTATCGCCTTGGCCGGCCAGTCGCCCTTGAAGGAGGTGAAGGGATTCCCGCCCGGATCCAGGATGTCGACGCTCCAGTCGTTGATCTTCGCCCACCGCGAATCGGCCTGCAGGGCGATCGTCACGGTGTCGCTCGCGCCGCCGCCATCGGGCGAGAACAGATCGGGACTGATCGAGAGCTTTCCGGCGGGCGGAGTGGCCACAAGGCTGAAGGGCTCGCTCTCGACCGCCGCCTCGGCATAGACGCGGCCATAGTCGATATGGAGAATGGCCGTATACCTGCCGTCCGGCGCGATCGTGCCATCCTGGAGCATACCGTCCCAGTTGAACGACGGGGGCAGCGTGTCTCCCGCGCCCGGGAACGACAGGCGAACCGTACGATCGTCGCGCTCGATATCGAGCTTCCAGGACTTGATCAGGTTGGAATTGCCGAACTGGAGGGCAAATCCCATCGTGCCTTTCACCCGCGGCGAAAAGCCCTTGGCCGTCGCCGTCACGCTGCTCGCTTCGGTCGCGGAGGGCAGCGACAGGACTTTGATGGCGGCCTTTGCCTGGGTGGACAAGCCGAACTCGTCGGTCGCCGTCAGGATCGCGAAATAGCTCGTTTCCGGCGAGGCGAAGGAGCCGTCCTCGCCGATTCCTTCCCACGCGATCCGCCCGCCCGGCCAGGCGCCCTTGTAGACGCCGAAACTCCTTCCGGTGGAGTCGACGACCTCGACCTGCCATGACGCCATCCGTCCCAAGGCCGACGTCCCGTCGAAATCGAGGCCCGCGGGCGCGACGAGGCCCTTTTCGTCCGGGACGACCTCCTCGGGCGAAACGGAAATCATTGCCTTCGGAGGAGTGGTCTCGAGGACGAACTTCCTGCTCGTCGCCGTCGCGGCCTTATAAATGGCCCCATAGTCGACATCCAGCCGGGCGGTATAGGAGTCTTCGGGCGCCGCGGCACCGGAATCCGACCTGCCCGCCCAGGTCAGCGCGCCCTTGAGCCCTGACGCGTCCCCGGAGAACGACTTGACCAGGTTGCCGCCCGTCCCGAATATGCCTACTTTCCACGACTTCACCGCTTCCTGGTTCGGTACCGCCAGACCGAGGTCGATCGTTTTCGCCGTACTCTCCGCATCGGGCGAGAAGCCCGCGGCGGACGGCGTTATGGAGCATTGGCCCGGGACCGGCGGAAGATCGGCTACCGGTATCTGGGCCTTCGTTGTCGCCAGGTTACCGTAGCTGTCCTTGACTTCCGCGACCACCAGATAGGTCGCCGATGGCTCGGCGAGTCCTCCAGCCAGCGTCCGGCCGTCCCATTTGGCCGTGCCGCCGGGCGTCGTGTCGTTGAAGAGGGCGACCGTGTTTCCTGCCGCGTCCGTCACCCTGATGGCCCAGCTTTCAATGGCCGCGAACCGGGCGTGGGCCGTCAGCCGAATGTCCACGGGCGACTCGAAGCTTCCTCCCTTTGGAACGAGCCCCGGAGGATCCACCTCGAGCGCCACGTCCGGAGGGGTCGATTGAAGCGAGAAGGCCGTGCTCCGGATGGCCGCGGCGCTGTAGCTCCTGCCGTAGTCGATCGAGAGTATCGCATAATACGTGCCATCAGGCGCGAGGGTCCCCGAATCCGTCCTGCCGTCCCAGGAGAGAGAGCGCTTGAAGGCGGAAGGCGCGCCCGAGATGACGCGCTGGGCTCCCCGTTCCGAGTGGGAGATCGTGACCTTCCACGACTTCATCTGGTCCATGTTGCCCGCGACCATGATGAAGTCGATCGAGTCCAGCTTGCCCACGGCGACCGGCGAGAAGCCGGTCAGCCTGGGCTCGATGACCGAAAGCTCCGTCGGAGGAGGAATATCCTTGACCTTGACGGACAGGGTCGCCACCGTCGAGGCGCCGAACTCGTCATGGACGGTCGCGCGGGCAAGATAGGTAGCGCCCGTCTCGACGATGGCGCTCGGGGAAACCTGACCGTCCCAGATCACCTGGTTCGCGGGCCAGTCCTGCGAGACGCTCTTGATGTTCCTTCCCTGGGGATCGAGGATGTCGAGAGTCCAGGACGTCACCCGAGCGAGCCTCGAGGTCGCGTCGAGGAGGATGGCGATCGGCGCGGCGACGCCCTTGTCGGAAGGCGTGAACGAATCGGGGTTCGCCGTCAACTTGCAATCGGGGGCGCTCGCGCTCAGCACGAAGTCCTTCGTGCGCGCCTGGGCGGCCTTGAAGGTCCTCCCATAGTCGATGGACAGCATCGCGTAATAGCTGCCCTCGGGAGCCGGGGTCCCCGCGTCGTCCTTGCCGTCCCAGGCGAGACTCGTCGGCAGGCTGTCTCCGCGGCCCGAGAACGACCGCCGCGCGACGCCGCCTCCCACGATATCCACGTTCCAGGACCGCACGGAATCCGGGTTGCCGAACCTCATCGAGAAATCGATCGTGCCGCTTCCCTCCGACGCGGCCGGGGAGAAGCCTTTCACTTCCGTCTCGATCAGGCTGGCCTCCGTGGCGGCGCCCTGCTCGCGGACGGATATGACGGCCGTCGAAGCGCCTCGATTGCCGTATTCGTCGATGACCTCGGCCCGAGCCACGTAGCTTTTCGAAGGCTCCGCCAGCCCCGCCGGATCGAGGGATCCGTCCCATGCGACCGCCGATGGATCGCCCGCCCCGGAAAAGCGCTTGACGGTGCTGCCCTGGTAATCGTCGACCACGATCGACCACGACGCGATCTTGGCGATACCGGGCTTGACCGCGAGAGCGATCGTGACGGGGCCGGCCATTCCGGCGCCAGCGGGCGTAAAGGCCGGAGGAGTCGCCGTCATTTCCACCTTCGGGGGCGAGCTGACTAGGGAGAAACCGTCGCATTCGACGGCATCGGAATAATAGGAAGCGCTATAGTCGACGTGCAAAACGGCCAAGTACCTGCCTTCCGGCCATGGAGCGCCATCGGAGGTTAGCCCATCCCATTCGACCTCGGCAGGAAGGTCGCCGCCCGAGCCCTGCCCGTCGAATTGCTTGACGACGATCGAACTTGTCATTATCTGGACCGTCCAATGCTGCCGGATAGCGGGGGCGCCGAAGGACAGAGCGAGCTTCATCGTCTTCGCGCTCGTCTCTCCCGTCGGCGAAAAACCGGCGGACTCCGCCTTTATCCGGTTTCGCGCAGGCGCTTCGCCCAGGGTCACGGCTTTTTGCGTAGCGCATCCGGCGACCAGAAGGGCGCACATCGCGAGCGCCGGAATAATGAGTCTTCTTCCCGCCAACATGGGAGCCTCCAGGCGGCCTAGCCGCATTCCAATGCTCGAGTCTCCAATCAGTTTCACGGAAGGCATGGTCGTCCGTCAAGCTCTCGTTCTTGGTTTTAATCGCGCGGTCGGGAGGGGCGCGACGAGCCCTTTGGCTTTATAGGCAGTATGCTACTCATGTTCCAATCCACGCGCCCGCGAGGGGCGCGACGTATTCTGAAACATATTGAGGCGAAACATATTTCGTTTCGATCCACCCTGATTTCCCGGAGCATTGTAGCTAGGATCTCATAAATAGCTTTATGGCTATTATTGTCCTACCCTCGCGAAAGGAAAATCTGTTAGGCGAACCTCTGAATGTTTCATGAATCCGTCTTGAGCACAGTACGATAAAGTGTGGATCGGACTATTCCGAAGCAGGCGGCAATTTCTTCGACTGGGACGTCAGCGGTTTTGAGCAGGGCTCAAATGGTACTGGGGTTCCGATAGCAGCGGAGCAGAAAACGACGACCTTCCTCATGCGCTTTTGTCCCACGGGACGTGAGTCCTTTATGACAAGACAAAGGACATTATCTTATCGTATCCTTGACAATGCCGGACGCACTCGTCTCCCACTCCTAACCTTCTCCTTCCGTGCGTGATTTGTGCGCTCTCCAGAAAATCCCTCATTTGAAAGCGACTATAGTGACGCCAGTAAAGCCTCGACAGCGCCGACGCTATCCTCGCGTCACCAGATCATCCCGCCCGCGCGGTAAGGGTTGCTTCACGATCCGCGGCGAAGATATGGGCGCCCCTCAGCCATTCACGGAGGCTATCGAGGAGCAATGCGTGGATCTCATCCCAGCCGGTGGTTGTGAGTTCGTCAAAATGGGAATCGTCGAGGGCGGGCCAAAGGAGGCTATCGCTAGGACACGGGGGTCATGGCTACCAGCTCCCTGGATCTTCCAGATTTCATTGGTCGTCGCATCCGCCATCAACGACAACGGAAAATTACTTGAAAAATGTTGACAATTGCAAATTATGCCATTAAAGTCCTATTCAATAATAGTGTTCGAGAGGTGGCCTATTTAGGATAGAGTATTTATAAAACGTAAAACATTTCCGTTAATTCAAGGCAGTAAACGTATTTATTGAACGCTTAAATGAGTTAGATTAAGGATGAAAAATAAAGGATTGTCATTGTACCGAGAATCGTGTTTCGCCCAGGAAATCCCAAGTTTGTATCAAATAGGAGTCCTGTATTATGAAAATACCTTTATGGATTGCCGTAGGATTCAGCACTGTAATTATCATTAGTTGTGCCTCGTTCCCAACCCAACAGTTGAGCTTTGATTTGAGCAAAGAAACCGTCCCGGTGATGTTGACGCCAGTTAAAGATCCGGGAAAGACAAAAATCTTCCAACTGTCGGCAAGTTACGCGTCTTCCATGATGACTAGTTCTTCCCATTCCGGAAGTTCCACAGTTACCCAGACCATGAGTGAGTCCCACAACGAAAATCAATCTCTCTCAGTTCAGGCCCAGAACTTGTTTATTCAAGATCCTCTTTGGATTCAGGTTTCCAACCTCGACCTTTCAGTATTTCGCTCCGACGTAAGTTATCTCTTTGGAAGTTTTGAAAAAATAAAATATACAACAAACCTGGAGTTCCAAGTTCCAGTAAAAGGATCTCAGAAATGAAGCTAATCCTACGGTCGTTGATATTCGCGTTTATTATTTTGATCTTCGCAGCTTGCGCTACCGTGAACCAACGGGTCATTCTGGCGCCAGTGTCGGCAGACTTTCCCGTCTCTGCATCTCGCACGTTGATGGTCGACGGGAATGTCATAGGCGAAGATAATATCCTGGATTCTAAAGCTTTTTCGATTGAGAAAAAAGTAAAGATTCCCCTTATTAAAAAAGAAGCCAATGTGGATTTTACTCCAGATTTGAAAGGCCAGCTGGCGGGGACGGACTATAAAGGGGTCACGCAGTTAAAGGTCACAGTTGATAACATTGACTCTTCCGCAACATCCTGGATAACCATTGAGCAGGACTATGGTATCCTTTTTGCCTTTCTGGGCGGAGCATTGATTGCTTTGGATCCTCCGACATCAGGCTCGCCCAATATCAACAACGGCGCCGCTTCCAGTGGATTGTTGGTTCCCGGAGCTATCATGGCCGGTGCAGGGGTAGCTCTATTCGGCGGAAGCCTCATCCATAGGCACTATGGAACGGTGGAATATGCTTTGTCGCTCAGCGGCATGAAGGTGAAATACTAGCTAGTGTTCCGTCTTTTTCTGGTTGCCTGATTCCTTGCTCGCACTCCTGATGCTTTTCTCGATATCATCTGCCGACTTGGTCCACCTGAATCGGCGACCCGATTTGTTCCAATGCTTGATGTACTCGGTGATGGCCTTCTCGAGTTCATTCACGCCGGACCAGCTTCCA
>CAYNFM010000136.1:0-7509 GCA_964396415.1 uncultured Treponemataceae bacterium | reverse complement strand
AGACCTTCGGCGAAGAAACCCTTTGAAAGAATGGCTTGCGAATAGCCAACCAAAGGCGTTGGGAGCACTACGGGGAAACGAACCCGGCGATATTCATTGCCCCTAAAAAGCTTGACCGGTACGGATTATTATGGCGAAGCCTTCACGCGAAAGCGGCTCGCCGTTGAATCCTACGTCGATCGACAAGATCGGGAGCTTCGGCGAGATGAATCGCAGACCGGCGCCCCCGCAAAAGTGGAGGCCGTTGAGAGTGAAGCTTGGATACCCGTCGCCGACTTGCCCTAGGTCCAGGAAAAAATCTCCGCCTATCTTGGACAAAATCGGGAAGCGGTACTCGAGCTGTCCGTAGGCACCGGCATTGCCGATGAATCGATCGGGCTGGAAGCCTCGGCCCGACGTCGTGCCGCCGAAATCGGGCCTCGCATTGAACGGAGCATCGCCGATGCATTGCTTGGCGGCGACCCTGGCCGCGAGGACCTGGCCGCCGGGCATGTTAAGGAAATATCTGAGGTCCAGGTCGAGCAGCTCGAAGGGAAAAGAGCTCCCGAGCGCGGGCTGTGAAATGCTGCAGCCGAAAGCCACATAGTCCTTATGTTGGTACGTATCGATGGAGGCTCGCCTATCATGGGCAATTTCCATCCTCGCTAATGTCATGAAGCCACCGTCACTTCCCGTCATCTTGGGCAACACCTGTCCTTGATAAGGTCCGATCAATGCAGTGTCGAGGAAGATCGATGGATTTAGCCTCCAGTCGGACCCAAGCGAGATGGACCCTTTCGCCTCCACTTGAAAAGTCGAGTTTGAATAGATGAAAGCGGAATCCAGCGACGTCGAGTCGCCGAAGCCGAAGAACCTCTGCGCATAATCGCTATAGCCCATCCGTAGGCTGAGAGAGGTCCTCGGAATCAAGTATGGCGCGAAAATGGTGGCCTGTGTGGCGAAAAATCCGGCAAAGCTGTACGTGGCATCGAGATCAAGCGTGACACCCGTGCGGAGCGCGTTGAAATCCAGGAGACTTCCGCCCACGGATAATCCGGTGACCGGCTCGTAGTATCCATAGGGAAACGCCATGACGCTTGGGCCTCGCGATTCCTCGCCCGAAGCCATCAGTCCTGTCAGACACATTCCCAGGAAGAGAGATACTAGCCGTCGTGGCCGCCTCATATGCTCTCCCTGCGGCCCAACACTGCCAACGCCGACAAGAGGGCTAAGACAGCGATGCACAGATAGGCGAAAACATCCCCGATGCGGCCATAGAGTGTCACCGTTCCTCGAGTGGGAATATCGGTGAGCATGATACCGTCGGTGGTGGTGGAGTACTCTTCGCTGCCGAGTAGTCTTCCCTGGTAGTCAATCACGGCCGACAAACCATGGCCAGTTGGGCGTATTACGGAGAAGCCGTTTTCAATAGCCCTGGAGGTCGCCATCGCGAGGGCGGACGATGAATAGGGCGAGACGTCGTTGGTTGGGGCGAACAGGATATCGGTTCCCACTTTCCCGGCCTGTCGGAGCAAAGCGGGGAAATAGGTGTCGTAGCAGATCGCGGTGCTCAGACGGCCATTCGGGCTGTCCGCTTCAGGCAACTTCCCCGGACCTGCGATCGTAATGAAAGCCTCGTCGTAGGGGACGAGATGGGTCTTGTCGTAGGTCCACAGGACACTGCCACTCGGACCTATCAGGATCGACTGATCGCGCAAGTAGGGAAGCTTCGGGGTCCGTGTGAACACTTCTAAGGAAATCTGAAGGTATGCCTCGAAGCGCCGCGCCAAGTCAGCGGACTTGTCTAGGACTTCCTGCCTGTCTTCTTCCAGGACCCAGGCCGAGGATTCCTGCCAGCTGACGACTTTCGCGCCTCCCCGCAAGGCCGTCTCGCTGCGCGCGAGCATCTGCGTTACCGTCGCCTGAAGCTTGGGCCGCACGGAGGAGCGCTGGAGGTCCGTGGATTGGCCGAATTTCATCCAGTCGACCGAAGGAATGAGATCCTTCCCCATGGTAATCGTGGCGACCTCGACCGTCCGCGAGCTAGGAGAGGCGAAATTCAACCGGATGTTTCCATATAGGAGTACGGCCATCAATGTGGCGACAAAAACCGCGAGATGGCCGCGAAGGGTCCGCCATTGGAAACCCTCCTGCCATATCCCGTTCGCGATGGACGCAAACCACATGATGAGGAAAGTAACTCCCCACATTCCAGTGATGGCTAGAATTTGCAGCAAGGCCAGGTTGCCGGCCTGGGAATAAGCGGGCGACCCCGAGCTGCTGACATTGAGCAGGGACAGGGCCCAGTCCGCGGCGACGAAGGCCGACGGAAAGACGATCGCGCGCTTCCAGCCCTTTAGCCGCTCGGCGACGAAGCGATCGGTAGCGTAGGGGAGAGTCCATACCAATCCCTTGAAGAGCACATTCCCAAACAGACCCAGGAGGTCGAATGGGAGACCTCGGCTGGCAATAAGGGTGCCCGCGGAATAAGCCAGAAACACCAGATGCAAGGCAGTCCCCGGGCGTCTCGAAATGCGTGTGAAGCGCAACAGGAAGATCGGCGCCAACCAGGCTGCCGCGGGTATTACTGTCTGCCAGGCCGTGAAGGGCAATAAGACCGCGCCGCAGAGCAGCCAAATCCATGAAAGAAATCCGCGATTCATATCGATTCCTCCTCGAGGCGAATACGGCTCACGTATTCTCCCGAGAACGTATCGAAATCGACATTTCATGAAATCAGGAGAACTGACGGTTTTTCATCACCAGAAAGGGTGAGCGATGTCTATTCTTTTTCCGGGATGTCGTCGAGGGACGCGATGCCCTCTTTGAGCGCATAGAGGGCGGCTTGAGTGCGGCTCGCCACGTGAAGCTTGCCGAGGATGCTGCTCACGTGGGTATGCACGGTTTCCTCCGAGATGAACAGGAGACCGGCGATGTCTTTGTTGCTTCGCCCTTGCGCGACCGACTGAAGAATTTCTATTTCACGAGCGGTGAGCCGGGCCGGGCCCTGCTTTTCCCGCGGCGGTCCCGAGAATTCGGCAAGCACCTTGCGCGCCACCGAGGGGTCTAGCGAAGGCTCGCCGCGATTGACCTGCCTGATGGCCTGGAGAAGCTCGTTCGGTCCCGAGTCCTTGAGAAGGTACCCCAGAGCTCCTGCCTTGATGGCCGAGAATACTTTTTCATCGTCCGAGAAGCTGGTCAGGACCAAGATGCGCGGCGCGGCTATCGCGGCGGCGATCGCCTTGATCGCCTGGACGCCATCCAGCTTGGGCATCTCCAGGTCCATGAGGATGACATCGGGCTTCAGCTCGCGAGCTTGGGCTATGGCGGACTCTCCGTCTCCCGCTTCGCCGACTACCTTGATGTCCCGCTTCGTCGACAGCAAGGCGCGGATCCCCTTCCGGACGATCTCGTGATCGTCGACGACGAGAATCCGGATGGGAGTCGTCATGTTTTGGGTACCCACGCCGCAATCGTAGTCCCCCTGCCGGATGCGCTTTCGATCGAGAGCATACCGCCGATTCTGGCTACCCGCTCTCTCATGCCCGAGATGCCGAAGCCTCCGACCGCCTGCCCTCCGGAGGAGTCGAAGCCCCGGCCGTCGTCGGAGACTTCCAAGCGGGTCCCGTCTTCCGCGAAGCGGAGCTTGACGTGAACCCCGGCCGCCTTCGAATGTTTGAGGGCGTTGTTCAAGGCCTCACGTGCGACGCCGTAGAGCTCGGACTGAACGGACTGCGTCACGTTCTCGCAGCCCTCGATCGAGAGATCGGCGCGCATTCCCCCTCGCCCTTCCACGGCGGCTAGCCTGGCCTGGATGGCTCCGACCAGACCAGCGTTCTCGAGACCAGGGCTATGCAGCTCGAAGACGAAGAGCCGCATCTCGCGTAGGGCTTCCTCCGCGGTTTCACGGATCTCGCGCAGGTGTCCCGAGGCGGTTTCGATGTCGCCGACGCTCACGAGGTCCGCCGCCGCCTCGGCATAGAGATTCATAGCGAACAGAGATTGAGTAACCGAATCGTGCAGCTCTCGCGCGAGGCGAACCCTTTCCTCGGCGACAGCCAAATCCTTGTCCTTTTGCCGCGAGGCTTCGAGTTTGCGATTGGCAGCTTGAAGCTCTTGGATGAGGGAGACCATCAGTGCGCCGAAGAGAATGCCGATCGCCAGGGCGAATCCCTTGGACACGACCGTCCAAGGCGTGCTGCCGACGGCGATCAAAAATGCGATCCATCCAACGAGGTTGGCTGCACCGAATGCTATCCCCTTGGGCCAAACTTTCACTTTGAAATAGGCTTGGATGCAGACGAGCGAGAGAATATACATCACGTCTGATTGTCGGCTTATCCAGGCCGCCGCGGCCACCAGAGCGCTGGAGGCGCAAAGAAAGACCCAATCCCGGAGTGCGCTCTTCCAGGCGATGTTAAGGACGACCAAAGAAAGCAGCGTTGCCTCGGTGACCAGCAAGCGCCAAAGAGGACGAATCGCCTGATGATTGGCGAGGAAGATCAATGCAATGGCGCTGGTGGTCCCGAAGAGACAGAGTTGAAGCAAACGCAGGCCCTGCGTCGTGACTTTGAGCCGTTGACTGAATCTTGCGGCTCTATTAGGCATAAGGAACGATAAAACAATCATATAAATTTCGTCAAGATGACGATAGATTAGAAGGGGACGAGATAAAAGTAAGTGCGAGAGCACCCAATTATAAACTGGTATTACTGAAACATCCATATTTTATGGAGCATAACGTAAGCGCCAGGCCAAACCCGTCTGGTGCTGGGCAGTGATCCGCACGACTCTGAGGTCCGGAGCTCGCCATGATTCCGAGGAAGCAGATCGACGGTCTGGCGAAGCTCGTGCAGGACGCCATACCCAGCGGGTCGTTCTCGGGCTAGTATTTCATATTCATGGGCAAGACGCGACGCGCCATGAAGATCCTACACCGGGATCGCGCTGGTTTCTGTCAGTGGCAGAAACGGCTTGAGGAGGAGCGGTTTCCGTGGCGGACCCATGGAGATCGCGCCGCATGCCGTCGCATGCTCACGTATCCCTGAGATCGTGCCCTGACCGGCGACTCCGCTCGCATCACAATGCGAGCCGCGGCGACCTCGACCGCGGACTCCTTCCTCAAGGCGGTGGCCGGGCTGGGGAGGAAAGTGTTAGCCCGGAATACTCGATTATTCTATCGTAAACTCCACGATATCGGGATCGGCAAGGAGCCGAGGGGGTAGAGCATTCAGTTCGTCTGGCCGACCAGTCAATGTAGAAGTGCACCGGAACTCGTTCTTTTCCTTGTTGTACTGAATCGTGAACCCCATGAGTCCTTTCATCCCAAAGACCGTCCTCAGATCCTCCTTGGTTAGATAGCGTTTAGTCTTTAAGACAAGTGTTTTCTGATAATAACCAAAGCTGCGGAATTCAAAAAGCCGATTGATACCAAGGATAATCCAGATAATGACGTAAAGAATCGGGGCAATGAGAAAATTCCCATAGCCCACGATTATTCCCATTATCGCAAAGGCCCAAAGGGCTGAAGCGCTGATGATTCCGGATATGCCTTCGGGACCACGGAAGATGGTCCCAGCTCCTAGAAATCCGACGCCGGTGACAATAGCGCCCAAGAGTGGCATAAGGGTCGTTGGAGAAGAAATCAAGGCAATGCTCGTTAAGGCACAAGAGGCGCAACCCGCGAAGCTGTATACGCCGAATCCCACAGGCTTGTGCTCCAGCTGTCGTTCCAGGCCGAAAAGGAATGTCATACAGAAGACGACCATAATCCTAAAAAAGAAACTGGAATCTAACATATCAGCCCTCCTGCTCCACGATTCGGCAATTTACTATCGGTGACCCCTGCGGTTGTGAGCTTGCGTTCCGGCTCTTCGCGTACTAGTATAGGCTGTGGATACTTTACAAGCTATCAAGTGGCTCTCCGCTCCCGAGGAAAAGGATTTCCCAGCCGCTGAATCCTACCTCTCGCTGGTCTTCAATCCGGATCGTGTCGCCGACTTGATCAAACAATTACGATCAGCGCTAATGACGAATTTCAAGGCAAAAGACATTTTCCGCGCATCGGGGCTTCCACTATTGGACGCCGGTAATTATCACGTTGCCAAAGATCGAGAGAAGGTCAGGGATGGCAAAGGATTGTCTCCTATTCTTCTGATACGAGATACGGTTCACGGCAAGTTGATTATAGCTGACGGTTACCATCGCCTTTGCGCGGCATATTCATTCAGCGAGGATGAGTCTATCCCCTGCATAATTGTCTGACTCGAATTCTCAATGTAAATCGGTCTGATGTCTGACACATTTTCGACTTTGAAAACCAAATTATTTATCCAATACGAATTACCAGACGGAAGAATCAAGCCGAGGGGCGCCGGGTGTACGAGGTCTTATGCTTGCGCTAGCGCAGCCGGCGCGATAGGCCTTTTGCCTTGAAAAGCCGAATGAGGTTGATACTGAAAGCTCGTTGATTCCGCTCCCTATCTCGACAGCTTGAACAGGGCGGATCCGTGCGGAGGCAGCATCGCCGACGCGAAGGCATCGGCGCGTCCGAGGTCCCTGCGCTCCCAGAGGTCTCGGACCATCCGCTCGCCCTCGAGCCCCAGCTCGGCCCAGGTCGCGCGGACCTCGAGAGGGGATTCTCCGACGTTGAAGAGGGCGAGGTAGGTCGATCCCTCCGGCCCCTCCGAGCTCCAGGCTATTGCGGGGCGCGAGCGGATGCCGATCGGTCGACCTTCGATGGCCACGGGCTTTGGCCTCGAGCCGCCTTGATCGACGGCTATGACCTCGGGGTTCGAGAGGAGCGAGAGCGTCCGCTCGTCATTGTCGCGCATCTCGCCGCCCATCATCAGGGGCGAACGGAAGATCGACCAGAGGCTCATCATCGTTCGCTGCTCGTCGTAGGTAAAGCGCGATCGTCGGTCGGCGGCCCCGGTTTCAGAGGAGCGGATGCCGATGTGGCCCAAGGGAAGCATGTCGCAGTCGGGCCAATGCCCCTCCCCCACCAGCGGATACCAGCGCTCGCATCGGTCGAACATATCGAGGAGGAGTTCCCACTTGTCCCAGAAGTCGTCGGTCACCCGCCACATGTTGGCCCGCCGGGCGTAGTCGCCGGCGCAGTCCAGCGGGGCGGGACCCGGCGAAAGGCTCAGGACGATAGGCCGCCCGCAACGGTCGATGGCCCTTCGTATCAGGGCTATCTCGTCCAGATGGGAGCCGTAGAGTCGCGAGGCGGCTATGTCGTCGACCTTGATGAAGTCCACGCCCCATCCGGCATAAAGGGCGAAAAGCGAGTCGTAATAGACCTGGGCCCCATCGGCCTCGGGATCGACCCCGTACATGTCGGTATTCCATGGGCAGACCGAATTGGAGTGCGCTATGTCGCGGGCAGTGGCCGACGAGCCCAGAATCGGCGTCGCCGCATGGACGGCCTGCCTGGGTACGCCGCGCATGATATGGATGCCGAACTTGAGGCCCAGCCCGTGGATGAAGGCCGCGAGGGGCTTGAAGCCCGCGCCTCCCGCGGCGGAG
>CAYNFM010000135.1:0-7582 GCA_964396415.1 uncultured Treponemataceae bacterium | reverse complement strand
CTCGCGCCCTATATGCAGCTGGCCACGGCCCTGATAGGCAATCGCAGGCGCTCGGGCGGCAACATGTTCCGGCATCAGATCGATACCTTCGGGATACTGATAGACTATGGCTATATCGATTCCCCCCTGTTGAAGGCGTCTGTGATCCACGATCTCATCGAGGACGTGCCCGGCTTCGATCGGGACCGGATACTCGAGATAGACGAGGAATCGGCCGAGGTGTTCAAGCTGGTGCTCGAAGTGACGCGTAGACCCATCGAAACCAAGGCCGAGTTCCTGGCGCGCATCCGCGACTACGGCTCGGATAAGGCGAGAGTGCTCAAGTCCGCCGACCGCATCTCCAACATGATCAGCCTCGGCTACGTGACCGATATCGAATTCGTCAGGCGCTACACCGACGAGACGGAGAACCAGGTGTTCCCGATCGCCGAGCTCGCCGACGAGCGAATGCTCGACGAACTCAAGGAGCTCGTCGAGACGCGCAGGGAATACCTCGCGCGCCGCTTCGAAATCTAGCGAGTCTTCGAATCGCTCGACATTTTATTGGAGGAGGCACACCGTGCAGAAGGAATGGACCAAGGCCACGCTGGCCAAGACGATCGATCACACTCTCCTCAAGGCCATAGCGACGGAGCAGTCCGTGCGCGAGCTCTGCGTCGAGGCGCGAAAATACGGATTCGCGAGCGTCTGCGTCAATCCATACTGGGTCGAGCTCTGCGCGAAGGAGCTCTCGGGTTCCGGCATTCTCGTGTGCACGGTCATCGGCTTCCCCCTCGGGGCGAACGCCACCGAGACCAAGGCTTCCGAGGCTCGCCTCGCCGTCTCTCAGGGGGCGCGCGAGATAGACATGGTGATCAACCTGGGAGCGGCCAAGGCCGGCGACTGGAGGGCCGTAGAGGAGGATATCCGCGGGGTCGTCAAGGCTTCCGGCGGCGCGGCCGTGAAGGCGATACTCGAAACCTGCTACCTCAACGACGCGGAGAAGGTCAAGGCTTGCGAGGCCGCGGCCAAGGCCGGCGCGCTCTTCGTCAAGACGAGCACCGGCTTCGGAACTGGCGGCGCCAGCGCCGACGACGTCCGGCTGATGCGCAAGACCGTAGGCGACAAGCTCCAGGTCAAGGCTTCCGGCGGGATCAGAAGCTACCATGACGCGATCATGATGCTCGACGCCGGCGCCGACCGCATCGGGGCGTCGAGCAGCATCGCGATTGTCTCTGAGTTACCCGAGTAAACGGTCGTATGCGGGCGGCGCCGCGAGGCGCCCCGACGAAGCGGTGTGGGACCTGATGCGCTTCGTCGCCGGGAAGGCGCCATAGGCGACTTCCCGACGTATCGGGGCGTCGAGCAGCATCGCGATTGTCTCTGAGTTGCCCGAGTAAACAGTAGTCGTATGCGGGCGGCGCCGGGAGGCGCTTAACGTGCCTTGTTGACCGTTCACAATGCAATTGACAGCCCGAGTTGCAGGGAATATCCTCTTTATTGACCAATAGTCTGGTCGCGCGGGACGGATTATTGGGACTTTATAGAGTTTTGATATAACTTCGGTGGTGCCGGACGTCTCGAACCACAAGCGATCGACCCATGCGGTTCGGCCCTTTGCGGTTATTTCATGGCTTTTCGAGTAGTTTTTTGCTATACATTTCATTACAAGGGGGAATCATGAGAAAGTTGTCCGTTTTAGCCATCGCGTTTCTGTCGGTATTCGTTCTCGGAGCCACATCGGTCTTCGCTCAGAGTTTCTTGGCCGGCGAGGTGACCGATACCGGCGGCATCGACGATCGATCGTTCAACGCTTCCGCATGGAAGGGCCTACAGGATGCTCAAAGCGCGGGCGTGCAGGTTCAATACCTGCAGTCGACGAACCAGAGCGACTATGTCCCGAACATCCAGCAGTTCGTCCAGAAGAAAGCCGGCATCATCGTCACCGTCGGGTTCCTGATGGGCGACGACACCGCCGCGGCCGCCAAGGCGAATCCCGATCAGAAGTTCGCGATAGTCGACTACGCCTACGATCCGGCCATTCCCAACGTGCTCGCGCTGACCTACAAGACCGACGAAGCCGCATTCCTGGCGGGCTACCTCGCGGCAGCCATGACGAAGTCCGGCAAGGTAGGGACCTTCGGAGGGATGAATATCCCGACAGTCACCATTTTCATGAATGGTTTCGTGGGTGGCGTGCGCTACTACAACCAGAAGAACAACGCGAAGGTTCAGGCCCTCGGCTGGGATCCGGAAGGCAGCTCCGGCACCTTTACGAACGATTTCACCAACCAAGCCAAGGGTAAGACCGTCACCGAGGCGCTCATGAACCAAGGCGCCGACATCGTCCTTCCGGTCGCCGGCTCGGTCGGCCTCGGATCGGCGGCCGCGGTCCAGCAGCACAACGCGGCGACCCCGAACAGCCCAGCCTGGCTCGAATGGGTCGACACCGACGGCTACATCTCGGCTCCCCAGTACGGTAGCCTTCTTTTGACGAGCGTCGTGAAAGGCATAGCCGTATCCGTCAAGGACGCCACGATGGCGGCCCTTCAAGGTACCTTCAAGGGCGGCAACTATGTCGGGACCCTGAAGAACGGGGGAGTGGCGATTGCGCCATATCATGACTTCGACGGCAAGATCCCCGCGAAGGTGAAGTCCGCTATCGAAACGATCAAGCAGGGCATCATCGATGGGTCGATCTCCGTCGACCCCAAGTCCTATCCGATTCAGTGACAGCGCCAGTCGGACGCGATGCGTCTTGAGCTAAGGGGCATAACGAAGCGGTTCGGCGACCTCGTCGCCAATGACCGCATCGATCTGAGCGCCGAGGGGGGAGAGATTCACGCCCTCCTCGGCGAGAACGGCGCTGGGAAAACCACTCTCATGAACGTCCTCGACGGCCTTTACCGGCCGGACGAGGGCGCTATCCTGCTGGATGGGAACATCGCCCGCTTCCAGAATCCCGGCGACGCGATCCGAGCGGGCATCGGCATGGTTCACCAGAACTTCATGCTTATTCCGGCTTTTACGGTGGCCGAGAACGTGATGCTGGGCTTCGAGCGCGTAAGCCGTCTCGGATTTCTCGACCGGCCGCGGGCCCGCTCCGAGATACGCGATCTCTCCAAGCGCTTCGGGCTGGAGGTCGATCCCGACGCTCTCGTCGGGGATCTCTCCGTCGGGCGGCAGCAGCGAGTCGAGATCGTCAAGGCCCTGGCCAGGGAAGCGCGCGTCCTCATCCTCGACGAGCCGACCGCGGTCCTCACTCCGCAGGAGATAGAGGATCTGTTCGCCGTCATGCGCTCCCTCCGGGAATCGGGCAGGACGATACTTTTCATCACCCACAAGCTCAAAGAGGTGCAGGCGATCGCCGATCGGATCACCGTCATCAGGCTCGGGAAGGTCATCGGAACCGTGCGACCGAAAGAGACGACCGAGGAGCAATTGGCGTCCATGATGGTCGGACGCGGCGTCGAGCTGACGGTCGCGAAAGGCGTCTCGAAGCCGCGGGAGGCCGTGCTCTCCGTACGAAACCTGATCGCCGTCGACGCGACGGGCCGAGTCGCCGTGGACGATGTGTCCTTCGATGTCCGCGGCGGCGAGATCGTCGCGGTCGCCGGCGTGCTGGGGAACGGCCAGACCGAGCTCGCCGAAGCCATCATGGGCCTTTCGTCCGAGGTCGGCGGGTCCATCCGAATCTCGGGCCGCGACCTCGCCGGCGCGTCGCCTAAAAAGGTCTTGAGGGCGGGCGTCGCGAACATTCCGGAAGACCGGATCAGGGACGGCCTGGTCGGGGCCTTCAAGATCTCCGAGAACCTGATCCTGGATGTCTGCGACGAGCGGCCGTATTCCCGGGGCGGAGCCCTGGACTGGGACGTCATCAAGCGAACCGCCCGCGGCCGGATCGAGGAGTTCGACATCCGGGCGGGCTCCATAGACGTTCCGGCATCCACCCTGTCCGGCGGCAACCAGCAGAAGGTCATCGTCGCGCGCGAGCTCTCGCGAACGATCAAGCTCATCATCGCCGCCCAGCCGACCCGCGGGCTCGACGTGGGCTCGATCGAATACGTCCACCGGCGCCTCGTCCAGGCTCGCGACCAAGGGAACGCGGTATTGCTGATCTCGGCCGAGCTCGACGAGGTCTTCGCCCTCGCGGATCGGATCCTCGTCATGTACCGCGGCAAGCTGGCCGGGCCCTTCGAGACGGAAAGCCTGTCGCGCGAGCGGATCGGCCTCTTGATGGCCGGTTCCGGCTCGAGCCGGAAAGGATCGAATCCGTGAGCGCCGAAACGACCCAGCGCCGAAACGTCAAAGATCGGATCTCCTCCGTGCTCCGAAGGGGGAATTCGGCGGTGATAACCCTCCTCGCATTTTTCAGCGCCCTGGTCGTCGGGGCGCTCATCATCATTCTCGCGACGCCGAGCGTGATGACCGCATGGAAGGATTTCTTCATCTCGCCCGGCCATGCCCTGGCCGCGTCCTGGGCCGCGGTCGCCAAGGCCTACGGCTCGCTTTTCATCGGATCCATCGGAAACCCGGCGGATATCGCCGCAGCCTTCCGCAGCGGCAAGGCCTCGGATTTCGTCTCCGCCTTCGGACCGATTTCGGAAACCGTCGTCTCGACCACCCCGCTCATGATGGCGGGGTTGGGAATAGCTCTCGCCTTTCGCGCGGGACTATTCGACATCGGCGGGCAGGGACAGGTGATCCTCGGCGCCGCCGGGGCCACGCTGGCCGGATTCGCGTTCCCGAGTCTGCCCGCTGCGCTCCATCTCCCGCTCGCCTTGCTCGTCGGCGCGGCTTTCGGGGCGGCATGGGGATTCATTCCGGGCATCCTCAAGGCGAAGACCGGAGCGCATGAGGTCATAACCTCAATGATGCTCAACTACGTCGGATTGAATCTCCTGACCTGGCTCCTGACTACCGAGCTCTATCAGGCGCCGCCGCGCATTCAGTCGGTGTCCAAGACTATAGTCGAGGCCGCGCGGCTTCCTCATTTGGCGGGGCCGTCGCTGCGGATGAACTGGAGCTTCATCCTCGCCGTCCTTTTCATATTCGGCGTATCCTGGCTCTTGCAACGAAGCACCGTCGGCTTTCGCTTCCGGATGCTCGGCCTCAATCGAGAGGCGGCCCGCGTCGCCGGAGTCCACATCGAGGGCCAGTACGTGCTGGCGATGACTCTCGCCGGCATGCTGGTCGGGCTCGCGGGAGCCTTCATGGTGCTCGGCGTCGACTATCGCATGGCGCCGAACTACGGCGGCACGACGGGCTTCGACGGAATAACCGTGGCGATACTCGGGCGCGGGACACCCGTCGGGGTGGCGCTTTCGGCGCTGCTCTTCGGAGCCTTCACCGCCGGCGGGCGGACGATGCAGGTAAACACCAATATTCCGCTGCAGCTCGTGCAGGTCCTCCAGGCCGTCCTCGTGCTGTTCGTCGCCGCGCCCGGAGTCATTCGGACCATATACCGCATCAAGGTCTCGCGAGCCGGACGCGTCTTCGGGGGATGGGCGGGATGAGCGCGATCGTTTCGCCCGGAGCCGCGATGCGCCTCAAGCGCGATCCGGCGGAAATCCGCAGGCATGGCTTGGGCATCGCCCTCCTCGTCCTCGCCGGAATCAACCTGCTTCTTTTCGCGCGCGGCACGGCGGGCGACGTAATGACTACCTTCCTCCTGACGGCGGCCCCCGCTCCTCCCGTTCCCGCGATCCGCCTGCACGTCCTGCCGACGGTTCTCGTGCTCGGAGTCATCTGCGCCCTGCTCGGAATCCTCCAGCTCGCGTGGCGATCGAACCGGCGCACCTACCTGCTCCTCGGGATCGGGCTCGCCCTGACGGGCGTCGCCTTCCTCGCGTGGGCCGGGAAAGGCGTATCGGTCGATGCCGAAGGACTCCTCGCGACGTCGCTCATAGAAGCCGTGCCCCTGACGCTCGGCGCCCTTTCAGGCGTCCTCTGCGAGCGTTCCGGCGTCATCAATATCGCCATCGAGGGACAGTTCCTGATATCGGCCTTCTTCGGCGCGATGATAGGCAGCCTCACCCACAATTTGTGGGCGGGCCTTTTGGCCGGCGCGGTCGCGGGCGGGATGATCGGCGTAATCCTCGCCATTTTCGCGATTACCTACGCCGCCGATCAGATCATCGTCGGAGTCGTGCTCGACGCCTTCGCGCTGGGCCTTACGAGCTTCTTCCTGCAGAGCCTTCTCGTCCCGCAGCAGGCGACGCTGAACAGTCCGGCGGTCTTCTCTCCGATCCCGATACCTCTGCTCGACAGGATCCCGGTCGTCGGACCGCTTTTGTTCAATCAGAATATTTTCGTGTATCTGACCATAGGCATCCTCGTCGCCGTGCAGATCGGCCTCTTCCATACCCGCTGGGGGCTTCGCGTGCGCGCCGTCGGCGAGCATCCGCGGGCCGCCGACACTGTCGGCATCAACGTCCCGCGCCTGCGCTACGGCAACGTAATCCTCGGGGGGATCGTCGCGGGCATAGGCGGCGCTTCCTTCACGATCGGGTCGACGGGGCAGTTCGCGCCCAACATGACCGCCGGACTCGGATACATCGCCCTGGCCGCGATGATCTTCGGGCGATGGCGCCCCTTGGGCGCGCTCGGCGCCGCCTTGCTGTTCGGATTCTGCGACGCGCTGCAGTTCACTCTCTCGGTGTTGAGCGTCCCGATACCGTCGCCCTTTCTCTCGATGTTCCCCTACCTCGCGACGATCCTCGCCGTGGCCGGTCTCGTCGGGCGCGTCGTATCTCCGGCCGCCGACGGCCAACCCTATTCGCGCGAATGATCGCCCTCCGCGGGATCCGGAGCGCCGCCGAATGGACTTTCCCCGATCCTATGCCTCTTCCAGCGTGCCGCCCCCATTAGGCCTCGCCGGAAGCTCCGTCGACGCGAGCATCGGCGAGAGAAGTAAGGACGGCCGCCTGTGCCTTGTTCCGACCGTAACGACGGGGGACGATTTCTCCACTGATCGCGGAGGAATTTACCACTGAAGAAGTCGGCCGGGATCACTGAAGGATTCCTCCGCGACCAGTGGTAAATTCCTTCTCGACCACTGAAGAATTCCCTCCTCTCGATTCGAGCCGCCGAAGGCGACCAGGCAAATGCCTGGTCAAGCTTGAACCGGCATGTGTCTGGTCCCCGAGCTCATGTCCGAAGCCTCCCCGCGAGCGAAATGGCTTTCTAAAGGATCTTCCCCCGGGGAGATCCGGCATCCGTGGCGGGGTCAGCCTTTTCGATGCGGGTCTTCGGACGCGAAAGGGGAATTCCTGTGGTTCTCAAGATCGCCATGCCGAAGAATTTCCCGGGAACCTGCCGAGTCTCTTCCTCGCGCATTCGGATATCGGCTCGGAACACGTCGATATTAGGTTGTTAACCTGACAGAGGAAGCTCCGTATTCATCTCAAAACTTATTGATTCCAGCCTGAAATCTTTTATTTCCAGCCTCGATGTAATCTATATCGAACCTCAATCGCCGGATCATGCATGAGCCTGCGGAGCGAAACCTGCCCAGCTCCGCCGGCCCGCCTATTCACTTACAATATATTGCCGGGGACGGGTCTTGAACCCGCACGCCGCTTTCGCAGCAAGGGATTTTAAG
>CAYNFM010000134.1:0-7737 GCA_964396415.1 uncultured Treponemataceae bacterium | reverse complement strand
TCGGTATCTCCTACGCCGAGGCCAAGCGGCTCGTCGGCAAGCTTATCGAGGATGGTCGGGTCGTTGTTGAAGGTAAACGCTTACGCATCGGGCAGGTCAAAGACAATGCGACGCATGCTCGAATGATGCCATGAGGTCAGGACTTCTAGGGCGAAGGTCGAGCGGGCTCGGGCTGTCCTAGCTGACCCTGAGGAATCCGCCGCAGTCCATCGCGGAGAGAAGACTATCCATCAGGCCGCCAATGCTGCCAAAGCTAAGCGAACCACTCAACATTCCCGGTCAAGAAGCGGCCAACGTCTCCAGATGCCACACAAGCTGAAGAGGAGGCTCTCGCCGAGGGCCTCCGCATCATCGGGCTCCTTCAGACCCTAGCCCAGCGTGATACGAACGTTTTCAGGCGGGGAAGCCCTACGTTCGGCTATAAAGACGCTCCGCGCAGCCTTCAAGGGGCCAAGATCGTGAGTTATCGCCTGCTTCCTTAATCGTTAACCAGTGACGGTCAATTTGGTCGTAAATCCTTACAGATCAAAGCTTCCATCCAGTTATCAATTGTGCTATGCTCACTTGATCTGAACTTGCCGTTCTGAAGCATCCTTCGCCTTGCTCAGACCCCGATTAGGTACCTATGATGAATCCGGTTCGGAGGAAGTAAAGATATGGCCATCGAGGTCTCTGACCCTCGAATCCGTGGTAGACCATGATCAAACTCGAAGAACTGACCCCAAATGCCGCCATTCGCGGCATCATTCCCGACCAGCTCATCACCGTAGTCTCGGTCCAATGGTACGGCTCGGATGCGCTCGAGCTAACCTATAAGGACCCGACTGGGAGAGTCGCCAATCAGCTGCTTTACCGCCATGATGAAGCCAGGCTCGAACTCGTCGAGGCGGGCAGGCCTTGGAGCTTCGACGGGGACGGCAGCATGTTTAGGCTGGTCTCAGAGGCTCAGCGCATTCGGCTAGCGCATCTCTTCGACCCAGTGCTCGCCGTGCATACCTCTGTCGTGGAACCGCTGCCGCATCAGATTACTGCTGTCTACGAATCCATGCTCCCCCGCCAGCCCCTTAGGTTCCTCCTCGCGGATGATCCTGGAGCAGGCAAGACCATCATGGCGGGGCTCTATATCAAGGAGCTCATAGCGCGAGGCGATCTCCAGCGCTGCCTCATCGTATGTCCCGGAAGCCTGGCCGAGCAGTGGCAGGATGAGCTCTACCAGCGCTTCCACCTGCCCTTCGAGATCCTCACCAACGACAAGCTCGAGGCCTCTCGGACGGGGAACTGGTTCATGGAGACCGACCTCGTCATCGCTCGACTGGACAAGCTGTCACGTGACGAGGAGCTCCAGGAGAAGCTCAAGGCGCCCGATTGTCGCTGGGACCTCGTGGTCTGCGACGAGGCGCACAAGATGTCCGCTACCTTCTTCGGAGGCGAGGTCAACTATACCAAACGCTTCCAGCTCGGGAGGCTCCTGTCCACGCTTACCCGACATTTCCTACTCATGACAGCTACGCCGCACAACGGCAAGGAAGAGGACTTTCAGCTCTTCCTCTCCCTGCTCGATGGGGATCGCTTCGAGGGCAGATTCCGAGACGGGGTCCATGCCAGCGACGCCAGTGACCTGATGCGGCGAATGGTCAAGGAGCAGCTCCTCAAGTTTGACGGACGACCTCTTTTCCCCCAACGTATCGCTTACACGGTCCCCTACAAGCTCTCCGAAGCGGAAGCCTCTCTATATGCTGCAGTGACCTCCTATGTTCGGGAGGAGTTCAATAGAGCGGAGAATCTCGGGAATGAGAAGCGTACAAGGACAGTAGGTTTTGCCCTGACCGTTCTTCAGCGTCGGCTTGCCTCGTCGCCCGAAGCCATCTATCAGTCGCTCAAGCGGAGGCGCGAACGGCTAGAAAGCAAGCTCCACGAGTTTGAGTTGCTTCAGAGAGGTGCCGCTGCGGAGAATCCATTGGCAACCGGTCCTTCCCTCAATGCAGAGGATGTTGAAGATCTCGATGAAGCCCCTGACAACGAGGTCGAGGCTGCCGAGGAGGAGGTTCTCGACCAGGCTACTGCAGCTCGTAGCATCCTCGAGCTTCGTGCCGAGATCCAGACCCTGCATCACCTGGAGGAGCTGGCCGCGACCGTGAGGCGCAGTGGCACCGACACGAAGTGGCGGGAGCTCGCTAGTCTCTTAGGGGAGCTCTTCAGTGCAGCACCGGTAACGGAGCCTTCGGAGGGAACCAGCTTCTCGGCTCCGCACCCCAAGTCCTCCCCTAAGCAGAAGATCGTCATTTTCACCGAGCATCGGGACACGCTCAACTACCTCAAGACCAAGATTTGTACCCTGTTGGGACGGGAAGATGCCCTCGTGTGGATCCATGGCGGTATGGGCCGCGAAGAGCGGATCAAGGCCCAGGAAGCCTTCAAGTTCCAGGCCGAGGTTCAAGTTTTATTGGCTACGGATGCAGCTGGCGAAGGCATCAACCTCCAACGTGCCCACCTGATGGTCAACTATGACCTGCCCTGGAATCCCAATCGGCTCGAGCAGCGCTTCGGACGCATCCACCGCATCGGTCAGACCGAAGTGTGCTTTCTCTGGAACCTGGTCGCGAGCGAGACACGGGAAGGCGATGTCTACCATAAGCTCCTCGACAAGCTGGCAGAAGCCAGAGAGGCTCTTGGCGGTCAGGTCTTTGACGTGCTCGGCAAGCTCATGTTCGAGGGCAAGTCGCTGCGGGACCTCCTCATTGAGGCTGTGCGCTACGGCGAGCAGCCCGAGGTTCGCGATATGCTCAGTAGGGTCGTCGAGAATGCCCTGGACCTGCATCAGCTAGAAGAGCTCCTCGAAGAACACGTCCTCGTTCATGACGTTATGGACGCAAGCCACGTACGACGTATCCGAGAGGACATGGAGCGCGCGGAAGCCCGTCGCCTGCAACCGCATTATATCGAGTCCTTCTTCGTCCAGGCTTTTACACGGCTGGGCGGGA
Source organism: uncultured Treponemataceae bacterium (assembly GCA_964396415.1). GTDB lineage: Bacteria > Spirochaetota > Spirochaetia > Treponematales > Rectinemataceae > UBA1306. Next base: position 4,756 of record CAYNFM010000134.1, on the reverse strand, counting down.
CTATGCGCCAGAGGGAGCCCCAGCGTTACGAGCTAACGCATGTACCAGCGATCGTGCGCAATCGCGATAGGATCATCGGCCTCCGCGAACCTGTTTTGCCGCGCTACGAACGGGCTACCTTCGAGAAGGAGTTGATCGCTCCACCAGGCCAGCCTCTTGCCGCCTTCATCTGTCCAGGCACGCCCATCCTCGACTCGGTAATCGACCTCACCCTCGAGCGTAACCGCGATCTGCTCAAGCGAGGCACTGTCCTGGTGGATGAACGAGCGCTAGGTACTGAGCCTTGCATCTTCTTCTATCTGGAGCATGCAATTCAGGATGCGAGTATCATACGTTCAGGGGAGCGCCGTGTAATCTCGAAGCGCGTGCTGCATATCGAGCTGGATTCCAGCGGGACGGCTCGCAATATTCACTATGCCCCATATCTGGACTTCCGCCCTCTCGCTGCGGATGAGCCCAACCCTGAGGCAATTCTATCTCGGGCCGAGTGTGCATGGATCACTAAAGACATGGAACGCAAGGCCCAGACCTACGCAGTGACCGCTATCGTCCCGGAGCATCTTGCTGAGGTTAAGAAGGAACGGCTCGAGCGAATCACCAAGACCGAGGCGGCTGTCAAGGAGCGCCTTACCAAAGAGATCAACTACTGGGACCACCGGGCAGAGGAGCTCAAGCTCCAGGAGCAGGCAGGCCACCCCAACGCGCGACTCAATTCTGCCGAGGCCCGCAAGCGTGCAGATATTCTCCAGGGCAGACTCCAGAAGCGGCTCGAAGAGCTAAAGCTTGAGGCGCAGATCGCACCTCTGCCACCGGTAATCCAGGGAGGCTTCCTTGTGGTGCCGATTGGCCTTATCCGGGCCATGCAGGGCAAGCCAGCCCTAGCCCCTGGACAGGTTATTGATACTCAGGAGAGCGCCGCACGCGCTCGATCTGTCGTGATGGAGCTTGAACGGAGTCTCGGCTTCGAGCCAGTGGATCGAGAGTTCGAAAAGCTCGGCTACGACATTGAAAGCCGCATTCCCGGTACAGGCAAGCTCCGTTTCATCGAGGTTAAAGGCCGCGTCTCAGGGGCCAAGTCTATAACAGTAACGAAGAACGAGATCCTCTACTCGCTCAACAAACCCGAGGACTTCATCCTAGCCATTGTCGAATTTCTGGATGAGGCAAGCCATCGAGTACACTACATCCGGCGGCCCTTCCAGAAGGAGCCCGATTTTCTGGTTACGAGCTCCGAGTATGACTTCGCAGGGCTGATCGCCCGTGCGGAGGAACCACGATGATTGGTTCGATCATCAATTCCGTGAGCCAGGTTTCGCTTCGAATTCAAGCAGCCGACGCAGAGGCGACCTTCGTGTCAGTTAGGAAGGAAGTCCTTCAGTGGCTGAACAGTAAGGCAGGGCGGAAGCTCCCTACAGAAGCCTGGGAAGGAAAGGGCTTCGAGCTATTCCGCGAAGTCGGCTATCAGCCTGTCGCCGCAGCAGCACTGGATAATCCGCGGCTATGGGCCTGTCGGCTGGATGACGCAGACAAACAGGTGCCCAAGCGAAGCTGGACTACCGAGGTCGGCCTTGGATTGGGACCTGACGGAAACGTGCTCTTTGGTTGCAGGTTGCTCTGCGTTACGATGGGCGAGAATGTTCCCTTCATGCCTTCGATACCGGGTTTTGTTCGCCAGATCACCGAGCGGTATGAAGCCACTATCGATGGCAGAAGGGCTCGAACCAGGGCAGCTATCGCAACGGATGATTCCTCAACTGACCAACTCATCAAGCACATATTGGACCGAAGCCGAAGGCACCCCGTGATCGCGATTTCTCGCGGCACTTGGGAGGATCCCGCAGCTGCTCCGCTCATCGATCCCGATAGACTCGCTGCCAAGGTGATTGGGACTGCCCATGTCGTAATGCTCGAGCCGCGAGCCTCCGATAGGCTTTCCGGTATTCTTGGCAGAGAGTATGGTGTCTTTAATCGGGGAGTACGCACCTACAACCCCGGTCTCGAACTCGAGAACGACCAGCCCCTGCGTCATCCAGTCGCCAGTCCTATTACCATCGAGAACTGGGATGGACTCGGTCCTGAAGAGTTCGAGACCTTTCTTGTTAGCCAAGCTCTACGGCGCTCCACCGGTCGTGAGTTTGATCGTGACGTACCTCCCTATTCCCAGATCCATGAGCTCGCACTCAAGGAGAAGCGAGAGCAGGCTCGAGAACGAGGTGCAAGCGATGCGGAGCTTCTGACCTTGGCACTTGCAGAGATCGAGAGCCTTAAGAAGAAGCTAGTCGATGATGCGGGGACCTATGATGGCCTGGTGCGTGAGGCGGAGCTTGAGCGAGACCAAGCTCGGGAGACGCTCGAGCAGCAAGCGGCTGAGGCTAGCGGTCTCAGGGCTCGCATAGCCCATCTCCTAAGTGCCCTTGAAGCTAAGGGCACAGCCGAGGAGATACCTATCCCCGTCACGTTTGATGACCTTGAGGAATGGTGCAGGACCTACCTCCCCGGCAATATCGTAGTACTGCCGCGAGCCCTGCGGGCCGCCAAGAAGGCTGACTTCCAAGAACCGGATCTAGCCTATAAGGCCCTGCTGCTGCTCAGGAATGAATATGCGACACTACGAACCGAGGGCGGCCCCGCGGCCGTTAAAGCCTGGCAAGATGGGTTGGTTCGGCTTGGGCTCGAGGATCGTCCAACTTTCTCAGGCGACAGGGCTGGTGAAGAGGGTGACGAATACAAGGTGCTCTGGGGTAAGCGCAAGCGGCTGCTCGACAGACACCTGAAGGGTTGCAGCTCTCGTGAGGAGCGTTATTGCTTCCGCCTTTACTTCTTTTGGGACGACGAGAGCCAGCAGATTGTCGTGGGCTCTTTCCCTGCCCACCTGAGTACTCGAGTATCATGAAAGGAAGTTCAGAATGACCACCCCCAAGAAACTCATTGAAGTAGCCCTCCCCCTGGAATCTATCAACATCGCCTGCGCCCGCGAGAAGTCCATCCGCCATGGTCATCCGAGCACCCTCCACCTCTGGTGGGCTCGGCGTCCGCTAGCTGCTGCGCGAGCAGTGATCTTCGCTCAGATGGTGGATGATCCTTCCTCGCATCCCGACCTCTTTCCTACCGAGAAAGCACAGGAGAAAGAACGACAGCGTCTCTTCCGCATTATCGAGGACTTGGTGCTTTGGGAGAACACAACGAACGAGAAGGTGCTTCAAGCAGCACGGGATGAGATCTGGAATAGCTGGCGCCAGACTTGCGCCGCCAACGCCGACCATCCACGGGCCAAGGAGCTCTTCGACCGTAACAAGCTTCCCGCTTTCCACGACCCCTTCGCCGGTGGCGGTGCCCTGCCCCTCGAAGCCCAGCGCCTGGGCCTCGAGAGCTATGCGAGCGATCTGAACCCAGTCGCCGTTCTTATCAACAAGGCGATGATCGAGATCCCACCTAAGTTTGCCGGAAAGCCTCCGGTGAACCCTGAGACGCAAGGCAAGAAGGACCTGATCGATCGGGAGTGGAAGGGAGCCCAAGGCCTCGCCGAGGACGTACGCTACTACGGCCAGTGGATGCGCGACGAGGCCGAAAAGCGCATCGGCCATCTCTATCCCAAGATCGAGGTGACAGCCGAGATGGCCAAGGAGCGGCCGGACCTCACGAGCTACGTTGGCAAGAAGCTCACCGTCATTGCCTGGCTCTGGGCGAGGACGGTGAAGAGTCCGAACCCGGCCTTCGCGCAAGTGGAGGTGCCCCTAGCATCGAGCTTTATGCTCTCCACCAAGGCAGGCAAGGAAGCTTATGTTCAGCCCGTAATCGAAGGCGGGAGCTACCGGTTCACTGTAAAGGTTGGGAAGCCGAAGGATGTGGAAGCAGCGAAGAACGGTACGAAGTTGTCGCGTGGCGCGAACTTCCAGTGCCTGATGTCAGGGACACCAATTGCGGGTGACTACATCAAGGCAGAGGGCGAAGCCGGGCGCATGGGCGCACGCTTGATGGTTATTGTTGCCGAGGGTGAGCGAGGCCGAGTCTATCTCACGCCAACCGCGGAGCATGAAGCAGTGGCACTTGAGGCGAAACCGGATTGGCGGCCTGAGGTGACCATTTCTGGCAGCACGCAATATCTCGGCGTTAAGCCTTATGGCATGAATCGGTTCGACCAACTCTTCACCAATCGTCAGCTTGTGGCGCTAACTACCTTCTCCGACTTGGTTAGCGAAGCGCGGGAGCGGGTGCAGCGCGACGCTGTTACCATTGGCATTTCCTCAATCGGTGAAGCTCTCTGCGACAATGGCACTGGAACCGCTGCCTATGCAGACACCGTGGAGGTTTACTTAGCAATCGCACTTAGTCGACTCGCTGACATGTGCAACGCTCTCTGTGGATGGGAGATCACGAAAACACAGGTACGGCATCTATTCACACGCCAAGCAGTACCGATGATGTGGGACTTCGCTGAGAACAATGTGTTCAGTGAGGCTGCAGGCGCATACATGGTGAGTTTGGGTAATATGGCGAAGGCACTTGATCAGGTTCCTGCCTTCGGGACCGGCATTGCACGTCAAGGCGATGCGCAAACGCAATCGATCAGTGTAAAAAAACTTGTCTCAACCGACCCGCCTTACTACGACAACGTTCCCTACGCGGACCTGTCAGACTTCTTTTATATTTGGTTGAGACGCTCAATAAAGACCGTGTTCCCCGAGCTCTTCGCCACGGTCGCCGTGCCCAAGGCAGAAGAACTAGTAGCGTTTGCTTACCGACACAATGGCCGGTC
>CAYNFM010000133.1:0-8077 GCA_964396415.1 uncultured Treponemataceae bacterium | reverse complement strand
GTTGGGCTCGTCCTTGATGAGGGCGGCGGCCTTGAGGTCCTGCTGGCCGTAGTACCAGTACATGTTCGCGAAGATCGTCTCGTCCTCGAAGGGCAGGAGATCGAAGGGGATGACCGAGTAGCCGCGCGTGGTGAACTTGCGCGGGATGCCCATGTTCGCGTCGGCCGTGTACGCGTTGTAGGGCCGTCCGAGCACGGCGATGACGGGCTTGTCGGCCTTCCGCGCCTCGTCGAGGGCTCGCCTGCCGAGCGCCGCGGCCTGCCTGAAGTAGTCCTCCTGTTTGCTCGAGGCCAGGTCGAAGGCCCGCTCGATCTCCGCCGAACCTATGCCGAGGCGCTCGCCGAGCTTGACGAAGTGCTCGAGGGCCTTGGCCCTGCCGAACTTGAAGGATACGACGACGTCGAGGATCTTGTCCTCGGGGATGTCGGGGAAAGCCTTCTTTATATAGTAGGGAAGCGCCTGGGTGATGGGGCAGAAGTTGGCGTGGACATCCTCCTCGTAGCTGGGCATGTCGCGGAAATGGGGCAGGAAGACGTAGTCGGCCCCCTTCTTCCATACGTCCTCGACGGCGCCGTGGGCGATCTCCGCGGGGAAGCAGTACGTGCTCTCGGCGCGGGCGACTCCCTCGTGGTCCACCTCCTCGGAAAGGAAGGTCTTGATGCCCAAGCCGTGGAAGAACCAGGAGTAGAAGGGGTAGAGGGTGTGGACGGAGAAGCACTTGGGTATCCCGACGACGAAGTCCCGCTTGGCGACGAAATCCGCGGGATCGGGCGCCGAGCGGACGTAGAGGAGGTCGGTGCGCTCGTGGACCCAATCCGAGACTTGGATGTCCTTGGCCTTCTTGCGCATGTTCGTGTATTTGTTGCACCTGCCGCCGAACATGTACCTGGCCCCGCCCACCTTCAGGATCTGTATGGGGCAGAGGTTCTCGCAGGATTTGCACTGGAAGACGCTATCGTAGACTATCTCGCGGGAGCCGATCTCGGCGAGGTCGTAGGAGTCCTTGGCGAGGAGGCCGTCGGCGTGCTTCTGCCGCGCGAGGAGCCCGACGCCGTAGCAACCCATCAGCTCGGGGCTTGGCGGAACCAGTATCGGCTTGCCGAGGAGCATGGCGAAGGCGAGGGGCACCGCCTTGTTCTTGGCGACGCCGCCCTGGAGGAAGACCTTCTGGCCGATGGAGCGGTTGCCGACCACCCGGTTGAGGTAGTTGGAAACGATGGAGCAGACGATGCCCGCGGTGATGTCCTCGCGGGTCGCCCCCTGCTGGACGGCCTTGCGTATGTCCGAGTTGATGAAGGCGGAGCAGTGCTCGCCGAACTTGAGGGGGGCTCTCGCGGTCAGCGCGATGTCGCCGATCTCCGCCGCGCTGCGGATGTTGAGGTCGCCCTGGGCGGACTCCTCGAGGAAGGAGCCCGTACCGGCCGAGCAGGCCTCGTTCATCGCGTAGTCGATCGGCACCCCGTTCTTGAGGAGGACGTACTTCGCGTCCTGGCCGCCGATCTCGAAGATAGTGTCCACGTCCTTGGAGAAGTGGGTCGTGCCGACCGAATGGGCGATGATCTCGTTGTAGACGCCCTGGGTCTCGAGGAAGACGCCGAGGATCTCGCGCGAGGAGCCCGTCGTAGCGGCCAGGGAGACGCGTATCGGCGCATCGCCGATGTCGGCGGCCACCTTCTTGCGAATCTCCTCGAGGCAGAGCTTCAAGGCCTTGACCGGATCTCCGTGGGTGCGACCGTAATGCGAGGCGACGACTTCGTCGGTCAGAAAGTCGATCAGACAGGCCTTCGTGGTGGTCGAGCCGCCGTCGACTCCCAGGATGTACTCGCGTCCCGCGCGCACGGGCCCCGTCTTCTCCTCGAAGTACTGGACCTTGGCCAGGGAGCCGCTCAGGTCCTCGAGCCGGTCGAAGCGGATATCGTTGCTGCGCAGGAGCTTTTCGCCCCCCGGGAAGGGCGTGCCCGATTCGCGCGCGAGTATCGCGGCGCCGTAGGCCTCGAAGTAGGAGGCTTCCTTCGTGATCACGAAATCGATCTCCGGCGCGGACTCCTTGATGAAGCGGAGTATGTGGGGGTTGAGGGTCGTGCCGCCCGTCAGCATGACGCGCCCCTTCATGACCTTCGCGCGCTTCAGGAAGTCGACCACCTTCGTCGCCATCACCATCGAGAGCGAGACGACGATATCGTCCTTGGTGGCCTCGCGCTTGTTGAGGCGGTGGGTGCAGTCGGACTTCATGAAAACGGAGCAGCGGGTCGACAGGGGCATCACCTTCGCGTCGCTTCCCACCTTCGCGGCGTCATCGAGCCCCATATCCATGCGCGCGAGCTGCTGCTTGAAGAACTCGCCCGTGCCCGAGGCGCACTTGTTGCCCGAGAAGTTGTTGACTATCGCGCAACGCTCGTCGACGGTGTAGACGATGAGGTCCTCGCCGCCCATCGTCACGACCGCGTCGACCTTCTCGCCGATGGCGCGCAGGGCGGCCTCTATGCAGAGGGGCTCGATCGTGTTGTTGAGCGCGAAGAGGCCCCTTCCCTCGTTGCCGGTGACGAGGGAAGGAGTGCCCGCCGGAACGGCGCGCCCGTCGAGGGCCTTGCGGACGGCCGAGAGGAAGTCGCCCTCGTGGGGCAATACGACGCTCCAGGCGATCGAGTCGCCCTCGAGCGAGACCATCTTCAGGCTCGAGGAGCCTACGTTGATACCGAGACTGTTCATCGCCACCTCGTTGATGGGGCATATTAGCATTAAGCTATGTTCAGATACAAGGACGAGGCCATTCGGGACAAACCTATGGGGATTGGTCGCTTTCGGGCCGCCCCGGGCCCTAAAGATCCGCCATCAGCCTCTCGTAGAAGAGGGCGCAGCGTCGGAGATTGCCGATCTCGACCCGCTCGTCGCGCCCATGGACCCCATCGAGGTCCGCCGGGGTCTGCCGCAACGGCGTCAGGCGATACATCGCCCCGGCGACGCCGCGATAGTGCTTGGTATCGGTCCCGGCGCTGAAAAGGAAGGGCACGGCGGCCGCCTCGGGGAAGGACGCCGCCAGGGCGGCCTCTATGGCCTTGTAGCCTTCGTGATCGACCGGGGACTCGGGCAGCGGCTCGACGAGGGCTTCGGGATGGGCTATCCGCGCCGTCGCGCCGAAACTCTTCGCGATCCGGGCCATCCGCGCCAGGACGAGGCCCGAGGTTTCGCCCGGCAGGATGCGCACGTTGACATTGGCCGTCGCCCTGTCGGCCAGCACGTTTTCCTTCGAGCTGCCCTCGAGCATGGTCGGGGCGAGGGTCGTGCGGATCATGGCGTTTGTCGTGCGGTCCGCGCCGAAAGCCAGCTTTACGATGGGCCCGAAGAGCCAGAGATTGCGGAAGAGGAGGCGGATCCCGAAGGGCGAATAGGGAGAAAGCCTGTCGAGGAAGGAGCGTACCGCGTATCCCAGCCGGGCGCGAGGAGGGGAAGCCTCGATGGCGGCGACCGCTCGCGCGAGCTCGCCCACGGCCGTCCTGCGCGGCGGCATCGAGGCGTGGCCGCCCGCGCCCGAAGCCTCGACGAGGACGTCCATGTAGCCCTTCTCCGCGATGCCGACGAGAGCCAATGGTCTGTCCGCGAAGGAAAGCATGCCGTCCGCTATGGGGCCGCCCTCGTCGAGAAGGAAGGATGCCCGAACGCCGCGGGAGGCCAGAGTCTCGCCTATGAGCCGGGCGCCGCGATAGCCCCCGATCTCTTCGTCCCCGCCGAAGGCGAAGTAGATCGTGCGCCTCGGCGCGAAGCCCCGGCCGATGAGGCACTCGGCCGCGTGGAGTGCGCCGACGAGCATGAGCTTGATGTCCTGAGTCCCGCGACCCCAGACGAAGCCCTCGGCGATGTCGCCGGAAAACGGCCCATGCTTCCAACGCTCGGCGTCCTCCGCGGGAACTACGTCGAAGTGCGCGCAGAGGATGGCCGGAGCGAGACTTTGATCCGAGCCCCTCCAGGTGAAAAGCAGGGCTCGATCGCCTATCTCCTCGCGATCGAGCGCGGCGTGGACCTTGGGGTAGAGATCCCTCAGATCGTTCTTGAAGGCCGCGAAAGCCCCATCGTCCTCGGCATCCTTATCGTAGCTGGAAACCGTCGGTCGCTTCGTCGCGGCCGCGAGCTCGTCCTCGACGCCGACGGCCTCTTTCAACGCTCCCTCGGCGAGGGATAAGCCGGGAGCCGGGGCGCGGGGCGTGGCGAGGGCCCGGAGAAGAGCGACAAGCATCGCGATGACGACGAGACAGGCGAAAACCAGGGCGAATGACGCGGCGAGGCTCATTATTGAACTCCTGGCCCTCAGTATCCCTCAAGCGCCGCCTTCGGGCAATCACCGGCCTAGGCCAGGAAAAGCGCGAAGACGCCGGCGACGGCTATGACCGATCCCATTATCTCGCGCAGGGCCACCCTCTCCTTGAGAATCAACGCCGAAGGCGCGATGATGAGGACGGGGACGATGGACATGATGGCCGACGCTATCCCTACATCGCCCGATTGCACGGCGAGTAGGCTCAAGGAAACTCCGAGGAAAGGCCCGAAGAAGGAGCCCAGGCTGAGACTCCATATCGCCTTGCGGTCCTTCAGGGCCGCGCCGATACCTCGCCAGGAGCGCGTCGCGATCAGGGCTATCGCGAAGCCGAGCACGGCGGCGCTCACGCGGATCTGAGTCCCCGCGAAGGGATCCATGGCCCCGACCCCGCTCCCCGCTCCGACCTTGCTCAGGATGAGGCCGCCGGCCTGTCCCAAAGTGGCGCCTCCGGCCAGGACCAGGCCGCGAACCCCGTGCGGTCTGTTCACCGGCGCGCCGGGGGATTCGGTTTGGCCGGAGCGACGGCCGAAGACTACCATCGCGATCCCGGCCAAGGTGAGGCACATGCCTCCGATCCCGAGGAGGGATATCCGCTCGCCGAAGACCAGGAAGCCCAGGACCGCGGTGAACGCGGGGGCCGTCGCATAGACGAGCATGGCGACGCGCGAGCCGATATCGATGAAGGACTGGAAAAGGAGGAGGTCGCCGATGACGAGGCCGATCAGGCCGGAGAGACCGAGCCATGCCCAGGCGGATAATGGCGCGTCGAAGGGGAAGAAGCTCCCCCGCGCGATAAGGCAATAAAGGCCCAGGAAGAGGCAACCGACGGCGAGCCTCAAAAAGTTGAGGGCTACCGCCCCGATCCGCTTCCCGGCATACTCGAATGCGAGGGCGGTGAGCGTCCAGGCGAAGGCGGTTCCGAGAGCCGCGAGGGCTCCGACATTGGCATGCATGGCGGTCTCCGATTTATCGAGCATTCGGTATAGCCGTCTCGCCCCGCGTTGTCAATTTACGCGCGAGTGAAGATCGTCAGCCGGGTTACCATTCATAGTAACGGTTGATTAATTTCCAGCCTTCCCTACCTGGATGTAAGAAAAAATGCAGGCGAAAGGCAGTCATCGAAGGAGTAGATATTGACTTTTTATACAAACGGTTCCTATTGTTTTGTTCAATTACTTGGGAGGTAAATGGATGAAGACTAAAAGAATCGCCTTCGCTCTCGCAGTCCTTACGACTCTCGCCCTTCCCCTCTGGGCGCAGGTCAAGACCTACACCTTCGGTTCCGACGCGACGTTCCCGCCCATGGAGTTCGTCGACGCGAACAAGAACGTGGTAGGCTTCGACGTCGACATGATCAACGCCATCGGCAAGGTGTCCGGCTTCAATGCCATCGTCAAGAGCACGGCCTGGGACGGCATCTTCGCCGGCCTCAATGCCGGAGACTACGACGGCGTGCTTTCGTCCGTGACCATCACCGACGAGCGCAAGGCCGCGATGGACTTCTCCACGCCCTATCTCAACGCTGGGCAGGTCATTATCGTCCCCAAGGCCACGATGAACGTGTCCGCGCCCTCTGACCTGGCCGGCCTCACGGTGGGCGTGCAGATCAGCACGACCGGCGACATCGCCGTAGCCAAGATCCCGGGAGTCAAGGAAAAGAAGACCTACGACGATATCGGCCTCGCGGTCGAGGACCTCTCGATCGGCCGCCTGGACGCGGTCGTCGTGGACTCGCCGACGGCAGCCGGCTATGTCCTCCAGAACGACAAGTACAAGGCCAGGCTCAAGATCGTAGGCGTGCCTTTCACCGAGGAATATTACGGCGTCGCGGTCAAGAAGGGCGACGGCCAATTGCTCGGCCTGATCAACAAGGGCCTCGACGTCATCATGAAAGACGGGACTCTCGACGCGCTGAAGAAGAAATGGCTGCAGTAGCAACGTGAGCGACTTCCTCAAGCTAGGGAAGCGCAAGGCGCCGCCGGCCTCGGGGTCGGCGGCGCCGTCCGCGCTACCCCGATTCAACATCAACGTCACCGACGGCACACTGATCCCCAGCACCGGGGATAAATCCATCCTCTCGGCCTGGAACATCTCTTTCTTCGGCGCCATCGTCGCCATCGTCATCCTGCCCGTCCTGTCGCCGAAGCCCTACCTTGAAATTCTCGCAATCGTACCCAGCGGCCTCGTCGCTACCTTCGGGGTAACGATCGTATCCATTCTCTTCGCGCTAGTCCTCGGCCTTCTCGCCGGCCTCGGGCGCATCGCCAAGACGAAGCCCATCAACCTGATCGCGACGGTCTACGTCGAGGTGATTCGCGGCATCCCCCTCCTCGTCCAGCTGTTCTACATCTACTATGCCCTCGGGCCCCTCCTCCACCTGAAGGGCCCCGCCTCCGCCGTCATGGCCATGTCCATCTGCTACGGGGCCTATATGGGCGAGATATTCCGCGCCGGCATCCAGTCCATCCCCAAGGGCCAGATGGAGGCGGCGCTCGCCCTCGGCATGTCGAGGACCCAAGCCCTCTGGCGGATCATCCTCCCCCAGACGGTCAAGGTCATCCTGCCGCCGATCGGCAACGAGTTCATCGCCCTGCTCAAGGACTCCTCTCTGGTCTCGATCCTCGCCGTCGCCGACCTCCTGCGACGAGGGCGCGAATACGCCTCGACCACCTTCAATTACCTGCAGTCCTTTACTATCGTAGCCCTCATCTACCTCATCATGACGCTCTTCTTCTCTCGGCTCGTGGGCCTCATGGAAACGAGACTAAGGAACCATGGACAAAGGCATAATTAGGATAAAGGACGCGCGCAAGCATTTCGGCCCCGTCCAGGCCCTGGGGGGCGTCGATCTCGAAGTATCCAAGGGCGAGGTAGTCCTCGTCATCGGCCCTTCGGGCTCGGGCAAGAGCACCCTCCTGCGCTGCGTAAACAGGCTCGAGCACCTCACCTCGGGGGAGATTTGGGTCGAGGACGACTGCGTCACGAGCCCCCACGCGAACATCCGCAAGATCCGCGAGGAAGTGGGGATGGTATTCCAGAGCTTCAACCTCTTCCCCCACCTCAGCGCCGCCCAGAACATCGCCCTCGCGCCCCTCATCGTGCTCAAGGAGGACAGGGCCTCGGCCCAAAAGAGCGCCCGCGACCTCCTCGCTCGGGTCGGCCTCGCCGACAAGGAGTACTCCTATCCCGAGCAGCTGTCTGGCGGCCAGCAGCAGCGCGTCGCCATAGCCCGAGCCCTCGCCATGAGACCCAAGATCATGCTATTCGACGAGCCCACGAGCGCCCTCGATCCGGAGATGATCAAGGAGGTCCTCGACGTCATGCTCGACCTCGCCAAGGATGGGATGACCATGATGGTCGTCTCCCACGAGATGGGTTTCGCCCGCGCGGCCGCGGATAAGGTAGTATTCATGGACGAGGGGCAGATCATCGAGTCTGCCGCCCCGGACGAGCTTTTTGCCCACCCCAAGGAAGAGCGTACGCAGCGCTTCCTCGATCACATACTATAGAAGAAAGGAGCGGATCCGAAGGCCTAGCCCGGACACCGAAAGAATCCGGCGAAGTCCGAAGGTTTACGGCTCGACGGCCTCTTTCGCTCTGGAGAGTCTCAACCTGTCGCGTCCGACCTTTCAGCCTGTCGCGGGGAATTACTCAGCTTGTCCAGGCAGGCTTCTCAGCCTGTCCGGCTCGGCATTTCAAGCTGTCCGGTTAGGCTTTTCAACCTGTCCCGTCCCGCTTTTCAAGCTGAAAAACCCTCCTATACAG
>CAYNFM010000132.1:0-8103 GCA_964396415.1 uncultured Treponemataceae bacterium | reverse complement strand
TCGATTGGCCCCGCCGCCAACGCCGCGGCGTTCGGCGCGTCAATCATAGCGGTGTACGTGGCGCTCTACTCCGCGGTGGGCTTGGCCGCCGCTTTTCAGGCTATCGTGCTGATCGAGGCCATACTCAGGAAGCCGATATCGTCCTTGAGCCTGACCTCTCTCTCCGAGAAAAAGAAACGAGGCTCCGTTTCCTCCAGGTTTTGCTCGCGGGGCTCGTCTCGGCCTTCCTCCTCATCGCCCTCATGGGGTCGGCGGGATACGGCGCGCTCGGCGCGTCCGCTCCGCCCAAGCCGGCGGATTTCCACCCGCGCGCCGCGGCCCTGGCATTGGTCGTCGCACTGTGGTCCTGGTCGCTTTTCAGGACGGTGGGACGCACTCTCGCCAAGCGCTCCTCCGACGTAGGGCAGCTCGTGCGCAAGGTGGCCGTCGGGGAGGGAGACCTCTCGACGCGCATCCCCATCGTCCGCAACGACGAGATAAGCGACATCGCCTCGGGCTTCAACCTCTTCCTCGAGTCCCTCGGCAGCATGACCATGCGGGTGCGCGAGCTGTCCTCCTCGGTGGAGGAAGGCGCGAAGAAGCTCTCGGGCAGCGCCGAATACGCGAAAGAGGCCGTGAGCGGCCTCGGGGTTTCCGTCGAGGCGGTGCGGGACGCGTTCCAGCGCCAGACCGAGACGGTAAGCTCCACCGAGGGCGAAATCTCGAGCCTCCTCGAATCGATAGGCCAGGTCGCGTCCAAAGTCGGCGAGCAGTCCGGCTTCATGGAGCAGAGCTCGGCCGCGGTGAGCGAGATGGCCGCGAACATCGCCTCGGTCTCGCGCACGGCTGAGAAGGCCGACGCCCTCGCCACGGCGCTTCAGCAGGCCTCGGAGGAAGGGGGGAACGCCCTGCGCGCCTCCATCACATCGATCTCGGAGATCGCGGAAGCCTCGCGCTCGGTGCGAGAGATCATCGGCGTCATCTCCAAGATAGCCGCCCAGACGAATCTCCTTGCCATGAACGCCGCCATCGAGGCGGCCCACGCCGGCGAGGCCGGAAGGGGCTTCGCGGTCGTGGCCGACGAAGTGCGCTCCCTTGCCGAGAATTCCTCCAAGAGCGCGAAGGAGATCGAGCAGCTTATCCGCGGCATGACCGAGAAGACCGACCGAGGCACCGGCCTGGCCGACAAGGCGGGCGCGGCCTTCGACAGAATCCGCGAAGGCGTCTCTCAGACGAGCGAGCTCGTGCGCACCATCGCCGCCTCGATGAGCGAGCAGAAGGAAGGGGCCGAGGACATCCTCCAGAGCTCGCAGTCCCTCGCCGACGCCACTCGCCTCATCGAGTCCCTAGCGGCGAGCCAGACGGAGAAGTCCCGCGTGATGGAGCAGTCCATGCTCCGCATCGTCTCGGCCTCCAACGAGATATTCGAGGCCGTCCAGGAGGAAACGGGCGCCACCCAGTCGCTGGGCCGCATCGTGGCCATGGTCGGCGAGGAAGCGAGCCGCAACAGCGAAAGAGTCGTCGGCCTCGAGGAGGCCGTATCGCGCTTCAAGACCGGAAATGCCACATGACAAGCGTCCTATCGAAGCGCCGTATTTCCGAGGAAGTGTACCGACTCGAGGTGGAGGCGCCGCTGGTCGCGCTCGAGCGCAAGGCCGGCCAGTTCGTCATCGTACAGGCCGACGAGGATTACGGCGAGCGCATACCGCTCACGATCGCCGACGCCGACCCGGAGCGCGGTTCGATCGTCCTGGTCTTCCAAACGGTTGGCGCGAGCACGCACGCCCTCGCCGCCAAGGAAGTCGGCGATCGCATAACGCTCCTCGGCCCCTTGGGCAATCCCACGCACATCGAGAAATTCGGCCGCGCGGTCTGCGTCGGCGGAGGCATCGGCTTGGCGCCGCTGCACCCGATCGTCGCCGCGCTCAAGGCCGCCGGCAACTTCGTGACGGTGATCGCAGGCGCGAGAACGAAGGATCTTCTCGTCATGGAGGAGGAGCTGCGCGCGCTGGCGGACGAGTTCATCCTCGTCACCGACGACGGGAGCGCGGGGCGCAAGGCCCTCGTGACGGAGCCGCTCAAGGAGCTCTGCTCCGGAGTGTCGCCGACAGCGGCGCCCGGGGCCGCCAAGCCCGACATAGTCGTGGCGATAGGGCCGCCCATCATGATGAAATTCTGCGCCGAGACCACCAGACCCTTCGGCGTAAAGACCCTCGTTTCGCTCAACACGATCATGATCGACGGCACGGGGATGTGCGGTGGCTGCCGCGTCTCCGTAGGCGGCGAGACCAAGTTCGTCTGCGTGGACGGCGCGGAGTTCGACGGCCCCACCTCGTGGACTGGGACGGGATGATGTCGCGCCTGCGCTCCTACAAGAAGCAGGAGGAGGCGGCCCACCACAAATGCCACCTGGACGAGCGGATCGCGGGAGCGGCCGAATGAGCGAGGCGAAAAGGCCATTAGGCAAGGACGAGCTCGACCGCCTCGCACGGGAGGCGCTCGAGGGACTCGCCGAGCTGCGCTCCTCCGGCCGCGAGCCCTCGCCGCGAGAAAGGCTGGCCCTACCCGTCCAGGACATGCCCTGCCAAGATCCTCAGGCTCGCGCCTCCAACATGCTGGAGGTCTCGGAGGGCTACAGCGAGGCCCAGGCCAGGCTCGAAGCCGAGCGCTGCCTCAATTGCAAGAACGCGCCCTGCGTGGCCGGCTGCCCCGTGCGCGTCGACATTCCCGGCTTCATCACGAAGATCCGCGAGGGCGACTTCCAGGGCGCGACCCGGGCGATCAAGCGCACCAATCTCTTGCCCTCGATCTGCGGGCGCGTCTGCCCGCAGGAATCGCAATGCCAGGCGAATTGCACGGTAGGGAAGTCCCTAAAGTCCGTGGACGCCGCCGTCCAGATAGGCAGGCTCGAGCGTTGGGTGGCCGACACCGAGCGCGCCTGCGGCGCCTGCGACCTGCCCGACGTCGGCAACGAGAGCGGCAAGCGCGTCGCCGTCGTCGGCTCGGGGCCCGCCGGTCTCACGACGGCGATCGACTTGCGCCGCGAGGGCCACGAAGTGGTCGTCTACGAGGCCTTCCAGAAGACCGGCGGCGTGATGGTCTACGGCATCCCGGAGTTCCGGCTGCCCAAGAGCCTCGTAGCGATCGAGTCGAACCTGCTATCCGAGATGGGCGTGCGCTACGAGCTCAACTTCCTCGTCGGCCGCACCCGCAAGCTCGGCGACCTGCTCGCCAAGGACGGCTTCGACGCCGTCTTCGTGGGCGCCGGCGCGGGCCTGCCCAAATTCATGGAGATGCCCCGGGCGAAAACCTCGTCGGCGTGTTCTCGGCGAACGAGTACCTCACGAGGGCCAACCTCCTGAAGGCCTACGACCGGGAGCGGGCGGCCACGCCCATCTACCCTAGCCGCCGCGTGGCCGTCCTGGGAGGCGGCAACGTCGCGATGGACTCGGCCCGCATGGCCCTGCGCCTCGGCGCCGAGGAAGTCGGCCACGCTATGGAGGAGGGCATAATCTTCGATTTCCTCACGAGCCCCACTCGCGTGATCGGCGATAAAGAAGGCAAGGCCGAGGCGCTCGAGATCCTGTCCTTCGCGTTAGGCGAAGCCGATGCCTCGGGCAGGCGCAGCCCCGTCGCGATTCGCGGCAGCGAGCGCATCGTACCCTTCGACACGGTCATCGTGGCTATAGGCAACGAGTCCAACCCGCTGCTGGCGAAGACGAGCCCCGACCTCAAGGTAGGCAAGCGCGGCCACATCCTTGTCGACGCAAAGCAAAAGACGAGCATCGACCGAGTCTACGCCGGCGGCGACATCGTGCTAGGAGCCGCGACAGTCATACTGGCGATGGGCGAAGGTCGGAGAGCGGCCGCTGCCATGAACGAATTATTGTTATGAGACGACGACCCATAGCGAGCCGACCTGCGGCGAGCGTTCGGGGGAGAGCGGCCGCGGCGATCAACGAGCTGCTGGCCTAGCATTCCCGCACTCCAGCCCGTGTAGCGCTTCGCCCACGCCCACTCCAAACCTGGCACGACGGCCATGCCTGGGCCATGCGCCCCGCGAAGCTTGCTCGCGCCGGCGCCGAGGGAGCGCCCGACCTCGTTGTCGATCCGGCGGGACAATGGCTCCGCGCCTATCGCCGGATCGTCGCGGCGAAGCCCTCAATCTCTCTGCAGCCGCACCAATACTCGTTCGGGCAGGATATCGCCTTCGGCGGCGAGTTCGCAGCTGTCCGTCCGCTGATTTCGCCAGATCGATAGCCGCAGCGCGGAAGGAACGGCAATCGACCGGCACAGCGAAGCCAGGTCGTCGATAGAATTTAGGGTCGATCCATCGAGGCCTTGGATCACGTCCCTCGTACGCAGCCCGGCCTTCGCGGCCTGGCTGCCTTCCAAAATTCCGAGGACGAATATACCATCGGCCCCAGGCAATCCGGTAGCGGAAATCTCGCCGAGCGAGGTGACATTCTTGACGTAGGCTCCCTGCCACTGGAACTCGAAAACCGAGCGCGCCTCGGAGCCGGGGAATCCCCGCCCGATCGCGGCCGGCATTTCGGGCCTACGCGCCTTGGCCTTCAACTCCGAGCTCGCCACGCCGAAATCGTCCATCGCGAAATTGCGGAATCCGAGGGCGAGGGCGCCCGAACCCTCGGCGACGCGGTAGTCCCCGACGGCGGGATCGATGAAGCGCGCGTCGCCTTTTAGCGATCGCTCGTCGCCCCCGCTCTTCGCGCGCAGCTCGGCGGCCGGGACATCGGCCTTTCCCGCATACCCGGGACTGTGGAGGAAATTGTCCGCGAACTCGCTGCCCCATTTCTCCGGCATGCCGATATCAGCGTAGGCTTCGAACACGATATTGCGCCGAAAGACGTCGCCGGAGTCGCGCTGCCAGACATGGGGATGGAAGCCGTTGTTGACCATCACGTTATTTTCGACGATGCGCCGATACCCTTCGCGATTCTTGATGCCTCCGCCCAGACAGAGGTTATCGTGGATATGGTAATTGGAGGAGCCGTCGTCAAGGTCGATGTCCCAGCCATGCTCGCATTGGAAGCGGTTGTTGCGGATGGCGACGGGCTCGAGTGCGTCGAGGAAGGGCAGCTCGGGGAAGGCCCCGACACGACGGTCGATCTGGGCGATCTCGGGCACCCAGAAGCGATCGCGCCCCCAGGAATTGAAGGCGCCGTGATCGCCGGTTTCCTTGACCGTATCGAAAACGTCGCAGCGCTCGATGACGTGGCCGCCGAAGCATCCGTCCCCGATATTGATGCCGGCCCGGGGCAGGTCGTAGATGCTGCAGCGACTGACCGTGATGCGCCGCGATATCGCTATCTCGACGCCGGCCGACTGCTTTTCCGTTCGGCCGCAGCGCGTCATCAGGCAATCGCGGACGAGGCAGTCCGCCGGATAGGATTCGTTCCTCGGCCCGGGCAGGAGATCGAGCTCGCCCGGCTCGAGGGTTTGGCCGTATTCGAAGAGAGGAGAGCGGACCGCCTCCGGTCTACCGGCGAATACAATATCGCTGGCCCCGGAGTCGGCGAAGGAACAGCTTTCGGCGCGAAATCGGCGATTGTAGCCGCTCACCATGAGGGCGTTGCCGCCTAGTCGGTCGAAGGAGCAGCGCGTCAGCGCGCAGTCTTCCGTCCCTTCCAGCATGCAGGCCCCGCCGCGGTGGATCATCCAATCGCTGCGCAGCAGGGGCTCGGAAGTGAGCGCGAAGGTCCTATCGGAATAGCGGAAGACGAAGCCTTCAATACCGATATTGTGGACGGGCTCCCGCTCGCTTGCGAAGAGCTCGACCAAATTGGCGAGACAGGTCGTTTCGACGAGGCATCGCGCGGGGTCCGCCCCTTCCGGCGGCATGAGGTAGAGCATGCGGCGCGAAACGTCGAAGTACCACTCGCCCGGAGCGCTCAGCTCCTCGAAGACGTTTTCGACAAAGCGGAACCTGCGATGCAGGCCCATGCGCCGATTGTTGCCCCGGTCCTCGCCGAGGATGAGCTCGCCATGCTCGTCCTTTCCCATGATGGGCACGTGGTAGCCGCCCCATTGGTGGCTGTGCAGGGCATGGATCCAGGCCCCGGCGGGATTCGCCCAACGGGAGACGCGCTCGGGACTCAGGGCATCGGCCGACGTCCCGTTCAGGATGCCGCCTTCGGGGTCGAACTTAGGATAGCGGGCCATTCGCAGTACCTGGCCGTCGAGGATCAAGGTATCGATGGCGATTTCTTCCGGGACTTCGGCCTGCAGGATGCCGCCGCGATAGGCCCGCCAGTCCAGGCTTAAGACTCGAGTGCCCGAGATGACGGCTTCGCCCGCACGCTCGGCCTTATAGCAAATGGGCGACAGCTGCGAGCCGGAGTCTTGAGCCTCCAGCCGCAAGGCTCTGGAGAGGCGGTAGGTTCCGGGCAGCACTCGTATTTCGATGGGCCCCGTCCTGGACTTGTCCAGGAGCCTGACGGCATCGCGCGCGCGGCGAAGCGTCGCGAAGGGAGCGTCGGCCGAGCCGTCGTCGTCGTCCCTCCCCCGAGGGCTCACGTAATAGAGCGCTGGCCACGTCGGCATCGGCATCCTCTCTCGTCCCTGGGTTCTACCATCCAAGACAGGCTTCGTACATGGAGGATCCATACTTTCGCCATGTACGAACCATACAAATCGGCGATGTATGTTTCTTCCATGCGATCAATTCGGATGTTCCATGTACGGCTCGAGAAAGCGCCCCTAGCATCGTGAAACATCCTGCGTGGCAGGATCACCGCATAGGAGGTCACTGATGAAGAAGCCGACGGTTCTTAGGCTCGGTCTGGCGATTTTCGCGCTGCTGCTGGCGACGACGGGGCTCACGGCCCAGGTCACGCTCAAATTCTGGACCTGGGCGCCGAGCGCCGATGTCTACAAGCCCGCCATCGACAAATTCCAGGCGCAGAACCCGAATATCAAGATCGATATTCAGGTCCTCGAGAGCAAGAATTTCCAGGAGAAGGCCCCGCTGGCCCTATCCACCGGCGAGGACCTCGACATAGTCGGCGTCCAGGCCGGCGCCATGGCAGGCCAGGTCGCGCCCTTCCTCGCCGACCTCGATCCGCTCCTGACCAAGGTCGATCCGAACTGGCAAAGCAAGTACTCCAAGCTGGACGTCGAGACCAGCAAGTCCCTCACCGACGGCAAGCTCAAGGCCATCTTCCTCCTGCGCGTCGGCGCCATGGTCGGCTACTACAACGCCAAGATGTTCAAGGACTACGGGCTCACCATCCCTAAGACCATCGAGGACTACAAGAAGCTCGCCGACACGCTCAAGGCCAAGAACAAGGACATCCTCCCAGCCGCGATCAACGGCAAAGACGCCTGGACAATGGACGAGCTGATGCTCACGGTCATGGGCCAGACGGGCGACTACTACAACCAGTGGCGCTACAAGAAGGCCCCCGTCGATTCGCCCCAGTTCATCTCGGCCCTAAAGGACTTCAAGAAGTTCTTCGACCTCGGCATCTTCACCAAGGACACCCTCGACTTCGACTACGGCCGATCGCAGGACCTGTTCACGTCGGGGAAGGCCGCCACCTACTTCCAAGGCTCCTGGGAGGGATCGCTTGCATCCTCGGTGCTTCGCAAGGACCGCAAGATCGCCCTCGAGGACGTCGGCGTCTTCGCCCTGCCCGTCGTCCAGCCCAGCGGAAAGCCCTCGCTGCGCTCCTATATCGAGGACGGCCTCGCCATACCCTCGGCCAGCAAGCATCCCGCCGAGGCGGCGAAGTTCATCGCCTTCCTGGCCTTCGGCGAGGGCATCGAGCTCATGAGCGGCAAGGACTACATCGCCAGCCCCAGCAAGCTGGGCGTGCCGGTCAGCACTTCGCTCTTTACGACCAAGGCCGGCCTGGACGGCGCCAAGCTCCTGGCCCAGCTGGTCGCCAACCCGACGGCCGACCGCAACAACGTGTCCGGCTACTCCGACATCGAGGGCGCCTCGGTGCAGAGCGTACTGGCGCCGCTCACGACCAACGACTTCTCGCCGTTCGCGCAGAAGGTCAAGGACGCGCACCCGGATCTGCTGTTCATCGCCTGGGCCGGCGCAACGGCCGGAGCGATGTGGAAGAGCCTCGACGATCAGCACGTGTTCGACACGAC
>CAYNFM010000131.1:0-8220 GCA_964396415.1 uncultured Treponemataceae bacterium | reverse complement strand
TCAAGGGCTACGAGGGCGATCCCTGCCCCGTCTGCGGCCACCTCACCCTAGTCCGCAACGGGACATGCTTGAAATGCGAAACGTGCGGGTCGACGACCGGCTGCAGTTAATCGAGCGGCCGCGTTTCGCATTTCAATCGAAGACGGCCCTCGACGAGGCTGATCTCGAAGGCAAGGGTTACACTCTACACTTGATCAGCCACCCTTGCGCCACCCACGTTCTCGAGAACGAGGCTTCTGTCCGCTACGTCCAGAAGCTCTTTGGGCATGAGTGTCTGAACACAACCCAGCGCTACACCAGGCCGAACACAGACCGGATCGAGGCCGTCTACCGGACCTACCACCCCAAGGAGAATGGTCTCTATGAGGAACTCGACGAGGACTACAAGCAAAAGGCCTTCACCTTCAGGGATGAGCTCATTCGGAACAAGGAGGCCCATCGGCTGAAGTGCTTCGGCACAATGCTTCGGTCGCTGCTAGGGACTTGTTACCCTGAGGAGGAGAATGATGTATACTAGAGCCATGGAGACACAGATTCCCGTCACTCTCAACCTCGGCTTCGCGCAGATTCAGGCCATCGTAGACCAGATGCCCGAAGACGATAAGGCACGCCTTGCTTCCTATCTCGATCGCCAGACGGTCGTGAAGCGGATCGAACGCTTTCAAGCTTCAGCCGCAGGTTTCCCCCTGAGCGACGAGGAGATACAGGCCGAGGTCAAGACAGTCCGACGGGAACGACGCGCTCAGAGTAGTCGTTGATACCAACCTCTGGATCAGTTTCCTCATAGGTCGCCGCCTCTCGGTTCTCAAGGAGCTCTTCACGAGGGGCGACCTGACGCTTCTCTCGTCCTATACGCAGCTCGCCGAGCTTGGTGACGTTGCCTCCCGTCTCAAGTTTCGCCGCTACTTCACCGCAGTCCAGGCCGAGGAGCTCCTCAACCTTCTCTCCGCAGCATCCGAACTCGTCGAGGTCTCGGAGCATGTCCACGCCTGCCGGGACGAGAACGACGACTTCCTCCTCGAGATCGCGGTGAACGGTAGCGCTGATATCATCATCACCGGAGACGCTGATCTTCTCGCCCTTCATCCCTTCCGTAGAGTCGAGATCCTTTCCTTCGCGGACTTCGAGCGGCGCGTTTCAAGCGCTCCGGATACGCATCGTATCTGATAGTCTTGACTGCTCTCGTCGGGTATTCCCGTCGAGTTATAGCTCTGTCATGCAAAAGTTCAGGCGATTCAGGAATGGATGGAATCCCTATGACAGACACGAGTAGCAAGTCATATGAGAAATCTCAGTTGAAAAAGCTCTGGCCGGAACACAACCGCAGGAATGTAGGGAGAGGGATTCCCCTTGTATAAATGGAAAAACATGGTATTATTCCAACCCTGATACCAATAAATTGTTTGGTGATTCACTTTAGCCCTAGCTATTCCACAGGGGAAGAACTCATGAGAAACAAACCATTAGTTGTACTTGTCACCTTTCCCTTTTTGGGGGGAAAAACGATTTTTCGTCGATTGTCAAGAACTTGGGTGAAGGTTTCGAGAATATCAATCTATATCCTTGCAATCTGCTTGGTGGCTTGCCAACAAGCAGTTTCTCCATCGTCATCTGGTCCAACCGTCAGCCTAGGATCTCAGGTGGTAGCAATTAACGCGGGACTTTCAGAGAGTTCAACCTTCATAGTAACTACGACCAATATCACATCTGGTACGACAGGATCTATATCATGGTATAGCTCCTCAGCTGCTTCGACCGCCACGACCATGCCTAAGGGGATTACAGCTTCGATTTCTCCAATATCCAATAATGCCGCAACCATCACCGTGACGGGAAGCTCATTGTCTGCCGAGGGATCATACTATTTCAAACTCACGGAGGGCGCTGCTGTATCTTCCCTTGCGACTTTAACTGTATCTGCCATTTATTTTGCGGGTAGTGTCTGGTCGAGCACTATCGCCACGCCATGTTATTGGGATAATGGTATCTACAATATGCTCCCTTTACCGAGCACCGCTACTCAGGGGGGAGCGAGTGTAATTGCAAAATCGGGGACTTCTATCTATGTTGCGGGAATGGTCGACACGACATTAGGTGCGGTCCCATGTTATTGGCTTAATGGGACCTATTGGGCGCTTCCTCTACCGACTGGCTCCACGTCAGGAAATAATGTAAACGGTATCGGAATTTCGGGAAGTAATGTTTATATCGTGGGAGCGACAGAGGATTCTTCCGGGGGGATGTTCCCGTGTTATTGGCTGAACGGATCTGTTACGGCGCTTTCACTACCAACAAATAGCACCTTCGGATCAGCATATGGTATCGCCTTTTTGGGTAGCAATGTCTATATCGTAGGGTCGACGGGGAACACATCCGAGGCCACATTCCCGTGTTATTGGCTGAACGGTACCTATACAGCACTACAGCTTCCAACAAACGCCGCCATGGGATGGGGAGTAGGTATTGCTATCTCCGGTAGCAATGTTTATATTATTGGAACAACTGAAACCAGTGCATATGTATCGACTCCGTGTTATTGGCTGAACGGTACCTATACAGCGCTTCCGCTTCCGGCAAATGCGTCTTGGGGAAGCGGACAGGCTATAGCAATATCTGGTAACAATGTTTATTGCTCTGGATTCACAACTTCTTCATCTGTTGAGACCCCCTGTTATTGGCTCAATGGAATCTACACGGTGCTTCCACAACCTTCTTCATCAATAAACTGTGATCCCTGGGCAATAGCGATCTCTGGTAATGATGTTTATATTGGGGGATATACTGCAACCTCAAATATTTCATCAGGATCAAGTTTTAATATATTAGGAGGCCCCAGTACTGGAATCCCATGTTATTGGCTGAACGGCGCCTATATTGCACTCCCTCTAGGACCATCGACAACCGGAGGGTCTACTGGGTATGCAGGTACTAAAGATCTACAAGTTCATCGATAGATTTCTGGTAGCGGTCCCTCGCGTGCGGGGGCAAAACAGACATGCGCAAAATAGGCCCATATCAGCCCCTCTGCCAATTGGAAGCAAATGGGTTAATACTTGCATCAACTATTTTCAATTCGTGATCGGAGTGGTCACTTTATTATGATTAGCCAATCATACACAATCTGATTGATATGAGATTATATATGCTTCGGTAGTATACCAGCGCCGTGAATATTCAATTGTAGCGGCAACGCTGCGATTTAGCTGTAACAATCGAGATTAGTCTAAGTAAAGAATAAAACGCTGCCAATACGGGAACCCTAAGAGCGAAAAAGCATAGAGCTTTCACATACCCTTCACAGTCCGAGGACTTCCGGCCTTGACGGAGCCTCGCTACGGGCTTATCTTTAAGTCCGTACCCTCCCCCACCGGGTGGGGGTCTTGCGAAGCGGCAATGAGCTTTTAGCGCCGCTTCGCCAAGGAGACTCGATTGGACCATTGCAGTCACGAGAGCGCCAAGGCGCTGGGGCATCTGAAGACGGTGCGCGGGCAGATCGACGGCATCACCCGCATGATCGAAGAGGACCGCTACTGCATCGACGTCTCGAACCAGATCTCCGCGGCTATAGCTTTGCTCAAGAAAGCCAACCTGATCATTCTCAAGCAGCACATGAACACCTGCGTCGCGGACGCGATCAAGGCCAAGGACGGCAGCGAGAAGATCGACGAGATCTCGATGATCCTCGAGAAGTACATAGGCTAAGGAGACTCAGGATGGTACAGGCTCTTCAATTTCAGATAAAAGGCATGACCTGCGCGGCCTGCGCCCAGGCCTCGGAGCGGGCGGTCAAGAAACTGCCGGGCGTCGAGGAGGCGGCGGTCAATTTCACGACCGAGAAGCTCCTGGTCAAGTTCGAGGACGGCAGGCTCACGATCGACCAGATAAAGACCGCCGTCGCCAAGGCCGGCTACGAGGCCGTCGACGATCGCGAGGCGAAGGAGGTCGCCATACCCATAGGCGGGATGACCTGCGCCGCCTGCGCGAAGACGATAGAGCGCGTCGCCGGCAAGCTGCCCGGCGTGGATTCGGTCTCGGTCAACTTCGCGACCGAGAAAGCTTCTATCAAGTACGACCCGGCAGTGGTTCGCCTTTCCGAAATCAAGCGCGCGATCGCCAAGGCCGGCTACACCCCTCTGGCTATCGCCGAGGCCGGAGCCGCGGGTACCGCGAAGGACGAGCACAAGGCGGCCAAGGAGCGCGAGATACGGGTCCTGTGGACCAAGTTCGCCGTGTCCGCGTTCTTCTCCATTCCGCTGCTCTACGTCGCCATGGGCGCCATGCTCGGCCTCCCCCTCCCCAGGGCGATAAGGCCGATGGACTACCCCCTGCGCTACGCCCTCCTCGAGATCGCCCTCGTCCTGCCCGCGATCGCGGCGGGCTACCGCTTCTACCTCGTCGGCTTCAAGGCGATACTCCGGCTCTCGCCCAACATGGATTCGCTCATCGCGATGGGCACCTCCGCGGCTTTCCTCTACAGCCTCTATTCGGTGTTCCAGATCGGCGCCGGCGACCTCAAGGCCGTCGAAAGCCTATACTTCGAGACCGCCGGCGTGATCATCACCCTCATCCTCCTGGGCAAATCCCTCGAGGCCGTCACCAAGGGCCGCACTTCCGAATCGATCAAGAAGCTGATGGGCCTCGCGCCGAAGACCGCGACGGTCATCCACGACGGCGCCGAGATCGAGATCCCCATCGACGAAGTGGAGTCAGGCGACGTGGTCATGGTCCGCCCCGGCGAGAAGATCCCCGTCGACGGCGAAGTCCTCGGCGGCCATACCGCGATCGACGAGTCCATGATCACGGGCGAGAGCATCCCCGTGGAGAAGGGACTGGGCGATCAGGTCATCGGCGCGAGCGTCAACAAGAACGGAAGCATCACCTTCCGGGCCACCAAGGTCGGCGCGGACACGATGCTCTCCCGGATCATCAAGCTGGTCGAGGACGCGCAGGGCTCCAAGGCCCCCATCGCCCAGATGGCCGATATCGTCTCGGGCATCTTCGTGCCCATAGTGTTCGCGATCGCGCTCGCGACGGCGGGCGCCTGGCTCCTCCTGGGGCACACGGCCGTCTTCGCGCTGACCGTCTTCGTCGCCGTCCTCACCATCGCCTGCCCCTGCGCCCTCGGCCTCGCCACGCCTACGGCCATCATGGTCGGCACCGGCAAGGGCGCCGAGTACGGCGTCCTCATCAAGTCGGGAGCCGCCCTCGAGACGGCGCATAAAATCGATACGATAGTCTTCGACAAGACAGGCACCATCACGAAGGGCAGGCCCGAGCTCACGGATATCGTCCCCGGGGCGGAGCTTGCATCCCTCGGCCTCGACGAGCTCGGCCTCCTCTCCCTCGCGGCATCCGCGGAAAAGGCTTCCGAGCACCCGCTCGGCGAGGCAGTAGTTCGCGCGGCCGATGATCGGCGGGCGCCGATCATCGGCGCTACGGAGTTCGCCGCCGTACCTGGCCATGGCATCGTGGCCCGGATCGCGAACAGGCGAGTCCTATTGGGCAACGCCCGCCACCTCGTCGCCGAGGGCGTCGATGCTTCCCGCGGCGCGGCCGACGCCGATCGCCTTTCCGGCGAGGGCAAGACTCCCATGTATATCGCCGTCGACGGAAAGTTCGCGGGCCTCATCGCGGTCGCCGATCCCGCGAAGGATTCGAGCGCGAAGGCCATCGCGGCCCTGCATCGGATGGGAATCTCGGTCGCGATGATCACGGGCGACTCGAGGCGGACCGCCGAGGCCATCGCGCGAGCGGTCGGCATCGACGCCGTCCTCGCGGAGGTTCTGCCCCAGGACAAGGCCGCGGAGGTGAAGAAGCTCCAGGCGGAGGGCAAGAGGGTCGCCATGGTCGGCGACGGCATCAACGACGCGCCGGCCCTGGCCCAGGCCGACATAGGAATAGCCATCGGCTCGGGCACGGACGTGGCCATGGAGAGCGCGGACATCGTGCTCATGCGCTCCGACTTGATGGACGTCCCCACGGCGATCAAGCTGTCCAAGAACGTCATCCGGAACATAAAGCAGAATCTCTTCTGGGCCTTCGGCTACAATGTCCTCGGCATTCCCGTGGCCGCCGGCATCCTCTACGCCTTCGGCGGCCCCCTCCTGAACCCGATCCTCGCGGCCGCCGCCATGTCCATGAGCTCGGTCTCCGTCCTGTCCAACGCACTGCGCCTCAAGGGCTTCAAGCCCTATAAGTAAGTTTTAGGGAGGTATGATATGAAGAAGACACTTTCCATCGAGGGCATGAGCTGCGATCATTGCGTCGCCCACGTCAGGAACGCGCTGACCGGAGTATCGGGAGTCGACAGCGCCGTGGTCGATCTCTTCGAGAATAGAGCCGTGGTCACCGGGAGTTCCTTCGAGGACTCGGCGCTCAAGGACGCAGTGGCCGAAGCCGGCTACGAAGTGGTCGCGATCGAATAATGCCGGGCGCCGCCGCCCGAAGCCAGGGAGCGCGAATGCCCGCCAAGGTCCTCGTCGCCGACGACGAGGAAAAGATCGCCAGGATGGTGGGGAGCTACCTCGAGGCCGCGGGTTTCGAGGCACTCCTCGCCTTCGACGGCGGTCGGGCTCTCTCGCTTTTCAGGAGCGAGTCGCCGGACTGCCTCGTCCTGGACATCAACATGCCCGTCGCGGACGGTCTCGAGATCGCGAAGGAAGTGCGAAAGAGCTCCGCGGTCCCCATCATCCTCCTGACCGCCCGGAGCGAAGAGATAGACAGGGTCATCGGCCTGGAGCTGGGCGCGGACGACTACATCTCCAAGCCCTTCAGCCCCAGGGAACTCGTCGCGCGGGTCCGCGCCGTCCTCCGGAGGAGCTCGGGCGGGGGTCTTTCCGCCGCGACCGATCAGGCCGCCGCTTCCGCTCCGCTCAGACGCGGCGATTTGGAACTGGACCTCAGGAAGCGCAGCGCGGTCGTCGCCGGCCGGAGCGTGAGCCTGACCGCGATCCAGTTCGACATCCTCTGCCTCCTCATGCGGGAGCCGGGCAGGGTGTGGACCCGCCTCGAGATCCTCGAGCGCGCCGTCGGCGCGAGCTACGAGGGCTACGAGCGGACGATCGACGCCCATATCAAGAATATCCGCAAGGCGATCGGGGACGATAGCGAGGATCCGAGATACATCGGCACCATGCGCGGGGTCGGCTATCGGTTCCTGGAGCGACCCGATGAAGCTTAGGTACCGTCGAGGCCATGATCGACGGCGTCTATCCGCTCGACCTAGCGTCCCTCCGATCGATGCACGAGGAGACGATCCGGCTTTCGCGCCTCATCGACTCCCTGCGCTAGCTGGAGACCATCGAATCGGGGAGCTCGAGCTGGACCTTAAGGAAGTGGATGTCCTCGAGATCGCGAGAAAGGCGGTCTCTCTTTACGGCCCAGGCAAGCGTCAAGAAGATAGAGCTCTCGATCGCAGAGGGCTGTTCGGGTAAGCGTCCGGGCCGATCCCGCCTTCGGCCGCATCGCCGTCGAGGACTCGGGCCCCGGCATCCCCGAGGATGAGCGCGAGCGGATCTTCGAGCGCTTCTATAGGATCGACCGCTCGCGCGCGCAGGACTCCGGTGGGCGCGGCCTCGGCCTGGCCATCGTCTCCGAGATAGTGAAGGCCCACGGTGGGCAAATCGAGGTCGGCGATTCGGAGCTGGGAGGGGCGGCCTTTATAGTGAAGCTTTCTTCGTCCTGAAAAGAAACCGTACAAGATTGAACACTCTGTCAATATTGAGGCGATCTATAACAATAAAGCAAAAGTTGATGACCACCACCAAAGGCTGTGGCGTCAGGAGCCAGGCTTCTCGAAGAGTCTATAATCCTTTGGTAAAGCATCGACGCGCAAGATAGAGTGGTTTTAAATTTCAGCGAACTGGAGTCGGTACCGTTCCGAGCTGGACATATTCATAGCGCACAGGATCTATAATTACTTGGAAGCCGAGCATGTTCGGCATGCCATTCAGCGATGTTTAACTGACATCCTGCTCCTTGTAATGGAGTATCCAGCGACCAGTCCGGAGGGCAGCCCGCCAAAGGCTCTCCTCTCTTCTCAGTGATGAGAACAATGGCTCCAAACTCTCATCGAGGCGACAGAGCAATTCCCACTTATACTGATAGCAATTCAGCGGATTCGTAACAACATTTTATTATATTTTTCTTGACAAATCAACAGTTCAATGTTAAGGGGGCCTCTAAAAACTCCCCACAAAGTTATAAATATGGTATATAATC
>CAYNFM010000130.1:0-8279 GCA_964396415.1 uncultured Treponemataceae bacterium | reverse complement strand
GAGGTCACGCTCGAGGGAATGCTGACGCTCGTCAGCGCGCTGCAAACCCAGAACGTACCAACACCGATAGAAGTCACGCTCGAGGGGATGCTGATGCTTGTCAGCGCGCTGCAACCCCAGAACGCATCCTCCCCGAGGGAGGTCACGCTCGAGGGAATGCTGACGCTCGTCAGCGCGCTGCAAACCCAGAACGCACCAACACCGATGGAAGTCACGCTCGAGGGGATGCTGATGCTCGTCAGCGCGCTGCATTCCTCTAACGCACCAACACCGATGGAAGTCACGCTCGGGGGAATGGTATAGCTGCCGGTAATAGCACCAGGAGCCTCTAAGAGTATTGTTTCAGTTTTATTGAAAAGAACACCAAAGGAATCGGAGATATAGTCTGGATTTCCTGCGGCAACTGAAATGTTGGTCAGAGCGCTGCAACCCGAAAACGCCTCCTCCCCGATGGAGGTCACGCTCGAGGGAATACTGATGCTCGTCAGCGCGGAGCAAGATTCGAACGCATACTCCCCGATGGAGGTCACGCTCGAGGGAATGCTAACGCTCGTCAGCGCGCTGCAATTTAAGAACGCGCCATCACCAATAGAGGTTACCCCAAGAGGAATAGTTGCAGAGACAATAGTCGTTGATGACGTTCCACTGATTGCAATGTTCGTCCCCGAGCTTGAGACCGTAAGGCTTGTGGGAACCCACACAGCGGACAGGGTCACATTGGCCGTTCCCATAGTGAACGTGGCGCCCGATGCATAACTGATACCAGTCCCCTCCGTTTTCGTCATCCAGCCTGCAAGTGTGTAGCCAGCATTTGTAAGCGTGCCACTACTTGTAGTGACTTGAACGGTTGATCCTTGAGCATATCGGGTACTGTTTATCGGGACCGTACCACTCGCCCCGTTGCCGTTGTAGGTCACCGAATATGTGACACCAAAGGTTGGCGTAATCGTAGCATTTCCACTGAGAGTAACGGTAGTAGAAGCGGTTGTAGCACTGGCGAATACAGCATTCGCTGCAGGGCTAGCCGACCAGCTCGAGAATGCATAGCCTGAATTGGGTGTCGCCGTAATCGGCGTGGCTGTCCTCGCGGTGACGGATTCGGCCGCCGGGGGTGTCATAGTGCCATTAATGAGCGTGCCCGGAGTCAACGTGTAGGTCGATGAAGAACTCGGAGAACTCGGCTGCTGGCAACCAACAACCAGGCCACTGCATAGTAGAAGCCCAAGCCACCGCCCCGCATTTTTCATACGCCAACTCCTATGTTGTGATGATTCTGTGGGGAGTATAGCGGCACCCTTGAAAGCTGTCACTCTTTTTTACTCCCCCTGGCTCTCGTAGCGTGCGCCGAGTGGCTCGATACTGGAGAAAATTTCCTTGGTTTATCCCATAAACTTCTTAGTATACCTAAGATATTTTGTGTGATATTGTGGCCCCAAGATGGCATCCGACGTCGCCCCCCGGCCCGAGCTCCGCGCGGCCCTCCTGGCCGTCCGCGGCCGTGGGGAGCGGACCACCAAGATCTACCAGACGGCTGTTGCGGGCTTCCTAAAAAGCGGCCAGAAGGTCACGGTCGAGGGCGTCACGGCCTATATCGCTTCCCTGAGGCGGACGAGATCCGCCTCGACGGTGAACCTGACGCTCTCGGGGCTGCGGAAGGCCTTCCAGCAAGCGGGCGAGCGGTTGGGCTTGCCGACGCGCGAGCTCGCGGTCATGCGAGGCGCCCTGGCGGAAATCCCGGCCGTAAAGAAGGCGCCGCCTGGGGTGTCCGTGGTAACGCCCGAAGAACGGGAGAGGCTCCTCGAGGCGCTGCCGCTGCGCGTTCGCCTGGTCGCCAAGACCTTGTATGTCACGGGGGCGCGCGTCTCAGAGATCCTGGGTGTTCGTCGCGACCAGATAAAGACGAACGGAGCGGTGGAGCTCCGGCTCTATGGCAAGGGTGGGAAGGAACGTGCCGCGCGGATCCCCGAGGAGCTCTACAGGCGGATACTGGAAGAATTCCCCAGGGGAACGTACCTGTTTGAATCGTACAAGGCTCAGCACTTCACGCGGGAGTATATCTCGCGGGAGATCGCCCGAGCGGCGAAGCGGGTCCTGGGGCGGGCGGTGTCGGCACACGTCTTGCAGCACTCGAGGGCGACGGACCTTTTGGCGAGTACGCATAGGATAAAGGCCGTCTCGAGGCTCATGGGGCACTCGGACGAGGCGACCACGCTCAAATATTATGTCCGGGATAGTTTCAGTTACGAGGATCTATTTATTGGGATATAAAAGCCTATGCTCTTCAATTCAGCCAATCCTCGATTGCATCAAGACGGGTAGCTTCGAGCGTATGACAAGAAATACCTGTAGTTGTCTTCAAAAGACTGATCCCACGGTACTTAGGGAATTTAACCCAAGGAGGAGGCGTTGCTGGTTTTATACCAAACCCTTTGGTCTCAAAAAGCCATGCCCCCTCAACAACCGTAATAGATGCAATTCTCTTTGCGCTCGCAAATTCTATAGCTCCTGACTGAAATCCAGAAGTTGAAAATATCATCGCTTTTTGTGCATTTACGTCCCGAAGTTTTGACTCAAGGACCATAACGTCTTCTCGCTCTATTGGGCGTGTTTGATGCTTACATTCTACCAGCACAACAAAAGAGGCGCCTCCAAGCGCAGAGAAAGTTACTAGTACATCAATCTTGTATTGGCCGCCCTCTCCGGTGACAACACCCAGATGCTCGGTCGTTATCGTCTGGTTTTTATGAGCGGAAGCCGAACCGAGCCAATCTAAAACGATCTTTTCAAAATCAACTGGCGAGATATCCGTAGGCACTCTCGGATTCCAAGGTGTATCTGGGTTCCTGTCCATTTGTCCCCTCAAAAGTCAGAATAGTTTATTCTGCGGGTGCGCGACAGCTTGTTAATAACCCTAAATGGCCCAGTGGGAGCGAAGCCGCAATAAGCGACAATTGGCCTCATTTCGGCGCCGGCGACACTTGGAACCGCTCCGAAGCGAGATCCAAGCATGCATATCGACTCGGCAGACCCAATATCATATCTTGCTGGGTGTTTTTGGATCGACCAGCAATCGAGAAAGTGCTTCTTGATGTCGATCCCGTCTTTATCCCCTCTCAAAATAGGGGGCAAGGTCTTCAATTCCCTTGCTTCTGAGGGGAGTAGCGTCCTACGGCGCGAACGTCGCTTATTGTAGTTTCGCTCCCACTGGGCCATCCTGGGGACTAATGGACCCCATTCTCTATGAGAAAGTGTCGCTCTCTATTCGAGAGGTCTCAGCCCACCCTTGTCGTAGATGCTTCGGTGCTTTTTTCTTTTCCAAAGTCGAGGTGGCAGCCAGAGGATAGCCGCCAAGATGAGGCCGACGACGACGGTGGCCGTTATTCCAATGCAAAGTTCGGACATTAGGATCCTCCTGGGCCTCAGAGCAAGCGGCTCATATCCGCGCGGTTGATGACGATTTGTAGTATCAGCCCGTTCCGGGGTCATGAAACTAGAATATGTTCTTCCATCGCTTGAAAGCTCGTACATCTTGAGCTGTGAGTTCGAACCACTCACCCTCTTTGCGGTTCGCAGCAAATCGTGAATGCCAGTAGCTTTCAATTCCAGCCGGATCATCGGTTTTAATGTAGTGAATCGGTTCCAACTTCTCAGGAAGCTGAATGCCGAGTTCACCTTCTCGCCTAACAGGACTATTTGTTCGTCCAATTTTATATTCACGGCGTGAACCGTGTTTAAGCATATAGACATAACCAACAGCCGAGGACTCGGGGGATGATTCGGAGTCTTTGGGCTTCGAAGACACCGGGACATTACTCCAAATCGCGGCGATATCATCATAGCCCGTATGTGTTCTGCAAAAATTGATGATGCGGGCCGCTTTTTGAGGCTTTGAGCCTAAGCGACGGAAAACTTTCTCTGAGGGAAATGTTGAATCTGCCTAGCAAGCAAGCAACAAATCACTCTGAGTCGGAACCTTGCCCACACGCCGCGTGAGCGAGGCCAGCTTTTCAAGTAGGAAATCGTCTTCATAGGCTTCGGACATGCGATTGGGTTCAAAGCCAGCCTCGCGAACTGCATCGCCCCATTTTGTCCAAAAGTGGCCAAACCAATCGTAATAGCGAATACCTGTCTCTTCCTCGAACCGCTTCCAGCCAAGAGGAACTCCCCCATTAGCGGTTGCTGTTCGCTGAATTTCATTGACTATTTGGTTTTTATCCATTTATTACCTCTAGCGGTTGATGTCTGCCAGCCCCTCAAGAAACTCCCACGAGGTAGAGCGTACAATCTCCATCCTCTGCACATTAGTATAACCACAACGCTAGGCACACGAAAGCTAGCATAGCCCCACCTGGTCAATCCACCTCCCCTAGCCCCCTGAGATAAGTCTCCGTCACCTGAATAGACGCGTGCCCCAGGAGCTTTGACACCCTATAGAGATCCTTCGTCCTCCGGTATTCCCGCACGGCGAAGAAGTGCCGCAGGTCGTGCACGCTATAAGCCGCCTCGAGCGTGCCAGCGGCTGCAAGGCGCCGTGTTGCGCGGCGCATGCGGTCCGCGATCTACCGCGCCGTGAGCTCCCCGAAGCGCGCCCGCAGGGGCAGGCCCGCCGCCTCAAGGGCCTGCATCGCTTCCTCGCCGAGCTCTCCCGAGAGCTCCTTTCCCTTCGAGCGCGTCCAAAACCATCCGCTCTTGATCGTCATTTCCGGCAGGCCCCCCACGCGAAGCCCCCTATACGCCATGACCGCGATCGCCGTGCCGAGCTCGCTTGTAGGATCCACCACCTCCAGGAGGAGGTGGAGCTCCTCCTCGCTCGGGATCTCGAGGGGCCGCCGCCACGCGGCCGGCGGCCTCGAGCGCGTCCCGTGGAAGGGGTTTTTAATCCTCTCCTCGGTTTCCCGCTCGAGGAATCCGTAGAAGCTCGAGGCGCCCGCGGCTCTCAGTCGCACAGTCGCCGGAGCGCCTTGTACGCCGCGGATGAAGGCGTCCGCGTCTCTGGGCCGCAGCTCGAGGACACTCCGCCCTCGCCGGCGCGCGAAGACCTCGAGCTCCGTAAGGGCGCGGCCGTAGGCCTCCCGCGTCGCCTCCGAGGCGCGGCCCTCGAGGAAAATCCGTTTCTCCTCCTCGTAGTCGATGCCTGCGACGTCGACTTTCGCGCGGAGCCCCTCGGTGAGCTTCCCCGCGAGTACGGCCTTCGCCACCGCCGCGAGCTCGCGCGGCGGCAGCTCGGCGAGCTCAGGCGCATCGGTCGCGATGCGGCGCGCGAGTTCTTCTACTGCCTCGGCGCCGACCGCCGCAGAGCCGCGCCCTGGCTCGGCGAGGCTATCGGCGCGTTGCGGCGTATTCATGCACGCGATCAATCAGGCCGAGCTCGTTCACGTGATAAATGAAGCACACCGGAACTTCGAAGGTTCTTCCGAGGAAAAAAAGGCGGATAATCAGTGTCGTCACGGCTTTTCCGAATCGGGTACTGAAGGATGCTTTCGTCTCACCTATCACGTGAGCGAAGCGGAGCGCGTCTTTACTGAACTTCCCCCGGCTTACGTATTCAAACACTCCCCATTTATCCGTCCCAAATTCCGAGCGTACGTCGGGCTTCTCTCGCGTCATAGAGGCCCCTAGCCCCTCGGTGAGGAACGTGCGCAACTCGGCATGTCCCCGAAACAGTTTTGACGCAGTTACCAAGTTCCACTCACAATTCTGGTCAAAATGCGCGAGTACCGCATCCATGTCATGGCGATCGCCGGCTTCCATTTGAGACCGCCAGATCTGTGTGACGCTAGGCATAGGTTCCCCTTCGGCCCCGAGTGTAGCCTGGGTAGACGTAACGGGCTATCCCCATAATATCTTATTATGGGGATTTCTGGTCAGATTCTGTGAGGGCCGCATCCCGTTATTGTGTCCGCAAATTTGCCTTGGACACATACGCCATGATACACTCCTTTTATGCAGTTTAATTTAGAGGCGCAAGGAGAAATCAATGAATGCTGATGAGAAAATGTTTCTGGACTTTGTTAGTGAGTGTATCATCGAACTATTGCCAGAGGGAAACCCTTTTATGGAGCTGCAACGCGAAACAGTGAGCAACGATAGCCGGTACAGACCTCTCTGGGTCAGTCTACAAGGGCAAACCTCTCCGACAATAATCCTGTTCTATCAGACGCCGCACATAGATGATATTCAGGACACAGGTATAAAAGCCGAAGTCAAAGAACTCATTAGAAAAGAGTTTCAAAAGCAAGGGCTACTGAAAGGATGAAACGGACAATTCCTCTATTTTGTGGGCGCCCACTGGCTAGCAAGCTTCTGAGCTTCGGCTATTTGATCTGGTGTCATCAGTTTTGCCACCATATCTCGGGCAGTAACGGCACTATTTCTGTTTTCTTTATCACCCTCCAATCCAACTGCAGCGAGATTCAGCCACATATGAGCCTTGACATAATTCTGTGGAACCCCATCGCCCTTGATGTAGAGTATGCCGAGGCTGTACTGGGTACCAGCCATCCCCTGATCGGCGGCTTTCTGGTACCATTTGGCCGCATCGGCGTAGTTTTGTGGTACCCCCACGCCCTCGTCGTACAAAGCGCCGAGGCCATACTGAGCAATTGCCAATCCTTGATCTGCAGCTTTCTGGTACCACTTGGCCGCCTCGCTATTGTTCTGCGGAAATCCCTCACCCTCGTGTTAGAAATAGCCTAGGCCACACTGGGCGATGGCTAGCCCCTGATCAGCTGCGTTCTTGAACCAATGAGACGCCTTTATATAGTCGTAACCGTCAAAACAACCACGTCTTGAGCCATGGTCTCCGCCAAAGCATCCTCATGGCCGGAGGATGCATCGATGATACGGTGCGGCGAGGATTTTTAGCGGACTGCGATCAAGCAACTGAGGACGAGCGGTCTCAACAGTCACTATAATATGCGATCTCTGAAAAGCAGACTTTCTTGGAAGCGGCTAGCCGACTCGGGGACAACCAGGTCTTCGTCGAACCCGTGTTCGACACTTAATGCACATTTTTTCTGTTTCGTCCCTTCTAATTCCTTATACCATAACAACAATTGCTTTTTATGAAGCGACCGTGTAGTGCCAAGAATATACATCGTATACTAATAATATTATTGCAAATATTGGATTCCGTGATAATATAGTGGTGCAGGGAGGCTGCGCCATGTTCGTCCGTATCAAAAAGGCCGGTAACCTCGCTTATTTCCAGATCGTGGAAAACCATCGCGAAGGCTCATCCGTCAAGCAACGTGTCATTGCCAATCTCGGCCACGCCGACGAGCTGTCTTCTTCCGGAAAGTTAGACGATCTCGCTCGATCCATGCTCAAGCATACGACTGCAGTCCGGGTCATCGATGCTCATCGCGAGGGCTCAATCAGGGCGCGATGCACAAAATCTCTCGGCCCTGCGCTCGTATTCGAGAAACTATGGCGCGACCTCGGGATCCCCGAGGTCATCGAACAAGTTCGTGGCAAAACCCGTCGTCAGTTTTCCCTTGAGAGAGCGATATTCCTCACGGTACTGCACCGCCTCTTCGCCTCAGGAAGCGATCGAGCCGCGGAAAAATGGAAGGCAGGTTTCGTCATCGACGGCGTCGATGGCATCGCGCTCCACCATTTGTATAGGAGCATGGCCTGGCTCGGGGAACGGATTATCCAGATGGGGTCTGATCCCTTAACCGAGCGGTGCCGCAAGGACCGAATCGAAGAGGCGCTCTTCTTGCGCAAGAGCGATCTGTTTTCGACGCTCGAGGTCGTCTTCTTCGATACGACGAGTCTGTACTTCGAAGGCGAAGGCGGACAGGAAATCGGGCAGTATGGGCATAGCAAGGACTCGCGGCCTGACCTCAAGCAAATGGTCGTCGGGGCGATCCTCGATGGATCGGGCAAACCGATCTGCTGCGAGCTGTGGCCCGGCAATGTCACCGACGTCACGACTCTCATTCCCGTCGTCCAGCGGCTCAAGTCACGATTCGGCATTTCTTCCCTCTGCGTGGTCGCCGATCGCGGCATGATCAGTCGTGATACCATTGAAAAGCTTGAAAGTAATGACCTCACGATGCAGTATATTCTTGGCGTCCGAATGAGGAAGGACGCGACCTTCCGCGATGAAAGCCTGGAGATCGACGATAGCTTCATCGAGGTCACGCCGCCTCGACGCTCGTCCAAAGATCCTTCCCCGCTTCGAGTGAGTGAGCGGATACGCGACGGCAAGCGCTACATCATCTGCTACAATGAGGAGCAGGCGCGCAAGGATAAGGCGAGTCGCGCCGCCATCG
>CAYNFM010000129.1:0-8430 GCA_964396415.1 uncultured Treponemataceae bacterium | reverse complement strand
GCGGCCTGGAAGGTCGTCGGGTCGAGGGTCGTCAGGACCTGGCCCTTGCGGACGATGGAGTTGTAGTCGACCGAAAGGGTCAGGATCGTTCCCGAGACCTCGCTGCCTATGTCCACGACGGTGACCGGGTTGACCGTGCCCGTCTCGCTCACCGTGGCGGAGATATCGGCGTAGCCGACGGGACGCGAGACGTAATGGATGCTCGCCCCATTGCTCGCGTGCTGCTTCAGCAAGAGCCAAGCCCCCGCGATTACGGCCGCGGCGACGACAAGCGCGATGATCGTCTTCGATCGATTGCTCATTCGGTAACTCCCTTATTGCCCCATGTCGTTGTCTAGCGCCAGGATAGCGAGGTTATATGTCGATTTTGCCGTTTCGAGCCCTACTTGGGCCGCCGCGAGGTTGGAGAAGGCCGTCATGACATCGACGGACGACGCCGTGCCGGCCCTGAACTTGGCCCGCTGCAAATCGTAGAGACCCTGGTCCTCGTCGAGGGTCTCCTTGGCGAGATCGAGGCGATCGCTCGCGTCCTTCACGGAAAAGAGATCGTTCTGCACGGCGATCGTGATGCTCTGGCGCGCCTGCTCCCGCAATACGCCATAGTTCTCGATCGCATCGGCCTTCTGTCTCACCAGCGATGCCTGCTGCTTGCCGTCGTAGATCGGCGGCAGGGCGATCGTAGCCCCCAGGGAGATCGCGCCCCCGTTGAGCGTATCCGGAGTGAGATCCTGCGCGAAACTAAGACCGCCGTCTATCGACACCGCAGGGGCGAAATAGCTCTTTTGCAACAAGAGATCGATACCGGCATTCGCGACATCGAGATCGTAGGTCCTGAGCTCGGGCCTGTTCGCGTACGCCGTGTCGAGAGCCTGTTTCTGGTCCAATGAGGGAAGGGCGGGACTCGGAACGTCCTGAACGCCATAGGCCTTGTCGAGCGGCCATCCGACGTCGAGGGATAGTCTTTTCCGGTCCGTTTCGATCGTATTCTGCTGCGTGCGCAGATCCAGCTGAGCCTGCCTCAGCGCCACCTGGAACTGGAGGACATCGAGGTTGGTGGCCCGTCCGGCGGCGAGGTATCCCTGCATCTGCGATAGCTCTATCTCGGCCTGCTGGACGGTGGCGTCCTTGGCTATCAGGCTCTTCTGATCTCCGAGCAAGGTGTAATAGTCTTTCTTTACCTGGTAGGCGAGAGCCTCGAGCTGCGCGTCGTAGGTGACCTGGGCGATCTGAAAGCCATATCGCGCCTGCTTTACCAGGCCTGTCGGCCGCCCGCCGGGATAGCCGTCATAGACGACCTGGCTGCCTTTTACTCCCAATATGGTCGATAGGCCGCCGGTAGTCGGGAATTCCGGCTGTACCGAGAGGTCGACGCTCGTCGTCGGGTTCGTCGAAGGGCCGCCCGTAAGCGATACCCCTGCCGTGACATTATTCCCGTTCGCCCCGGACGAGCTCGAAGAACTCGTAGCTTGCGATGCCGAGCCGATGGGCCATTGGTAGAAATATCCGGCCGACTCTCCCAGAGTCAATCCGTTACTGCCGATGGCGTCCGTAAGTATGGAGGAGGCCGTATCGAGAGTCAGCTTCGCCGTCCTGAGGCCGGGCGCTCCCGCCAAGGCCGCGGCCAGGCAATCATCCAGGCCGACCTGAGCCGAGGCCGCGGGCATCGGCGCTACGCTCGACGGAGCCGCGACGGTCCCCGCGGCTCCCGGCGCCTGCGGCTCCGCGGCCTGTTGCGCGCGTCCCTGGGCGGCCAGGACGGCGCACAGGAATACCGAAGCGATGAAGCGTCCCCTTTTCAGCGACAGCCTAGATGACATAATCGTTTTGTACCTTCGCGTCTGAGTCGGATCGCCGCATCATCGAGCTTCCTCCGGATGATTTAATCGAAATCAAGCCGAAGGATATTATGCGGCGATTACGGGAGTCTATCGGAAAGATTACATAATTCTAAATATCGCGGGTTTCTCCGTCTCCGGGTCGGCGGAGTAAGCGGGAAATAACGAAGGCCCTGGAAATCCCGGCCCCGCCGAGCGATAATTATCCCGGGAGGAAGCATGCCCAAGACATTCACTCAATCCGTCCTCTTCGCCGCTCCGCCGGAGGCCGTTTACGCCCTCTACGCCGAGCAGAAGCTTCATGCCGAGACCACCGGCTCGGCGGCGACCATCAAGGCCAAGGCCGGCGCTCCCTTTACCGCCTGGGACGGCTATATAAAGGGGACGACTCTCCACGCCGAGCAGGGCCGGATGATCGTCCAGACCTGGAGAGCCGAGGATTGGCCTGGGGAAGCGCCCGATTCCATATTCGTCCTCCTCTTCCTGCCCGAGGGAGAGGGCACTCGCCTTCTGGCGACCCATGCGAACGTGCCCGATGACCAGGTCGAGGATCTCAAGAAGGGATGGACGGAATATTACTGGAAACCTTGGAAGGCCTGGATCAAGAAGAACGCCGCAAAGAAACGAGCCTGAGCCGAATCGAGCTCTTGAAGACGGCTGATATGCCTTTTCAAACCTATATAAAGAGAATAGTGAAAACGCCTCACTTTTATACTCAATCCGTGGTATAGGACCACGAGAAAATGCCACCTCGCAAACTTGGAGGAGGCTATTACCCAAGTTGGGCGCAGCGACCGACCAAGTTGGTCACGGCATTTGACGAACTTGGGCACGGCGATCGGCCAAGTTGGCCACGATGCATGACCAACTTAGGCACTGCCCTTGACCAACTTGGTCGCGGCGAACAAATGAACGATACTTCGCGGCAAACTGAGAGGTATCGTTCGCTCGGCGGAGTATGAGTCCCCCTCCGACTTAGACGCTTTGGTCCTTCCACCCGCCCGTCCCGAGCATATCATCGAGGGACTTGGGGAAGCAGGCGCCGAGCTCCTCGAGATCGGCTGCGGTGACCACCGACTCCCGCTGGGCGGCCAGCTCGCGGCTCGTCGAGCCGAGGCGCCTCAACAGGCTGTAGATGACGAAGCCGAATATCTTGAGGCCTGCGCGAGGGTTGCGCTCGCAGTAGGTGAAGAGGCGGTCGCGGCTTACGGCCACGACGAGGCAGGGGCCTCGGGCGATCGCGCTCGCGGTGCGCGGCAGGTCCATGAAGATGGAGGCCTCGCCGAAGACGTCGCCCTTGCGCACTTCGCTGACGCGGATGTCCTCTCCGCCCTTCCCGCGGACGGAAATGTCCAATGCTCCCTCGAGCAGTACGTGGAGGTCGGAGCCGATCGCATCCTGCTCGACGAGGCGCTCGCCCGCGTCGTAATCCCTCGGTTCGCATATCTTGGTGAAGCGCCGCAGCTCGCGACTGGTGAGGCTCTGGAGGATGATCGCGTTCCGCAGCTCGCGGAACAGCCTATCGAGGCGCATGGTCCTGGTTCTCAACGGATATTCCCCCGGATGAAAGATGCATTGTCGGCCGAGGTCGGCGAAGCCCCGGCGGCGGGCCACTATAAAATACCGCTTCGGCCCCGAGGATACAAAAGGAAGCGTCTAGATTCGCTTCGGCTCACCTTTCCGCGTCGATCAGCCGGTAGTATTTTTCCCATTTAGCGCCGAAGCGCGCCTCCACGAGCCTTCTGGTGTTGGCGCGGAAGGCTTCGATGTCGAGGCCCTCGGCGGGACCGATGACCTTCATGCCCGCGGCTTTCAGCGCGGCCAGGTCGCCCGCTTCCCTATCCAGGGTAAGCTTGGTGGCGTAGGCGCTCGCCTCGGCCCCCGCTCGCGCGACGGCGTCGCGCTGGGCTCTCGTTAGCCGGCGCCACGCGGCCTCGTTCACGACCACGCTGTCGGCCGCCAGGATATGGTTCGTCAGCATGAGGTAGGGCTGCGTCTCGTAGAGCCTCGAGTCGAGGATGATGTCGAAGGGGTTCTCTTCCCCGTTCACGACCTTCGCCTTGAGGGCGGTCGGGGTCAGGACCCAATCGATCGGCGCGGCTACGGCGCCGAGCCCTTCCACCGCGGTCGTATAGATCGGGGAGGGGATGGAGCGGACCTTCAGCGACTTCAGGTCTTCCGGCCTCCTGATGGGACGATCGCAGGTAAGCTCGCGGGCGCCGAAGTAGAAGGTGTAGAGGAGTCGCACGCCGCTCTTCTTGAGGAGGCCCTCCCCCAGCCTGACCATGAGGGGCGACTTCGGATCGGTGACCCTGAGGAGATGGGCGACGTCGCGGTAGATATAGGGCGTATCGAGGACGGCATAGTCCTCGAAGAGCTCCCCAATCGTGCCGGCGGTGTCGTGGTGAAAGGCGACGACGCCGGAGGATACCTCGTCGGCCATTTCCTCGAGCGTCCCGAGCTGGGAGTCGGGATATACCTCGACCTTAATCGAGCCTCCGCTGTAGAGGCCGACCCGATCCGCGAAGAAAGCCGCCTGCATCCCCGGGACGCTCTCCCTCGTGTTCATGTGCGCGTAGCGCAGAGTGACGATGCTCGGCTGGGCCGCGACCTTCGAGGACGGGCTCGGGACGAGGGCCAGGGCCAGGCAGAGGGCGGCGAGCGAAACTCCCTTTCTCACTGCGTTCTCCCCTTCTAGCGCCTTTGCGCGGTCGAGGGGAAGCGAAGCTCCGCTCGCGCCCCCGTTCCGCCTGGACCGGTTCCCCATGAGATCGTTCCTTCGAGCTGGGCGGAGAGCGCGGAAATCAGGGATAGGCCGATCGATCCGGTCCTCCCCTCGGCCTCGAAGGCATCGGTCGGCATGCCCGGCCCGGAGTCCTCCACGACGAAGACCGCGGAGCCGCCGTCGCCGCTCGGCCCGAAGGCGATCCGCATCGGCCGGTCGCCGGAGGGCTTCGCGTACTTGAAGGCGTTGGACACGAGCTCGTTCAGTACGAGCCCGAAGGGGATGGCGCGCTCCAGCTCGAGCTTCATCGGGCGGAGCTCGGAGGCGACCGATCCTTCCGAAACTGCGTAGGCCGCCTGCAGGTTCGCTATGAGCTGTCCCGCGTAATCCGAGGCTTCGATTTGGGCGAGGTCCGGTACCTGATAGACGAGCTCGTGGGCGAGGGACATGGCGTAGACGCGATCCTGGGCCAATCTGAGCGCGCGAAGCGCGGCCGCCTCCTCGAGTCCCTCGGTCTGGAGGTTGAGGAGACTCGAGACGATCTGGAGGTTGTTCTTGACTCGATGGTATA
Organism: uncultured Treponemataceae bacterium; assembly: GCA_964396415.1. Lineage (GTDB taxonomy): Bacteria > Spirochaetota > Spirochaetia > Treponematales > Rectinemataceae > UBA1306. The sequence goes on along the minus strand of CAYNFM010000129.1, from coordinate 3,299 downwards.
CCTCGCGCAGGAGGAGAGTCCGCTCCCTGAGGGCCTTGGCCATCCTCTCCTCGGCCAGCCTGCGCCGAGTGACGTCGAAGACGATGCAGTACAGGTCGGCCTCGCCCTGGAGCTCGACGGGACTCATGTACAGCTCGACGTCGCGGAGCTTTCCCGAGCGCAGGCGGTGCCGCGAGAGGATATGGCCTTCCCCTCCGCCGACAGCCTCGCGGATCTTGGCCCGAAGCGCGTCCTCGGGTAGCTGGTCTATGTTCCCGAGCGTGAGGGCCTCGAGCTCCTCCTTGGAATATCCATAATACGAGAGGGCCGCGTCGTTGACGTCGCGAATCGCGCCGGCGGCGGGCTCGACGATCAAGGCCGGCACTCTGTTGCGATGGAAGAGGAGCCGATAGCGCTCCTCGCTGCGCTGGAGCTCGCGGTCCCGCTTGCCGATGGAGTCGGCCATCTGATTGAAGGCTCGGCCGATCTCCCGGAACTCGAGGGAAGACTCGCCCTCGATGCGCTCGGCGTAATGTCCCTCCGCGATCCGATCGATGCGGCTCACGAGGGAGGATAGGGGGGTCGAGATGTTCCTCCACGCGAAGAAGGCGATGAAGCCCGTACAGACGAGGGCCGATGCGAGGGTGCCGAGGATGCCGTCGATGAAGGCGGTCATGGGGGCGTCGGCATCGGCGGCGGAGCGCAGGTAAAGGACGCGCCAAGCCGTCCCCGGCAGCGCCATCGACGAGGCATAGTATTCGTGGCCCTCCGACCTCACTCTCGCCGGCCCCGGTACGAGGCTCGAGCCGTCCACGCGCTCGAGTCTCTGCGCGCGCGAGGGATCGCTGCAGGCCAGGTAGCGGCCCCTGCCGTCCACGATGCCGAGCCGATCCGAGGGAGATTGGGCGATGAGGACGAGCTTCGCGGATATCTCGCCGAGGTCGATGAGGGCCAGGACGGTCCTGCGGCCGTTCGAATAGGCCGCCTCGACGGATACCGCGCGGGTCAGCTCGGAATGGAAGGGATCGGAGAAGGAGACTTTGCCCGGCTCGAGATCGGCGTGGAGGTCATAGGCCCCTCCGACGACGCCGGCTTCGGGCGGGTCTACCGCCTCGATTCGGTCCGAGGCCTCGTCCCGGATCGCGAGGAGATCGTACTCCGGGTGGGGCAGCCTGAAGGAATGCAAGAGGCTCGCTTCCGCGAAGCCGCCGCCCGAGGACTCGGCCAGGATGAGGAGGGCGGGGAGATCCTCCTGCGCGGCGTCGAGGAGGCTCGAGCCCGCTTGGGCGGCGAGGGCCCTCAGCATGGTCTGCGAGAGAGTCTCCGTGTTGCCGGCGATCTGCCCGCCCAGCGCGAGGCTGAATACGAGGCCGAAGACGAGCAAGGGGAGGCCTCCCGCGACGATGAGCGCTAAGGTAAGGAAACGTCGAACGCTCATGCGGGACTCCGCCGTTCCATGATTGAACTCTAAGCGACGATCCGCGTCGGGTCAAGTTCGAGCGGGGACGCGCAAGCTTGCGCCTGGTCCGGGGGCTCATGTAGAATGCCTCCATGGAATACCAGAAGCGCACAACCACCTGCGGGGCCCTCCGCGCGGCCGATGCCGGCCAGACCGTCGTACTCAACGGATGGGTTCACCGCAAGCGGGACCATGGTCCCATTTGCTTCATAAATCTCAGGGATCGCTACGGCATCACCCAGGCGGTCGTCGAGGCCGACGCTCCGGCCGAGCTCAAGGCCGCCGCGGCCGAGCTCAGGCTCGAGTATTGCATAGCGGTCCGCGGTCGGGTTCGCGCGCGCCCGGCCGACATGATCAACGAGGACATGGAGACCGGCGGGATGGAGGTGGTGGCCGAGTCCATCCAGGTGCTCGGCCGATGCGAGACCCTGCCCTTCATGATCGACGAGAAGAGCGACGCCAAGGAGGATCTCCGCCTCAAATACCGCTACCTGGACCTGCGCTCGTTCTCCATGCGGCGCAAGATGGAGCTTCGCCATAAGGTCGCCTTCGCCGTGCGTCAGTACCTCGGCGAGAAGGGCTTCTACGAGATCGAGACGCCTACCTTCATCAAGTCGACCCCCGAGGGCGCCCGCGACTACCTCGTGCCATCCCGGCTTTACCCCGGCAAGTTCTACGCCCTTCCCCAGTCTCCCCAGCTCTACAAGCAGCTCCTCATGGTGAGCGGGATGGACAAGTACTTCCAGCTCGCGCGCTGCTATCGAGACGAGGACGCGCGCGGCGACCGGCAGCCTGAGTTCACCCAGATCGACATCGAAATGTCCTTCGTCAAGCGCGAGGACGTACTCGAGCTGACGGAGGGCCTCTTCGGCCACGTATTCCTGAGCACCCTGGGCGTCGACCTCCCCCCCAGATTCCGACGCATCGGCTATGACGACTCCATGGAGCTCTACGGCACCGACAAGCCCGATCTCCGCTTCGAGATGGAGATGAAGGACGTCTCGGCCCATGCGAGGCGCTCGTCTTTCCAGGCCTTCAAGGACGCCCTCGACGAAGGGGAGACACGCCGGGCCAAGGACGCGCCGGCCGGGATACGCTCGGAGGGTCCCGACGGGAAGCCCGTCGGAGCGGTGAAGGCCCTCGTCGTGCCCGGGAAAGCCGACTACTCGCGCAAGCAGATCGAGGAGCTCGAGGCGGCGGCCAAGGTATATCGCGCCAAGGGCCTCGCATGGATGAAGGTCGCCTCGCCCGAAGGCGGCGGAGCCAAGCTCGAAGGCGGCGTCTCGAAGTTCTTCTCGGGCGAGGGCGCGGCTCCCGGCCTGGAGGCCGAGCTCGTCGCCTTCCTCGGGGCCAAGCCCGGGGACCTCGTGCTCATGGTCGCGGACTCGAGGCGGAAGGTCGCCAATCAGGCCTTGGGCGCCGTGCGCTCGAAGCTCGGCAGGGACCTCGGTTTCTGCGACCCCAAGGCCTTCGAGTTCGCGTGGATAGTGGACTTTCCCATGTTCGAGTACGACGAGGACGAGGGCAGGTGGGAAGCCGCGCACCACATGTTCACGATGCCCCAGGAGGCCTACCACTCCAGCCTCGAGACCGACCCCGGCTCGGTCAAGGGCGACCTCTACGACCTCGTGCTCAACGGCTTCGAGCTCGCCTCGGGCTCCATCCGCATCCACGACCCCGAGCTGCAGAAGCGCATATTCAGGATCGTCGGCATCGACGAGGAGGCGGGCCTGCGCAAGTTCGGCTTCCTCACCGAGGCCTTCAAGTACGGCGCCCCTCCCCATGGCGGCATAGCTCCCGGCCTCGACCGCCTCGTCATGCTCATGGCCGGCGAGACCTCGATCAAGGAAGTGATCGCCTT